>CAJXVA010000077.1 GCA_913061055.1 uncultured Pseudomonadota bacterium
TACGAGATGTAGAGAGGTCTCGTGGGCTCGGAGATGTGTATAAGAGACAGGCTGACGCGAACTCGAGGCGGCTTCGGCCGAAGCGCTTCGAGCAGCTCCAGCATCGAGCCGAACCGATCCCGCCGGCGGGGCGATAGCCCTCGCATGATCGCTGCGTGGACCGATCGCGGCACCTCGGCGCTGCGTACGTTCCGGAGTTCGCCATGCTTGATCGCCATCACCAGGTCGCGCCCGGTCTCCCCTTCGAACGGCCGCACCCGGTACAGCGCTTCGTACAAGGCGACGCAGAACGAGAACTGATCGCTTCGCACGTCGGTCGGAAGCCCGAGGTGTTGCTCGATCGGCATGTATGCGGGCGTGCCCATCACCATGCCGGCCTCGGTCAGCCGGTCCGAACTCGAGCTGGAACTGGGGTCTACGTCCGCGGAGGACTGCACCTCGTCGGTCCGGATCGCCAGCCCAAAGTCGGTCACGCAGACCCGACCGTCACGGCCGATGAGCACGTTGTCCGGCTTGAAGTCGCGGTGCACGATGCCCGCGTCGTGGGCAGCTTGCAGGCCTCGTGCGGCCGCACGAAAGGCCGTGAGGATCTGATCCGCGGTCCGACCGGGAGCCTCGAGCCACTGTCGAAGGTCACAGCCCTCGACCAACTCCATCGCGATGAAGAGCTCCCCGTCGATCTCGCCAACGTCATACACAGACACCACGTTGGGGTGGGAGAAGCGGGCGAGCGCTTGGGCCTCGCGAACGAGCCGCGGACGGTCTTCTCCCGCGGGGTACCGAAGGACCTTGAGCGCAACCTTGCGACCCAACACCGTGTCGTAGGCGGAGAACACCTGCCCCATGCCGCCAACCCCCAGCAGGTCGAGCGTCACGTAGCGGCCCAGCGTCTGACCGGCCTCGAACGCCAACGGCTCGTCCTGAGATCCGCAGCTCTCATCAGCGATCGTGTCCTGCGCCCGTTCCATGTCGGGGATCAGTGCAGGACCACGGCCACCTCACGGGCTTACAATTCCGGACACTTCCCCGCGCGCCGTTGGCTCGCGTTGCGCAACTCCAGCAGCTGTTGCTCAACTTGAGCAAGCGAGCTCACCTCATCCCCGATTGCGCCACTCGTTCACGTGATAGTCGGCGCCGGTTCGCGTTCTCCAACGCTTGTCGAGGCGCTCGATCGCCTCCTTCGGCGGCACCAGCGTCCACGCCTCCGCATCGGCCCACAGCTCCATCCGCGTGAGCGACTCGTGAGCATCGGCGCCGTCGAAGTCGACCCGCACCCCGAAGGCTTCCTTCAGCCAGGCCTCGGCCGCCGCCTCGAACGAAGCCATGTCGTCGATGGAGTCGTCCGAAGACACCACCGCATACCCGATGAGCGCCTCCTTGAGTTCTTCGTGCCCAATGCTCGCGAGGAGCTGATCGAGCACGCCCGCGTTGTTCGCCACGTTCTGAAAGTACAGATGATGGGTCATCTGGGACGACCGGACCTTCTTGGCGTGGCGGTACCCGAGGATCGAGCGAATCGACAGCCCCACCATCGCCACGGTCGCCGCCCACATGAACCCCGAGGCAATCGCAGCACCGTTGATGAGCACCGCCCACAGCTTGGTTGCGATCCCACCGAGCGCCCCGAGACCGCCGCCCACGATCTTGAGCTTGTCCAGTCGCGTCATCTGGGGCTCGGCATGGGGCAGCAGCGCCTCCACGTCTTCCAGGGGAATCTCGCGAAACAGTTTGAGGCTGACGCGGGCCTCGTCGGACGGCCGAAACACGACCGCGAGCCGGCGAAAGATCTCGATCGTTCGCTCTTCTCCGGAGAACGGGTGCCGCCAGGTTCGGACGGTGCGGGTGGTTTTCGACCTGCCTCTCACAGACAGGTCGAGAAACGCGATCCGGTCGGGATTCACGCGGATCCTCATCCCGTGGGTGCTGGCCAGGTGCAGCGTTTCTTCGAGCTGTCCCTCTTCGAGCGGCTCGTAGTTCGCCTTGTCGAGCAGGTACGCGACCATCTCCCGAAGCGAATTGATGCGCTCTTCGTCCTGTGGGTCCTCCGCGTGTGCGATCGTCTCGCGCGCGGGGTTGAACGGCTCGTACCGGCGACTGACCATCCGCCGAAACGCGGCGGTCTCCTGCCGGACCGCGTACTCGAATGCCAGCTCCAAGGACTCGATGGTCTCCGCAACTTCGCCGAAGCGGCCCGGTTCGTCCGCGATCTCGGCCATCAACGTCTCGATCCGCACCGGGATGTACCGGTCGTCGGGAAGCGATGGAGACTCACCCACGGCCGGGAGTCTGCCACGCTCTGGGCGACCCCCCGCACGTTCAGGGCTGTGCGCGCGGCCATGACCTCACCCGCCACAAAGGTGATTCCTGCGGTGGGCCGCGTGTACCCTGACGGCTTCCATGGGGAGCCTCGCTGAAGCCGCCGGCAAGTTTGCCGAGAAGCTTGCCGACGTCCTGGACGTCTTTGACCTGTCGTTCTTCGTCGCCGGCTCGGCGGCCCTGGGCGCGTTCCTGGTCTGGCTGTCTCAAAACGGGGTTGCCATCCCCGAGGGGCTGTCGGCCGACCGCGCACTGGTGGCGGTCATCGCCGCCTACATTCTTGGCCTGGTCACCTATGCGTTGGGCCGAGCTGTTCGGCGCAAAGGGCTCGAGCGCCTGCCCATGCTCGAGGGCCACAACAACGCCCGGCGCATGGCGGAGCTCTACATCGAGCACGACCTCGGCCGCGTCAGCGACTTTGCGCGGTACGCCGACCAACCCGATGCCCTCTACAGCCGACTGTGGGTTCTGGTTCGCACCGAAGCCGGCCTGCGCGAGACCTACTCGCTGGTCCGCCGCTACTGGATCCTTGGCGCCGCGTACGACGGCATCGGTTTCGCGGCGCTGCTGTGGCTGCTGCCCATCTGGGATGTTGGAGCCCCCGCCCCAGTGACCGCGGCGCTCGCGCTGCTCTTGGTCGCCTCGGCCCTGCTCGCTTGGCGTCAGGCGAGCATGTACCACCGCTACCAGGTGGACGAGCTCGCAGCGACCGCCGCTCATTGGCACGCCACGGGTGTTGCAGGCGCGCCCGAGGCCGACCCCGGCATCGGCGTGGATCAAGAAGGCTAAATCGCGCGTCCCGAGAGCGATCCCGCTCCGCCCGTGGAAATTCCACGCAATGATATCGATGTGACCGGACAACCCGGGGGATCAGGTGTCATATTGAGTGCGGGGTAAGCCGACATGAGCCGACATCGTCACCACAAAGCGTTCGCATGGATCCTTGGAGCCACCTTGAGCGCTGCGACGTTCGTCGGTAGCCCTGTTGCGACCGCCCAGGCGGCCGAATCTGCGGAATTCGCGGTCGCGGTCGTGAAAGTGACGGTCCGCGAAGCCAACGGTCGCGTGTACCGCGCCAAGACGCGCGCGATCCGCATGGGCGACGACGCCTCGTTCGAGGTCATCAGCGACCTTCACCGGCACACCATCGACATCTCCGCCGGAGACGGTGGCGCCGAGCTCCGCTACAGCCGCGATGGCGGTGAGCTGGCGAGCCGCACAGCCTCTTTCGGCCGGGTCACCGAAAAACTCCAGGCCGACGGGCACACCATCACGGTGCAGATCGTCCCCACTTCGGTTCGCGTCGGAACTCGCTAGTCGCGATTTCTCTTTTCGTTCTCCCGACCTATCCTTTGGGTAGCGGGGATTACGGATGTTCGGCAAGACGAACTGGGTGCTGAAGGGGGTCCGTGGGGCCCACGCCCATGCGATCTACGTTCTCAACGAGAGCGTGATCCTCGGTCGCTCTGCGAGCGCGGACATTCAGATTCTGGATCGAAGAGTGTCGCGACAGCACGCGCGAATCCTCGTGACCGCCGATGAGGTTCTCCTCGAAGACCTTGGCAGTCACAACGGAACCTTCGTGCATGGCCTCAAGGTTGTGCGCAGAGCGCTCCGTACGGGCGACAAGGTTTCGATCGGGGTCTCCGAGTACGTCATCGACCAGCTCAAGGGTCGCGTCCTGACCTCGGCCATCTTTCTCAACAAGCTGACCACAAAGGACACCATGGGCGCGACCGCTGTGAAGCGGCGGATGGCCAAGGAGATCCTCACCTCCGCCACGCAGGACATGCCGGCCCAACGAGCGACGCAAGAGCTCGTCGCCGCACAGGTGCCCGAGCGCCCCTCGGAGCAGCAGACTGAACGACCCGGGCGGCCAGCACCGGTCGAACAGGAGGCGCCGCGTAGCGAGCCCCCAGCGACGCCGAACTCAGGAGAACCCGAGCCCGCCTACCTTCGCGATCAGCGGGAGCGCGCCGTACGGCTGCCAACCCCCATGCCTGGTGAGCTGGAGTGGAGCCTTCACGAGAAGGCGGAGGAGCCCGAGACCGACGGCGAGGATGTCGAGCCCCCCGCCGCTGAGGTCGAGGCTCCCGTCGCTCGAGTCGAGGCGCCGGTCGCCAAGGCTGAGCCCCCGGCAGCCAGGATCGAGCCCCCGGTCGAGAAGCCACCGCTCGCATCGCTCGGGCCGGGGATGAATCTGGCGACGGTGCCGCTCGATCCCCGCTCGCAGCGCGTCAACACCCCGATTCCCGGCTCGCTGCAGGCCGAACCTCCGCGCGCGCAGCCCATCCCGGAGCCTCCGGTCGCCGCAACCAGCGACGCGATAGACCACGAACCGACGGCCAGCCAGCCACCAGACGGCGAGGACGTCGGCCACGAGGCCGCGCTCCGCACCCTGGACGCGGTGGTTCGCCTGCTCAAACTGCGGGCGAAAGAAAGCGGAGGCGCGCTGCTCAAGATTCAGGATCGCGAGAACCTCCGGCGCCTCGAAGGGGTGCTCCGCGAGACACATCGCAACAAGGCAAACCGTCGTCGCTGGACCCGGCTGCCCTGCCAGTTCTCGGCGAGCATCGGGGAAGAGGGCGCCGAAACCGGCGAAGGTCGGATCATCGACATCAGTGCGGGCGGACTCAGAGTGTCGGGCCAACGAGGCGTCGAGCCCGGCGACCTCGTTAGCATTCGCGTCCGACTGGGCGACGGACGCCTGGCCAGGGTCGCGGTGTTTCAGACGAAGGTCGTGTGGGTCAACGCCGAAGAGGACACGTTTGGGGCCCTCTTCGACGGGCCCGCGCAGTGGGAACTCGCGAGCTGATCCGGTTCCCCCCGTAACGGAAGACTGCACCGCGGAGTACCTTCGCGTCGCATGAAGTTCTACTGGGGAAGCGGCAGTCCGTTCTCATGGCGCGCGATGTTGGCGCTGATCATCAAGGAGGTCGAGTTCGAGGACGAGCTGCTCGAGTTCTCCAAGAAGCAGCACAAGTCGCCCGAGTACCTGGCGCTGTCCCCTCGGGGAAAGGTGCCTGCACTCGTCGACGGCGACACGGTCGTGACCGAGTCTCTCGCGATCATCACGTACATCGATCGCAAGGTCCCCACGCCGCCGCTGTTTGGGGAGACCGCGGCCGAAGCCGGTCAGATCGCACAGCGGTTCTACGAGCACGAGAACTACGTCGGGAAAGCCGCAGGAGAGGTCATGGCGCCGCTGTTCAGGGGCCAGGCGAGCGAGCGCGCCGAGCATATTCGCGAGCGTGCGAAAACCATGCACGAGGAACTCGCGAGCTTCGACAGCCTGCTGGAGTCCTCGCCGTGGCTCGGAGGCGAGCGAATCAGCGCAGCCGATATCGTGTTCTACCCAACCGTGTGTCTCGTCGACCGCATGGCGGAGCGCCCCGACGTGGCGGAGCTTGATCTCGGCGTCTCTTCCATCGCGGACGCTCATCCCCGATTGGCAGACTTCAAGCAGCGATTCGCGGCGCTTCCGGGAGTCGACAGAGCCCATCCCCCGCACTGGAAGCGGTGAAGTCTCCACCCTGCGACCAGCGCTGGTAAGCTCCCCGGATGCGGAAGGTTGCACGGCGCTTTGCCGGGTTCGTCGTCATCGTCGGCGTCGGCTGCTCGTTCGACACCGGCGGCGCGAATGATTCGACACAGCTCGGTTCCTCGATGGGCACCGAATCGACGGCGTCCGCTGGAAGCGATACCGACAACAGCACCGGAAGCGACTCAGCGAGCGGAGAGGGCTCAACCGCCTTCGTCGCCGGCTCCACGTCCGTCGGCAACGACGAGGCCTGCGTCGACTCTTGCGCTCCGGCAGTTCCGGGCGGCTGGAATGGTCCGTTCTACATCGTTGACGCTGCGAACCTGATCGACTGCCCACAAGGGTTCGCCCGGCAAGACCTCGGCTTCGCCGGACTGAGCGCCGAGGCTTCTACCTGCGCATGCCAATGCGTGGCGGGAGCCGGTGACTGTCGCGTCGACTTCGAGCTCTCGATCACGTCCACGTGCTTCGGCCCGCTCGTGGACGATACCCTGCAGGATGGAACTTGCCGTGGGTACAACGCTGGGGGCGCGAACGTTCGCATGGTGGCAGAACAGGCCGGATCCCCCACCTCGTGTACGCCCGACGTAAACATCGCAACTCCGGAAGCGACGTGGGCGTCGGCGAGCACGTTCTGTGCAGCACCGGCACGCGGCGGCGACTGTGGATCCGACCAATGCATCGCACAGAGTCCGGATGGGTACGCCACGCAACTGTGTATCTCGAGCGACGGCGACACACAGTGCCCGGGAGACGCTTGGAGTAGCCGGACACTCGTGTACCGCGGCTTCGACGACCAACGCACGTGCCAGGGCTGCACTTGCTCTGGGCCTACGGCCTGCGTTGCACAGGCGTACGCATACGACGACAACGGTTCGTGCGGCGGTAGTGCGCAAGAGGTCCCGTTCAACTCGTGCACGAACATCTCTGTCTCTGGCGGCTACTCGGTGGGCGCCACCGTTGACAACGGCAGCTGTCAGGCCTCCGCAGTGATGCCCTCCGGCGAAGCGACACCGATCGAGCCCGTCACGCTTTGCTGTGCGTCGTAGCCGGCACGACGTCACGCGAGCGTCCGCTACACCCACGGAAGCATGCGAGCGACCGCGGCTGGCCCGAGCGGTCGCCCTCCGGAAAACTGCATGGAGACCGAGCCGCCGTCTTGCACAACGCGGCGCAACTCCGTCGTCAGCACCCGGAGCCGATCGTGCGTCGCGATGTCGAAGGTCGGCGCCGCGGGAGCCACGGACGTGAGCTGATCACCGTCACGCTGCGATCGAACTCGGCCGCCGCGCATCACCAGCGTCCGCTGCACGCCATCGTCGAAGCTCATCGCGGCGTTGCTCAGCCGAGTCAGCCACGCGCCTCTTCGCAGCTCGAGTGCGAAGAACACCAGGGTGTCCTCGAGGTTTCGCAGCACTCGCGCCGCGTCCCAGGCGTCCTCCTCCTCCGCCCGCTCGCCCGCGTCGTCTTTGCGCGCCTGCGTGTTCCAGCGCCGAACCCCCGCCGCCCGAAACCCTGCCGCCGACCGCCCGACACCAACGTTGCGTTCCTCGAACAGTCGGACACCCTCCACCAAGACGTCTTCGGGGAGTTCATCCGGCGTCCAACCAAAGGCGCGGGTGACGGCCCGCTCGGATGTGTCGCCGGCGAGCAGCTGCGACAGCCCCACGAAGCGTCTGTGTCGCCATGACGAAGGCAGCGGTCCCAGGGGATGCGACGGGGACCGAACCTTGGAAACTTCGAGCAGGTCCACGGAGACGAAGCAGGGCTCCCGGGTGTCGGAGAGCAGCGCCACGTTGTACGGCGGCTCCAGCAGCTTGATGGTGTCGGTCTCGAGCAGCGCTGCCTCGAGCGGCGTGGCGGTGAGCGTGACGTCGACGTCGCGGACCTGGGAAAGCAGCTCCAGCATTCGCTCGTCGCGACGCGACTGCTTTTGAAAGTAGCTGTTCACCCGACGTTTGAGCGACGTGGCCTTGCCGACGTAGAGCACATCGCCGTTGCTCCGCAGCATACGATAGACGCCGGGTCCCTCGGGCAGCGCGAGCCGGGTCTCCCTCGGCATCGGGAACTCCTTGCGGCCCCGCTTGGGCGCATCTTCGTGGGTCAGCCCGACCGCGTCGTCCCAGTCGTCAATGCCTCTGTCGGCGAGCATGGCGGCGAGGTGATGCCAGACAAATGCCGTGGCCCGCACGTGGTCCTCGCTACGCCGAAGCTGCTCGACCCCCAGACCGAAGTACCCCGCCAGCGCCCGCAGTCCGCGGCGCGGCAATCCCGGGAGTAACCGCCGGGCGAGCTCGAGCGTACACAGAGTGTCAAAGGGCAGCGCCTCCCCCAGCGGCATCCGAGACTGCAAGAACGAAAGCTCAAAGCGCGCGCAGTGGATGACAGCTCGGGCGGGTGCTCGCTTGGCACACGTCGCGGTGAGCTCGGACCAGACCTCCTCAATCGGGCGGGCTCGTGCGAGCGCCGCGTCGTCGATGCCCGTCACTCGCGTGATGATCTTGGGGAGCGCACTCCCTTCGGGTTGCGAGATCAGACGTGCACGAACATCAACGTCGGGGTCGCGCGCCTGAGCCCAGGCCCATCCCAGCTCGAGCAGGTGCCCATGCCGTGGCGAAGCACCCGTAGCTTGGGCGTCGAGCACCAAGACGTCGAGGTCCTGCAGGGACACGGGTCAAGACGTAGCATCTGGAGCGCGGGACCGTAGACTCTGCACGATGTCCACGCCGGTGCTCAGCTCTCCACGACGTGTCGCTCCTCCCAAGTCCCGCTGGCTCGCGGTCGTCGCTGCGTTGTGGCTCGGTGCGTGCACAGGATCCCCCGCCTCGGAGCCTGCATCGACCCAATCCCCAGACCCCGAGACACAGCTCGAACGTGGCGCAGCCGAGGCTCCCGAAAGCCAGCAGTTCGCGTACTTCGCGGGGGGATGCTTCTGGGGCGTAGAGCACTACCTCGAGCAGATGGACGGAGTGCTCGCCGTCGAGTCAGGCTACATGGGCGGCACGACCGACAACCCCACCTACGACGACGTCCTCACCCACGCGACCGGTCACCTGGAAACGGTCCGCGTCCGCTACGACCCGGCGAAAGTTCAGTACCGCGAGCTGGCCAAGCGTTTCTTCGAGATCCACGACCCCACCCAGCAAGACGGGCAAGGCCCCGACATCGGCAACCAATACCTTTCCGCGGTTTTTGCGGTGGATGACGCCCAGAAGAAAGACACACAGGAGCTGATCGAGATCCTCCGCAAGCGTGGCTATGACGTGGCCACCACGGTGCGGGGTGCCGCCGACTTCTGGATCGCCGAGGGCTACCACCAGGACTACTACGCGCGCACGGGGAAGACCCCCTACTGCCACGCACGTGTACGCCGGTTTGACGACTGAGCGTCGCGGCCGCAGTCGCCAAACGTAGCCGCCCATCCCACGTTGCCGCCGTCGCCTCCGGGCCCCAGCGGTAAGGCAAGACGCGCAAGCATCACCACTGAACGCCCTGGATTCGAGGCTGAGAGACCCCTACAGTCGCATGGCGAACCGCGCATCCATCAAAAACGGCAGCGCGATGCAGCCTTCTCGCGTAGCCTAGCGGCATCGATCAACTTGGAAATCCTGACATGGCCGAGCGTCAGCGGGCCTGTCTCTACGTTGTGAAAGGCCCCAACGCCGGGGCCTTGCTCGAGGTCCGGCACCGCATGGTCGCGGGGCGCGATCCCTCCTGCGACATCGTCCTGGGTGAGGCGGGCATCTCCCGAGAGCACGCCATTTTCCACGACGACGGGGAGGCACTATCCGTCTCCGACGTGGCGAGCACCAACGGCACCTACGTCAACGGAACGCAGATCGTTCAGCCAACACCGCTGCAGGAAGGCGACCTCGTGACGATGGGCGGATGCGAGCTCGAGTTCGTTGGGCGGAAGCCGCAAAGCGAGTTTCCTTCCTACCGAGACACTCGCGAGAACATCTCGATCGAGCCGGCTGCAGACGCTGGGCGCTACACCGCCCGCGCGGGCGGGGACACGGGCAAGTTCAGGAAGCTCGGCAAACTTCGCAGCTAGAACTCGTGGCCGACCACGACCCGAACTTGCGGGTGTGAAGCCGCGAACACCCGCAGCGTCTCCAGTTCTCGAGCGTTGGTCTCCCGGTCTTCGCTGAACAGCCCGGGGCCGACGCTGTGGTCCCAGCCCCACTGGGTGTGCGACGTGTCTCCCAAGAACAGAACCGGGCCGTTCTTCGCGTTGACCAAGTAGACGATCGAGCCCTCCGTGTGACCGGCCATCGGGATCGCCCAGACCGAGCGGTCGCCGAAGAGATCGATGGCGCTTGCGAACGGCCCCAGTGGGATTCCGTCCGCAGCTCGAAGCCCCTGCAGGGGCGGGCGGTCGGAATACACGCGCTTGTGCCCACGACGGGAGAGCGACGCGACAAGCCCACGACGATCCGCCTCCCGTTCCCCAACGTAGATCGGAAGATCCGTCGGAAGATCGGGCAGACCCAAGACGTGGTCGAAGTGCGTGTGGGTGAGGAAAACGCCCCGCAAGTCGAGCGACAGTCTCCTGCGCATCGAGGCGATGTCTTCGACGGGCATCAGCGTCTCGAGGATGCGTTCGACGGCCCCACGCACCGCGGCGGGGTCGCCTTCGGCGAGGGTTCGGTCGATCCCGGTATCGATCAGAAAGTCCCCACGCTCGGGATGCCGAATGACCCCCACCAGAAGCGAGATGAGCTGGGGTCCCGCTTCGAGCTGACTTCGCTGAGTCGTCGGGTGTTTGAAGTTGATGAGTCCACGCCGCGACGCAAGCCAGTGCGCGGCGACCTCGACCCGCACCTCCACATCCGACGGTTCGGCGAAGACCTCGTTCCAACTCTGGGGCGCTGGGTCTGAAGCGACCGCGAGCGGCCCCTCGAGCGGCTCGACGGGATGTGGAAGCGCGGAACACCCGGCCAACACGAGCGCAACCAGCGAGATCGGAGCACGAGACATCCGCCGCAAGACTACTCCAGTCCGGAAGTCTTCGGCCGGCAGGCCCGAGCCCAGCTTGTTATGGTGCGCTCCCCCGTGGTTTCCAACGGCTCCGCGAACGCCCAGCCCGCCAGCGTGGTTGTGACGCAGGCTGAGAAGGACAAACTTCCACCAGCCGTCCCAACGATCCATCGGGGCACCGAGGTGGGGCGCTGTCTCGTCCTCGACCCACTGGGGAGCGGCGGGATGGGCCGGGTGTTTACCGCCCACGACCCCGAGCTCGACCGACGCGTCGCGATCAAGGTTCTGTTCGAGGGACGAGCGACCCACAGCTCCAGCGGGGCCAATGAGCTGCTTCTCGCACGACCATCTCGAGGCGGAGAGGTCCTCCAAGATCGCCGCCGACGCGACGACCCGGCTCGAGCTTCAGGTCGCAGCCTTGATGTGCCAAGCACACGCCGGGTGCGACCCGTCATCCGCACAAACCGAAGCCCGAGCCCTGATCGACAAGGTGGACGGGGTTTCGAAGGAAGCCCTGACCGGACTCCGAGGTTCGCTCGAGGAATGGAACGAGGCGATCGCCGAGTTTCCGCCGTGCGCACCGAAGGGTGATTGAGCCATGTCTCCCGCCGAGCGCTACGCCCGTTTGGATGCGGCTCTGGACGAGTTGCTCGACCTCCCGGCGGATGAGCGGGCGGACCGGGCCTCCGCGATTTTTGCCGACGAGCCCGGGCTGCTCGCCTCGGCGATGGTGCTGCTGCGTGCGGCCGAGGATGACGGTCCGCTCGATTCGCCCGGGATGCTCCCCGACACTCCCGAGCCGGCCGATCCATGGCTTGGCATCGAGCTGGGCCCCTACCGCGTGGAGGACGTCATCGGCGAAGGCGGAATGGGTCGTGTGTACCGAGGCCGCAGGATCGACGGGGAGTTCGACTCGGAGGTCGCGATCAAGCGCATCCGCGCGGAGGTCGTCCCCGAAGCCCTGCTTCAACGCTTTGCGAGCGAGCGCAGCATCCTCGCAGCGATCGAACACCCCGGCATCGCGCGCCTACTCGACGCCGGCTCTTGGCAAGGGGTCCCGTACCTGGTGATGGAGTACGTCCGGGGCTCGTCGCTGCTCGAGCACCTCGACGAAAACACGCTCGAGCCCTCCGATCGGCTCGAGCTGTTGGCGAGGTTGAGCGATGCCGTCGAGCACGCGCACGGACGGTTGATCGTGCACCGCGACCTCAAGCCCTCCAACATTCGGGTGCGCGACAACGGCCACCCGGTCCTGCTCGACTTCGGGATCGCCAAGCTGCTCTCGTCCCCCGGGGCGGACGAGCTGACCAAGACCGGAGATCGAGCCTTCACCCCGCGGTGGTCGGCTCCCGAACAACGCGAGGGCGGATTCGTCGGACCTGCCGCGGATGTCTATGCACTCGGACTCGTCGCCGAACGCATCCTGCTTGGCACCCGCCCCCCGCAGGCACGCCTGACACCGCAAACCGGGACCGGGGACCTTCACTTCGTCCTCAAGCGGGCGATGGCCGACGCGCCCGAGGAACGCTACCCATCCGCGAGTGCGTTGGCGGCCGACTTCCGCGCGCTGGCGGGAGGCCTGCCCGTCGCCGCCCGAGAGGGCCGGATCTACCGGGCGTGGTCGTTCGCACGCGCGCACGCGGTCGCCGTCTCGCTCGCCGGACTCTCGCTGGCGCTGCTCATCGCTTACACGATCACCCTGACGTTGCAGCAGCAAGCGCTCGAGCGGGAACGGGACCGGGCGAAGCAGGAAGCCACTCGAGCGCGCCGGTCGTCGGACTTTCTCGAGGGCATGTTGCTCCGTGGGGTCCGGGGTTCGGACGTCGGAGAGGAGGTGACGGTCGCGGCGGTGCTCAAGCGGGCCGAAGCCACCCTCGACACCGATGATGTGGCCAACCTCGACCTGCTGCTGCTGAGCGCTCGCGCCCAGTCTGCGCTGGGAGAGCACGACGCCGCGGCCGAGCTTGCGGCCTCCGCCTGGACCTTGGCAGCGCGCGAACTCCAGCCCGGCGACTCCCGCGGCCTCGAAGCCCTGCACGTCCAGTCGCTGGCCGAAGAGCGCGCCACGCGTCACGACGACGCCCTCGCCACGGCGACGCGGCTGGTCCGAGAGGCCACCCTGCACCACGGCCTGATGAGCGCATGGACCGGACGTGGGCTGATCGCTCAAGCCGACGCCCTCGACCGCAACGCTCCACAAGACGCAACACCGCGATACGCGATCGGCCTCGCGCTCGTGCTGCTCCACGAGGGACCGCTGTCCGATGACGCCGCGGTCGCGTTGATCGGACTCGGGTTCGCGCAGTGGGAATCGAAGTCGGCGGGTGCGTGGCTGATCGAGCGCGGCATCGAAGTCCTGGTCCGCCTTCACGGCGAGCAGCACCTGCGGGTCGCCGACGCCCTGCAGAAGCTCGCCCACCAGCAGACCGACCACGACACCCGCGTTGCAACCCTCGAAAGGGCCCTGGCCATCGAGGTCGCCGTCGCGGGTCCGACCCACCCTTGGGTGGCCAACAGCCTCAACGACCTGGCGTTGATGCTCGAGACCCACGACGCCCCTCGTTCCGTGGAGCTGCTCCGCCAGGCGCTGTCGATCGTCGAGCTTCACGAGCCGCAAGGCTCTCCAAGGCGTGCGATGGCAGCCGCCAACCTCGGGGCCGTCCTGCTCAGTGAGGGACAGCTCGAGGAGGCGAGCGAGGTCCTGGAGACCGCTTGGGACCAGCTGGACCCCCCAGAGCGCTCCTGTATCACCGTAGGGTTTCACCTCGGTCGCGTCCGGGCCGCCCGAGGGCAACACGATGCTGCGCGTGAGGTTCTCGAGAGCGCGCTGGAGTCCACACGCAGCCACACCGTGCCCCCCGACCGCGTCAAACGCATCGAGGTCGAACTCGCGGCGCTCCCCACCGGCTGATTGCTTGCTACCGTATGGCGGTGACGTCCGAGCCCGAGGACATCACCGGGCTCCTCCGCGCGGTCACCGACGGAGAACCCGGAGCCATCGAGGCTTTGATGCCCTCGGTGTACGACGACCTACGCGCCATCGCAGTCCAGAGGCGTCGACAGTGGTCGGGCGACGACACGTTGGGGCCGACCGCGCTGGTGCACGAGGCATACGTCCGCCTCATCGAGCGAACCGGCGCCCGCTGGTACGACCGCAAGCACTTCTTCGCCGTGGCGTCCAAGGCCATGCGCCAGCTGCTTCTGAACTATGCCGAGCGCAAGCTCGCAGACAAGCGCGGAGGCGACACGCCGCACGACGTCGATGCCGATCCCGCCGATTCGATGGATGTGGAACGAGCCGACACGATCATCACGATCGATCGGCTGTTGCGGCAGCTCCACGCCCACGACCCCCAAAAGGCCGACATCGTCGAAGCTCGGTTCTTCGGGGGCCTGGAGAACGAGGAGATCGCCGAGACGCTTGGGATCTCTTCGCGCACGGTGCAACGGCAATGGCAGCGTGCCCGAACTTGGATGCACGCCACCATGCAGGGGCTCGAGCTGTAGCTCAGCGACGCTCAAGCCGGGTCGAGGGTCAGCTCAAAGGTGTAGGGCGTCGTCCAGGAGCTGGGTGTCCCGCCCGCCGTGTCATCGGCAACCCGCTGCGTGGGGAGCAGGAACGGGTTGACCTCGATGAAGTAGGTGCCGGGCCCGTCCAGCTCGACCACATCCGCGAACGGTTCGGTTTCCTCGTTCGGGTGTTCGATCGTTCCCACCTGCTCGCCGGCGTCGTCGAGCACGCGGACGCGGACCAAGCCATCACCGGGAACCTGCATCATGTCGACCGTCAGCGTCCCGGCCGCTTCGACCTCGAGCTGATAGAAGTCCAGCCACTCCGCGGGCGGGACCTCGTCCCCGCTGGTCTGCCCCGCGTTGATGTAGCCGGAGATCACATGCCCCAGCGCGATCTCGCTGGCATCGGCCATCGAGTTGTTCGGCTCCCAGCAATCTGGGATCGGAACCGCTGACCACGAGATCGACCAGTCAAACGGATACTCGTTCGGGTTGGCGTTACCCTGCTGTCGCCCCTCGAGTCGGTAGCTTGTCCCCGGCGCCGCCAAGAAAGCGATGTCGACCGCCTCCTCGTAGTCCTGCTCGACCGTGTTGAACACGTCTGCCGTCCCGCTCCCGAATGCGAACACGCTCCCGCGCGCGAGGCCGGGCGCGAAGGTGGCGGTCACATACCCGCCCGCGGGGGTGCTCAACGGCATCGTCGAGGTCTCATCGTCCTCATTGGCTGCCGAAAACAAGCCCATCGCGTCGCCCGAGAGCGGCGTCTCGGCCTCCGGCTCACAGTGGACAAACCCCGCGCCACCGGTGGTGCCGGAGCTCGATTCATCGGCACCCGACGAACCTGCCGAAGACCCCTCCGAAGACTCTCCCGAAGACGCCTCCTTTCCGCTGGAGGACGAGCCCAGCCCCGTCGTGGTCCGGTCCGTTTCGGCTGTAGCGCCGGTCGAGCCGACCTCGTCGCCGTCGCCGTCAATAGGACAGCCCCCGGCGGCCACCAGCAGGCTAGACAGGAGAACGGTACGTCTAAAGCTCTTCACACCTACCCAACCGAAAGCCGAGGCTCCGGCGGACAGCCAGGCCGAAAAAAAGCGCGGTCCAGATGCAAAAAAGTGGGCCAAGGCCGGACATCGCGCCTGCGGCAGTGGGGTATGGGTTCCTCATGACGCGCTCGCGCAACCGCTCTCGCCGCTTCGATGTCGTGCTGTGGGGGGCCACCGGATTCACGGGCAAGCTCACCGCCGAGTACCTCCTGCAGCGACATGCCGGCCAAGGACTGCGGATCGCGTTGGCCGGACGCAACGCCGACAAGCTCGAGCGGGTTCGGCAGGAGCTGGCTGCGGTGGATCCCGAAGCCAAGACCTTCGAGCTTCTCACCGGCGACAGCCACGACCGCGCCTCGCTCGATGCGATCACCAAAGACACCGAGGTCGTCTGCACGACGGTCGGACCCTACGCGAAGTACGGCAAGGCTTTGGTCGAGTCGTGCGTCGAAGCAGGCACCGACTACTGCGACCTCACCGGGGAGCCCCAGTTCGTCCGCGCCATGATCGACGCGCACCACACCCGCGCAGTCGAGACAGGCGCGCGGATCGTGCACTGCTGCGGTTTCGACTCCATCCCCTCGGACCTCGGTACATGGAACCTGGTCCAGGAAGCCAAGGAGCGGTTTGGCATCTCGCTGGATGAGGTGAAGCTGATCACGGGCCGAATAAAGGGCGGCGTGTCGGGCGGGACCGTCGCCAGCATGCTGCAGGTGGTCGAGGATGTGAAAGCGGACCGCGGCGTTCTGCGAACGTTGGGCAACCCGTACGGCCTCAACCCCGAGGGCGAGCGGCGCGGGCCCGACACGAGCGACCAGAAGGGCGTGCGCTACGACGACGACCTCCCGGGCTGGACCGGGCCGTTCGTCATGGCCTCGATCAACACCCGCGTGGTTCGACGCAGCAACGCGCTGTTGGGCTATCCGTATGGCCGCGAGTTTCGGTACTCCGAATGCTCCGGGACCGGCGGCGGACCCAAGGGACTCATGCGTGCCACGTCATTGGCCGCAGGGGTCACCGGGCTGATGGCGGGCATCACGTTCGCCCCCACGCGCAACCTGATCATGCGCAAGCTGCCCTCCCCCGGTGAGGGACCGAATCGCGAACAGCGAGAGGCCGGTTCGTTCGTGCTGCACTTGATCGGGAAAGGACGGACCAAAACAGGCCAACCGGCGCAACTCCGCAGCCGGGTGGTCGGAAAGGCGGACCCGGGCTACGGCGAGACGGCCAAGATGCTCGGAGAGTCTGCGCTTTGCCTCGCATTGGATGGTGAGGCGCTCGAGAGCCCCGGCGGCATGGGCACACCGGCCGCGACGATGGGGGGTTCGCTGCTCGCGCGGCTGCGGGAGCAAGGGATGGAATTCGTCGTCGACGAACCCTCATGACACCAGCGTCAGGGTGAGCGTTGCAAAGTGACACCTTTGTCATACGGCCGATCCAGGGCCTAGCTGTTAAGCTGGACTCGCTTTGGGGGCACATGGCTCGTGCCCACGCCTTGGATTGTTCCGATGATGAAAACTACGCTTGCTGCATCCCTCGTTGCGCTGACCGGCGCCCTCGTTCTGACCACCCCCCAAGAGGCCAAGGCCTGCGGCGGTACGTTCTGCGACGCGGGCCCAACCTCGATGCCCGTCGATCAGACCGGAGAGAACATCCTCTTCGTGATGGGCGAGGACTACACCGAGGCTCACATTCAGATTCAGTACGATCCGGACACCGAAGCTGCGGAGTTCTCGTGGATCGTGCCGCTGACCGAGCTCCCCGAATTCGGGGTTGGTTCTGAGCTCCTGTTTGACGCCGTATTGAGTTCGTCCGTGCCCCGGTACGGATTCAACAGCGTGTTCACTGGGCAGTCGTGTGGTGGCGATACCGACGGCAACGGCACGACCGATCCCACGGGCTTCCCAGGGGGTGGCAGCAGTGGAGGCTTCGACTCTAGCGACAGCGGCACCGACACCGATGGGGGCGGCGTGGACATCCTGCTCGAAGAGGTCGTCGGCGCGTTCGAGATCGCCGTGCTCAGCGGGGACAACATCGACGAGGTCAAGACCTGGCTCGACATGAACGGGTATCAGCAAGACCCGAACGCCGACCCGATCCTCGAGGAGTACTTGAGCGAGGGCTACATCTTCGCCGCATTCAAGCTCACCAACGACGCCGAGACCGCGGAGATCCACCCGATCACCCTCCGCTTCCCCAACAACGAAGCCTGCATCCCGCTTCGTCTGACCCGCATCGCCGCGGTCGACGACATGGACATCCGGTCGTTCTTCCTCAGCGACGACCGGGTCGTCCCCAGCACCTACAAGCACGTGCTGGTCAACCCGCTCAAGCTCGACTGGGCCAACCTCGCGTCGAACTACAAGTCGGTGATCACCCAGGCGGTCGATGCCGACGAAGCGAATGGTCGCGCGTTTGTGACCGAGTACGCGGGCAGCAGCGCAATCGTGCCCAGCGGTGGCCTGTACAGCGACCAATGGAACTCGGCGCCCTTCGCCAACCTCGCGCCGATCGGTGCGGTGGACGTGCTCGAGAGCCAGGGCCTGATGACCTGCTTTGAAGACGGGGGCTTCGGGACCAGCAGCAGCAGCAGCAGTGGCGGCGACGGTTCGGCGTGCCAGTACAACCACCCGCTGCTCCGAGGCCTTCTGCAGAAGTACCTTCCGGTGCCCGAGGGCGTCAGCGAGGTCGATTTCTACGGCTGCCTCAGTTGCTACCAAGACCAGATCGATCAGGAGGCGTGGGACAGCACAGGATTCTCGGCCGACCTCGAAGCCCGCGTCGTCCTGCCTGGCCAGCGTGCCGTCGAGATCCTCGGTGCGTTCCCCTACCTGACGCGCATGTACACCACGATGTCGCCCGGCGAGATGACGGCCGACCCGTTCTTCTACGAGAACCCAGACCTCCAGGATATCGACCTCACGGCCCAGTTCGCCCAGCAGGGCACCGGCTGCGATTCATCCGTCATCTGGACGCTTCCCGACGACCGCGTCGTCTACTCGCCCGACGGCAGCTGGCCCGACTTCGACGACGAGATGCCCTGGGAAGAAGAAGTCGCGGAGATGATGCAGGCGGGCGCACCGATGGTCCTGGTCAACCAGACGGACACCATCAACACCCAGCTCGCGATGCACAACTGCCAGTACAACTTCCCCAGCGCCGAGGAGTGTGGCGGGATCGGCGGAGACACCGACGGCGTCGGCGGAACCGACGATGGCTCAGGCTCGAGCAGTGACAGCATCGGCCCCGATGGCGGAGGCACCGACAGCGCGGGTCAAGACACCGAGCTCGACGATGACGGCGGCTGCAACTGCACCACGTCCAACGACGCGGGTGGGCCGGCCGCACTCATGTTGGGGCTGTTCGGTCTGATGGGGCTGCGTCGTCGTCGGAACTAGTCTCTGAGGGCAACCTCTCGGTTTCTCTCGCTGCGTGAGCGGAGCTCGCTTCGCTCACGCTTCCAAGTTCGGGCTCCGCCCTCGCTGAGGTCGTGAGATGCGCTCTCGACCGGTTCGGTTCTTCGAACTCCAGCGGATCACGACCGGCACGTTGGCGGAGCCACTGCAGGCTCTTGCGAACGTGCCGTTGTCGTAGGAGGCGCTGCTCCAGCCGGCGCTTGCCGGGGAAGTCGACGAGGGCGACGCCCACCAGCAGGGTCACGATGCCCTGACCGGGGAGCACGAGCATGGCGAGCCCGGCCACCACCAGAACGATCCCCACGGTGTTTCGAGCCAGCCGCCGTACAAACGCGAGGACGGGATGGCGAGACTCCGGCACGGAAGGCTGGCGTGGGCCGACGAAGTAGTCGACCGGCAGCCGGGCAACAAACCAGGGGAGCGCCGCCAGCGTCGCCAGGAACATGACCGCCGAGACCAGCCCCACGACGATCCACACGTCGCCGAAGGCGAGGATGTCGGCGACCCGGTCCACGCGCCAAGGCTATCAACCCCGGCGGCGTCACGCGGCACTCAGTTGTTCTCGAGCAGGCGCTGGGCCAGCTCTTCGCCGATCGATTCTGCCGCCGCGCGACTCTCGATGGGAGAGACGTAGGCGTCATCCCCGGTGAAGATGATGTACGTGACCCCCTCCGCCACCCCGCCGCTGACCGGGTGGTTCGGGATGCCGAGCTCGTCCGCTGCGGCCGCGGACAACTCCCCCACAACGTGTCGGGGACCCGCGTCGGCGTACGGTGCGAACAGCAGCTGCCCGTCGTAGAGGATCGCGCCGGCGCTACCGATCGCGTTCCAACTGGTGCGGATGCCGTGGTCGCTGGGCGTGAACCCGCTACCGGACATCGGCACCACGAAGTGCGGAACCGAGGCGGAGTCGATGAAGTTTCCGGTCGAGTCCTTGGAGGACGTCGAGGCTTGGTACCAGGGGTCCGAGGTGCACGGCTCGGAGCGGCCGCCGTCGCAATCGATATCCGCGTCGGCGCGCCACCAGATGGCGCCCTCGAGTTTGCAGATCTCGATGGTGCGTGCCCGTCCCGCGTCGGTGCGGAAGAGTTGGGTTCCGCTGAGTCGCTCACAGTCGGAGGTGAGCTCGAGCAGGTCTGCCGCGAGGTCGCCGGTCACGGCGGAGCGCTGGTCGGGGACACAGACACTCGCCGAGGACGAGGAGATGCCGCTGCCACCGACGTAGCGGGACTTGAACTTGGCGCGGGTGCCGGGCAGCTCCTCGCAGTTGTCATTGTAGGTCGAGGACGTTTGGGACATGCATTGGCCGGCCCCTTCGTGCTCCACGCAGAACGTCGTGGCGTGGCCGTCGCTGTCGGGGCAGGTCCCGGCGCAGGAGACGGAGCAGAAGCCGTGCGAGACGCCGTCACCGTCCTCGAACGCCATGCACTCACCGCGCACGCCGTCGGCGTCGAAGTCACAGGTGTCCTCGCCTGGGTTGCACGGGGTGCCGATCCACGGGTCGTCCTCGTTCGCGGTGACCGGGGCGCAGACGAGCTCGGCGTCGGGACAGCAGTCGCCATCCGCCGCGCAGTCCGCGTCGCAGTAGCAGCCCGCGGGAGCCATTTCGCCGCAGAACCCCTCACAGCTCCCCGCAAATGCGGTCTCCTGCCGTCCTTGGGTCTCTGCGTCGCAGCCAGCCGAGAGGGTCGACAGGGCCAACGCCCCCAACAATCCGAGTCCCATGCGTCCCATCCGGCGCGTAAGTGCGACGAGGTAGGTCATAGGTTCCCAAGTTCATGGGGAATTCGTTCCCCACGGCGAGGAAAGATGCCCCTCGGCTGAAACCTAACGCGGGTCTCGCCGTAGAACCTTTTGCAGGGCCGACGGCGCCCTGCCACAGGTCCTCATGTCTTCGTTCATTCCCGCCCAGATCCCCACGAGCACGGCCCGCCGCACGATCCGTTTGCAGCCCGTGACCGAAGACAAAGGAGCGAGTTCCGCACTGGTTGGCGCGGCCCTCACTGTGGCGGCGGTCGTCGCGTCGGTGCTGGCGTTCGCGGCGATCTAGCGCGAGGCCTCAAGCCTCGGTCTCGTCCGATTCCTCGGCCGGAGGCTTCGGCATCGCGATCTCGGCCCACACCAGGTAGTGGTCGCTGACATCACGGTACGGCTCCGCTTCGACGGGGACCGCCGCCCAGGGCAGCTCGCCCGGGTCTTCGTCCTCTCGCACGACCTTGTCCTCTGCCGAGGTTGTGGCGCTGCGCAGCTCGACACCGCAGGCGATGATGTGATCGGCGGGCTCACCGGCGGTGTTGGTCACGCCGGCGTCGGTCGCTGAATCGGTACAATCGTCATCCTCGCTGCGGTTGTGCTTGGCCGAGAGGATCCCCGGCGTGCGCTTGGCGTAGCCATCGTCGTAGGGATGCGTGACCGAGTTCAACGTCCCCGTGATCAGGAACGGACGGCCCTCGAGTTCCTTGCTCACCGCTCGTTGCAAGGCACGAGCAGCTTTGCGCCGCTTCGATCCGTACGCCGGAGCCTTGCCATCACGCATGTGCACCGCAATGATCGCGAGTTCCTCACCCGTGGGAAGCTCGACGTCCACTGCGACGTGCTTGTCGATGGACACGTCATAGCGGCGAACGTTGCTGATCGGGAACCGGGAGAGGATCCCGACCTGCTGTCCCGTGGCGCGGTCCGAACTCTTCAGCCACGCCGTGTCGTACTCATACCCATCCTTGAGTGCGACCTCGGTCGCGATGTCGATCAGCTCCCGCTCCCCCCCGAGTTCGGTCAGCGTGATGACGTCGAGCTTCTCGGCGAGCAGGATCTCGACGATCTGGTCCCGCTTCCACGCCCAGTCCTCGGGCGTCTTCGCCGCATACGGGCGCGCCTTCTTGGGTCGGTCGTCGAGATCATCGAACGCCCACTCCAGGTTGAAGGTGCCAACGGCGATCGCGTCGTTGGGCACCTTCGGGGGCTCGGGCTCAGCCTCCGGCTTCACCTCGTCCACCTCCCCTGATTGGGCCACAATCGGCGCCTGTGGCGGCTCAGCCTGCTTCTGGCAACCCAAGGACAATGAGAGGACGGCCAGAGCCCAGGCACTTCGAAGCATGTTTTATATGTAATCCAAACTTCATAAAATTTGAAGGGTAAAGTTTGGAAAATCGGGACCTACCGTTCCCTACCCATGCGGAGTCCACGGGCCGTGAGCGGACGAGTGAGACGGGTCGTAGCGACGCCGCAGTTCAGGGACGGATCGTCTCAGCCGGCCCGTCCAGCACGCTCTGGAACCAGTCCGCCATTCGAACCCCCGAGCTCTCGGCCGAGTAGAAGTTCGACTTGGTCGACCAGGTGTGAACGTCGCTGTCGATCTCGAACAGCGCAACCCGTCCCTCGAGTCGCTCCTCCTGCAGTGCCCACAGGGCCTCGCCAAATCGGTCGACACCGAGGTCGGGAACGCCTCCGCCGGGCATGCACTCCTCGTTGCCGTAGCCGTAGAAGAGCCGAAGGATCGCGTCCTGGTTGGATGCGATCAGTGCGAATCGGACGTCGGGGTAGGTGTCGGGCAGGTACGAGAACAGCGTGGACAGGCCTCCGCCGTCGGCGGGGTTGCAGTCATCGCATCCGCCGGGCAACAGCTCGCTGAAGCCCCAGCGCTCTCGCATCTGGGTCTGCAGACAGGGGTCGAGGAACGCGTCGGGAAGGATGACGCCCGAGTCATCGATCATCACCGTATCGGTCTGCGGCCAACCCTGGCGGATGAAGCGGAAGTTGAAGAGCGCTCCGAGACCACCGGCGCTGGTCCCCAAGACCACGAGCTGTTCGGGATCGGTGAACGTCGGCACCAGGCGGTCCAGCGCGGCGAGCACGTTGTCGTGACCCACGAAGTTCCACGGCTCCTCCACCTCGGGGACCGTCTGCTCGCCCAAGATCCCCGCGTGCACATCCCCGGTGCAGTACGGCATGTAGACGACGTTGGCATCGAGCAACGGGTTGTCCTCGTTGGCGAAGTCCAGCACGCCGTCGGGGTTGGCCTGCATCGCTTCGGGGCCCGTCTGCATCAACGGCGAGGTGAAGCCGCAGGTCACGGGGTTGAAGCAGGCGCCACCACCTTTGAAGTAGAGCACCAACCGCGTCGCGCCCTCGACCCGCCGCACACCAACACCGCTCTGCACGCCGCCGTTGCACGACATGCCTTCCACCTCGACGAAGTGCCAGGCCCCATCGGCCGGCACGTCGATGGGCTCGCCGTCGAACACGAGGGGCTCGCCGGTACTCGAGGAGCTCGACCCCTCGGCCCCTCCGGTGGTGGAGGAGGTCAACACCCCGGTGCTGGAGGCTGCGTCGGTCGTCTCAGCGGCCGTGCTTCCGCTCGAGCCCGTGCCCGTGATTTCGGCCGCCGGAGTTCCCTCGCCACACGCTGCGCAAGCCATCAACGAACCGAAAACCAGCCGAGCGCACCGCACGAGCGAAGGATAACCCGTTCGCGTGCAACCTGACACGACGTGCCACGTCATGGTTCGCATGCGACTGTCGCGACTGCTGCTCGTGCTCCCCCTTCTCAGCCCCCTGGCCTGTGACGACGACACGGGCGACGGTGGCGGAACCCCCGGGACGACCTCCGACACCGGCGGCGAAACTGGGGCCAACGAGGAGACCACCGCAAATCCCGGCGGCACCTCGGGCAACCCCACAACCACCGGCACGTCTGCACCGGGCACCACGGGCGAGGGTGGGGAAACCACCGACGACACCGCCGAATCCTCCACGTCCGGAAACGTCCCCACAACCTCGGGCACAGGCGACGCCGAGAGCTCGACCGGTGAGGTCCCGACGTCCGGTCCAGGCGTCCTCCCGGGCGAAGGCGGACTCGATGCGTTCTGTCGGCGTTTCTTCGAGTGCGGCGGCGCGTACTACAGCGACGAGCAAGACTGCATCGACGAGAGCGTCGGGTACTGGGGCGAGTGCGCCGAGGTCACCGAAGCCCTCGACGCCTTCGGCGCGTGCATGTCGGAGATCCCCTGCGACGACTACAACCCAGACGCCTACAACCCCGCGAACACGGTCTGCAGCGAGCAGTGGTCCGACGTGGGAAGCGCCGGTCCATGCTGAGCAAGCGTGTATGATTCGGCGGTGAGCGATCGTCGTCTCATCACCGGCCTGACCGGGGCCGGCATGGCGTACGCCATCGTCCGCTACAACGTCTTCAAGAGCGTGCCGTGGGAGCAGCTTCCGGTCTACGTCAGCAACAAAGCGATCGCGTTTGTCGGCCTGTTGCTGCTGGGGCTCTCGCGGGTCGTCGTCGACAAATCGCGCCGTCGGGGCCTGGGTCTCGCCGGCGCTGGCTTCGTCGCGGTGCACCTGCTGCTGTCCCTGATCCTGGCGGGGCCCGGGTACTTTCCGTCGCTGTACGGCGCATCGGGGCAGATGACGGGCAGCGCCGCGCTCTCGATGCTCGCCGGGGCGCTCGGCTCCGGTGCGCTGCTGTGGTTGTTCCACTCGACGAAAGTTCGGCCGGTGGAAGGGCAGCGATCCCGCACGAGCCTGGTCCCAGGACTCGGGCGCGCGCTGCTGCTGTTCACCGCGGTTCACGTGGCGCTGATCGGCGTGCGCGGCTGGTTCGATCTGAGCTCGTGGCCAGGGTCGCTGCCACCGATCACGCTGGTGTCGTTCGTGATCGCGACGGTGTTGTTGGTGATGCCGAAGGTGAAGCGGTAGAGGCGCTCAGCCCTGCTCCTTCACCCACGCATCGAACTGCTCCAGCGCCGCGGCGTCTTCCATCGCCATGAACGCAGTCCTCGCCAGCTTGGCGTCTTCCCGCCATGGGAGCTTCGCCTCGACCTGCGACTGCAGCAGCGCAAACGAGACTTCGGCGTGGACGGCCGCGGAGGGGTGCTTCAGCGCTCGGGCCTGCAACAGGTGCGCGACGGCCTTGGCCGGGCTCTTGGCGGCGAGCTCGACCTGAGCCAAGTAGTAGTGGTCGAAGACGATGTTGGGGTGTTTCGCACCGAGCTGCTCGACCTCGATCGACAACACCTCTTCGAACATCGTGCGCGCGACATCCAGATTGCCTTGCGCCTGTTCGATGAGCGCGAGGTTCGACAGTGGGGGCGCGACCTTGGCCGACCGTGAGCCCTCGAGGGCGCGGTGCATGTCCACCGAACGTTGAAGCGCCCGCTTGGCTTCCTCGTAGCGCTCCAGGGATTGCAGAGATGTGCCAAGCCCGTTGAGCGTCACGGCGATGTTGGGATGCTCTGAACCGAAGATCTTGGTCTGGATCTCGAGCGCTTCATTCGCCATGCGGACCGCCCCTTCGTAGTCGCCCTCTCGGGACTCGAGCCCCGCGAACGAAGCGAGGATGTTCGCCCGAGTGGGATGTTGCTCGGAGCCCTCGGGTATCGAGGCCAGCGCGTCCGCGTACAGGGCTCGGGCCGGCTCCGCCTGTCCACGTGCTCCGGCAACCTCCGCCAACCGAGCCACTGCCTGGGCACGGGAGGTCCCCACCCCGGGGCCGGTCGCATCCATCATCTCGACCGCCTTTTGGTAGCCCTGCTCCGCGGTATCAAGTTCGCCTTGGGCCATTGAGACGTTGGCCAGGTTCGCCAGCGAGTCCGCGACCTGCGGATGTTGCTCACCGAAAACCGCGCGCCGTACGTGGAGCGCTCGTTCGAACTGTGTGGTCGCGTCTTCGTGCCGTCCCTGCGAGAACGCCAGCGCGCCGCGGGCCTCGTGCACCGAAGCCGTTTTTTGATGCTCCGGGCCCCAAGATTCGAGCATGAGCCGCAACGCGTCATCGAGAAGCGGTGCCGCGGCGTCGTAGTCCGCATGGGTCAGGGCCATCGAGCCGCGCGCAAGAGCCAGCTCCGCCGCAAGTTTGGGATCCCCCAGCGCCCGGAGCTTGGTGTTGGCCACGGTCGCCCACACATCGCCTTCGCCTCGGCGCGCCAGAACATCTCCGACGACGTTCACGAGCCACACCGCGGCGCGGGCGGCCACGAGTCGATAACCGCAGGCCTCCGCCTCTTCAAACGCTCTCTCCAGCGAGCCCGCGGCTGCGACCCACTGTCCACGAAGCCTCTGGTGTCGACCTCGCAACAGGGCAACTTCAGCCCGCATCGCAGCGTCGTCCTGGGCGTCGCGCTCAAGGGCGTCGAGGAGTTCGGGGACGGGCTCCAGGTCCAACGCCTGAATGTGCGCCCGGACCTGGGCGATGGTTTCTCGCAGCGCAGGTCGCTGCGCCTGCTGACCCACCGACGGCGCGGGCGGCTCCCGAACTCCGACCTCCGCCAAGTCTTCACAGATCGACGGATCACGGAGCGCATCGACCCCGTGCGTCGCGACCTCGACCGAACGCCCAAGCATCAACAAGGCCGCCAACTCGGCCCGTCGCTCGGCAAGACACGCGCTCTGCTGGTCGTAGCGATCATCCGATGTGTCCCCGTCTTCGTGCGCGCGACAAGTCCGCGCTCGCGCGGTGCTCCACGACGCCACGAATGCATCGAGTCGCCCAAGCGCGGCCTCGCTCGAGTCCCCAGGGACGCCCGCCTCCGCCCATTGCGCGGCGAGTGCGTCTCGACTCCCCTCCCCATACAACGAGGCGAGTTCCTGTTCGACGTCTTCGCAACGGTCCGACTGCGCCCCCCACCAGATCGCACCGGTCACGCCAAGTCCGCCCATCGCCAGCCACAGCGCGGGACGACGCGTCGCAGGCCTGACCTCCAGCGCGACCCGTAGCGCCTCCATCGACTCGTGCCGCCGTGGTGGCTCTCGCCGCAGCCCTCTCTCCAACGCTCGGACCACCTGCGATGGAACCGCAGACCCGGTGGGCACATCGAGGATGAGTTCGTCGTCGATGATCTGGATCAGCGGCGTCGTGAGAACCGGGTTGTTGCCGAACAGCGCCTCCCACAGGGCGACGCAGAAGCTGTATTGGTCGGCACGGGCATCCGCTGCCTCTCCGATGCGTTGCTCGGGGGCCATGTATGCGCTGTCTCTTATACACATCTGACGCTGCCGACGAGCGATCTAGTGTAG
>CAJXVA010000078.1 GCA_913061055.1 uncultured Pseudomonadota bacterium
CATCCCGCCCTCCCCGACAACATCGAGGATGACGTAGCGACCAACCGACGCTCCGCGCTCGAGATGCAGCGTCGGTTTTGACGCGACGCCACGCTCGACCGAAACGTCGGTCTGGGTCATGTTGACCACTGTTCAGAGAGTACCAGGGGGTCCCCCCGACCACACTCCGTCAATTGAAGTCGGGTCAGGTGCGCGGCTTCGTACGCCGCCCCCCTTCACCCCACGCGTCAGTCCGTAGGCTCGGTTTCGACCGCGAGCGCCGCGTCTACATCAATGTGGCCACTGCGATCGCCTCGGAGCCGCTCCACGATGACGAACAATGCGGGGACGACCAGCAACACCAGAATCGTTGCGACGAACAGACCCCCAGCGATGGAGACCGCCATGGGCGCGAGCACGTTGTCCCGGCCGCCGAAGCCGATCGCCATCGGCAACAGGCCCAGGCATGTCGTCAGCGTGGTCGAGATGATCGGCCGCAGCCGGTTGAGGGCTCCATCGACAGCAGCCTCCGCAATGCTCAGGCCCTCCCGGCGACGGGTGTTGATGAAGTCGATCATCACCAGCGAGTCGTTCACCACGATGCCGGTCAAGGCGACCATCCCGAACATCGCGAAGATCGTGAGGTCGTAACCCATGCTGGCCAACCCCAAAATCGCGCCCATCAGGCCAAACGGAACCGCCGAGATGATGATGAGCGGCTGCAGGTAGGAACGAAACTGCAGCGCGAGAACCCCGTAGATGAGGATGATCGCGAGACCGAACAGGCCCGGGAGGTCCTCGAGGCTCTTGAGCAACTCGTCCGCCTCGCCACCGAACGACAGCGAAACACCGGGGAACGACGACGCGAGCTTGTCATCCCAGCGCTGCTCGAGCTCACCGGCGGCCTCCAGGGGGGCGGTGAGTTCGGTATCGATGTCGGCGAGAACGGCCACCGTGCGCTGTCCATCCTCGCGGCGAATCGAACCGGCCTCACGGGTGCGATTGATCTTCGCGATCTGGTCCAGCCGGACGAACCCGCCGCTTGGGGTGGCGATGATCGTATCGGCGAGGCGACTCTTGCCGCGGGTCTGCCCGCCGGAGTAGCGGACGACGATGTCGACCTGCTCTTCGTCGATGGAGACCTCGAGCGCGGTGATGCCGTCAACGGTGGAGCGCACCGCGTTGCCCACGTCCCGCTCGGTCAGCCCGTAGCGAGAGGCGCGATCGGGATCGACCTCCACGGAGAGGGTTTCTTTTCCCGAACCGTAGTCGTCACGGATGTCGAACACGCCCGCCATCTCGTCGAGTTCGCTCTTGACCGCGGCGACGGCCGCGTTGACCTTGGCCAGGTCGCGCCCTCGAACGTTCGCGGTGACGGCCGCGCCCGCAGGTGGCCCGGCCTGTTTCTCAACAATGCGGAACGAACCGAGTTCGGGGTTGGTCGCCAGGTAGAGCCTCAGCTCGCGAACCATGGGCGGGTACGCGGCAATGGCCTCATCGTCGAGCGCGAATTCGGTTCGAACCTTGCCCAGGTTTGCCCCCGCAAAACTACGGCCGCTGGCTTCGTCGATGTAGCTCCCGGTGCGCACCGTAGAGGACTTGACCGCGTCCCCCATGTGCTCCCGAATGATCGCGTCGATGGCCTCGCCCTGCGCCCTGGTTTGGGCCTGCGACTTGCCCGGCATGATCTCGTAGCTGACACCGATGTCGAACGGCTTGGCCGGTGCGTTGACCTGGAAGGGCATTTTGCTCGCCACCCCCAGCGTCCCGACAAAGCCCAACACGACCAGGAGCAACGTGATCCACGGGTGGCGCACGCACAGGCGCAACGGCACCCGATACACGGCCTGCATGCGGGCCGAGAGCCTCGCGGTGCGCCCTTCCTTGCCGGCCTTGCCAAACTCTGCGAGGTGGCCTGGCAAGATGAAGATCGCTTCGAACAGCGAACCGATCAGGCAGAAGATCACCACCAGCGGCAGAATCTTCATGATCCGCCCCATCGTGCCGCTGACCATCGTGAGCGGAAAGAATGCCAAGCAGGTCGTCGTGACCGCCACCGTGACCGGCAGCAAGACCTCCTTGGTGCCATCGTAGACCGCACGGACCTGCTCCTTGCCCATCTCCATGTGGCGCTGGACGTTCTCGATCACCACGATCGCGTCGTCGACGATGATCCCGATCGCGATGAGCAGTCCGAACGTCGAGACGACGTTGATGCTCAGCCCGGTCTGATCCATCAAGAACGTGGCCATCAAGAACGAGATGGGCATGCCCCACACCGCGAGGACGGCTTGGCGGAACCCGGACATCACCAGAAGCACGATGATGACCAGCACCGCGCCGCCCAGTGCGTTCACGGCGACGACATCGAGCCGGTCGTCGATGGTGTTGGTGAAGTTGTCGGAGACGTACAGCTGCATGCCCGGGGGCAGCGTGGACTGAAGCGCTTCGACCTTTTCGACGATGTCGTCTCGAATGCCGAGCGGGTCGGCGGTCTTTTCTCGACTGATGGTCAGCTTGATCGCAGGAAGCCCATCGACCCACAGCTCGGTGTCGCTGGGCTCGGGCACAGCCTTGACGTCGGCGACGTCCCCGATGCGCAGCCGTGAACCGGGTGCGAGCGGAATCCGGGCAACATCGGCGGCGGACTCGAGGTTCTTCTCGGTCTTGACGAAGAGGTCTTGGCCGGAGAGCTCCACCGACCCCGCGGGTACGTTGGCCTGGGCGTTGCGAATGGCCGCGGCGACCTGAGCGGGCTGCAGCCGCAGCGCTCGAAGCTGGCGTTCATCGAGGTCGACGAAGATGCGGGGCTCGGACACGCCGCTGAGGTTGACCGCCGCGACACCATCGACGTCGCGAAACGCCTCGGAGATGTCCTCGACAAGCCGGGTCGCGCCGGGGTCTCCCGTCAGCGCCACCGAAACCACGGGAATCTCGAGCTCGAGCTCTTTGACGACGGGGTTCTCGGCGTTGTCGGGGAACGAGTCGACAGCTGCGACCGCCTTTTCCACCTCGGAGCGCGCGGTGACCAAGTCGGTGCCTTCGAGGAAGGTGATGACGACGCTGGAGACACCTTCTTGCGAGGTGGACTCGATCTTGTCGATGTCGCTGACGTCGTCGAGCTCGTCCTCGATCGGCTTGGTGATGAGTTCCTCGACGTCCTCGGCGGTCGCACCGGGATACACGACGGTGGCAATCACCCGGTCGAGTGAAATCTCTGGGAACTCTTCGCGCGGCAGATTGAAGGCGGCGATGGTCCCCGCCACGACAACGAGGAGGAACGCGAGGTTGACGAAGACCGGGTTACCGATCGAGAGCTTGATGATGCGATCGAACACGGTGCGTCATCCTGCTGCCAGGGTCGTACCCGGCGCTGCTACGACCTTGACGACGTCGCCGTCGCGCAGAGCGGTCGGCCCGGTTTCGACCACCCGGATCCCGGCCTGCAGCTCGCCTTCGATGATGACGTCGTCTTCGGACTCATCGACGAGCGCGACATCGATCCGGGTGAGCGTCCCGTCGTCGGCGACCGCGAGTACGTAGGCCTGCTCGGCTGCCCACCGGACCGCGGTGAACGGAACAGCGGTGACCTTCGACCGCGCGGCGCCGAACACTTCGACGTCGACCAACTCACCGCTACGCAGCGTTTCGCCGGGGTTGGGGAGCTTGAGTCGGGCCGTGAAGGTCGAGCCGTCCGTCGACTCACTCGAGATGTACTCGAGCTCGGCCTCGACCGCCACGCCGCGAGCCTCGACCTCAAACGACAGGCCGCCTTCGCGGTCGTAGGTCTCGACTTCGGTCTGTGTCAGCGGGACGTCGATGGCGATGGGATCGAGTTCGGCCAGCACGATCGCCACTGCGCCGGGGGCCATGAACTCGCCCACTTCGGTATCGACCACTGTGATCGTGCCGGAGAACGGAGCGACGAGTGTGGCAGCACCCACCCGATCTTTGGCTTGGACGAGCGAGCCCTTGGCATTGGTGAGCTGAGCCTTGAGCGAGGTGATCTGGCTCTCGAGACGCTCGACCTCGCGGGTGGTTCCGGCGCCTTTGGCCACGAGGTCGCGAGCATCCTCGAGCTCGCGCTTGGTGTCGGTGAGGCTCTCTTGGACCTGGGATATGGACGCTTTGGCGGACATCAGCCCGCCCTTGGAATCCTGCGCCGCGAAACGAACGAGCGTCGTGCCTTGCTTGACCTTCTGTTCTTCGTCCGCGTTCAGCACCAGCACCTGCCCCCCGGTTCGGGGCGACAGGCGAGCCCGGCGATGAGCCCGCAACGGAGCGAGGTGGCGCGAGCGTGGCCGGGGCTCGATGAGCCTCACCGCAGCCGTACGCACGTGCGGGACAATCTTCTCGTCCGGCTGGGTCGGCTCCGTCTTGGCGCAGCCGGATGTGAGCCCGACAGTGGAGGCTCCCAAGACACACGCGGCGCACAAGAACGCACCGGCGACCCGCGTTCCCACGGAGGGGGAAGACGCGGCGCGGGGCGAGAACAGTCGGGGCAAAACGGTCATGGCGCGGGGTGCCGGGAGCGGAGTAGGCCTGGTCTAGCAGTCGGGTCCGAAAGTCGCCATCATGCCGGCGCATGACGTCTGGAGAAGCCCTTCGAGGAGTGGGATTGCGTGAGGTGCCAACGCCCCGGCTGCGAACGCTGCTGCGCGCGGTCTACCGCAAAGAAACGGAAGTGCCGCTCTCGCCGGCGGGCATTGCCGCGCTCGGACTGCAGGACTGGACCGCGAGTGTCTTGGGCACGCTGCGCGGGCTGAACGACAAGGCGATTCATGCGGTGCTGGTCTCGGTGCTCGCCGAACGCGGTGAGTGAATGTCGCCCGTGGCTTGGCCGGCATTGACACTGAACGCAAAGTCAGTATCATGTTGATGTGAACGCTGCGCTGCTTCGTCTGCCGCATGTCGCCCGTGCGTCCTCCCAAGCCGAAGCGGTTCAGCGCGACCCAACCCAAACACTCTTTGGCGCCGTGGGGCCGGGCCGCTTGCTCGAGCTCTCTGGAGACCCCGAGGGTCCCGTCGCCACCGCACGGACCTCCGCTGCGGTTCGGGTTCTGCGAGACGCACAACAGGCCGGAGAGACGGCGGCGTGGATTCAACCCCGCGGAGGTGCCCTCTACCCTCCCGATCTCGCGGCGTGTGGCATCGACCTGGGCGCACTGCTCGTCATCCATGTGCCCCTTCCCGGTGGTCCCCATCCGAGCCGCGCGCAGCCGCACGCCTTGTGCAAAGCCGCCGAACTGCTTCTGCGCAGCGGTGCCTTTGGCATCATCGTCCTCGACTTCACCCAAGGCGCCCCTCCTTCGGGGCGTGAAGCGTGGCAAGGACGGTTGCTCGGACTCGCCCGCCAACACAACAGCCACGTCGTCCTGTTGACCGAGAAAGCCGCGGCCGACGACTCGTTGGGCACGCTGATCGGTGCCCGAGTCGAGGTTCGTCGCACCCGGGAGTCCAGCGCCGACGCTCGCCGAGGCGCGGGGGCTTTCGCCCTGGAGCATGCCCTGCTCAAGAACAAATCCGGCGCAACGATGCACGTTGGGCGCGAGCCCAGACGGGGCCCCTGGGGCATGCGTTGAAGGCATGACGAATTATTTTGACCCGGAGTGTCACTCCTGGCTCACTGCACCTGTGGTGATGTGTAGACGACAACGTTGGATGGCTGCCACGTGTTTGCTCGTGGCGTGCTCCGCTGAGGTCCGCGAAGACGAGCAAACCTCGGGCTCACTCCCCACCACGCTCAGCGATGGCACCGGCGGTGGAGTCGAGACCGGCGAAGACGCGACGACGGAGCCAGGCACGACGGGCGGTGGCCTCATCCTCGACGTTGGCGCCCCCCCGACCACCACCGTCGATCCCGACTCCGTAGGCCCCGAGGGCTGCGAACAGGACATCGACGTCGTCTTCGTCATGGATGTGTCCACCACCATGGGCCCCTTCCTCGGAGCCCTCGCCGACCAGATGCTGGCTGTCGATCAAGCGATTGCGGCGCTCAATCTCCCCAGCCCCCCTCAGTATGGGCTCGTGGTGTTCGTCGACGACTTCGCCCTGCTCGGCAAGGGACAACCCTACGCCGACGCCGCCGCGCTGCAGGCCGACTTCCAAGAATGGAGTGCCTTCACCTCGAGCAACAGCCAGGTCTCCGGGAGCGGAAGCAACGGCACATGGCCCGAGAACAGTCTCGACGCCCTGCACGTCGCGGCCGCCGGCTATGCATGGCGACCCGCGGACACGACCTCGCGGATCATCATTCACACGACCGACGACACCTTCTCCGAAGCGCCGAACGTCGTCGACGGCATCACCGTCCAGCATGACTACCCGCAGACGGTGCAAGCGCTGCAGGACCAACAGATCCGCGTGTTCTCGTTCACCGCGGACATCGGAGGAAGCTGCAACTGCGAAGACGTCGCGCCCGGATGGAGCGCCCCCTACGGAGGCCAGCCCGCGATCCCCGAAGCGACCGACGGTGCCCGATTCGACATCGACCAGGTCCTCGGCGGCACCCTCGATCTTTCCGAGGCGATCAACACGTCGATCGAAGGGGCCATCTGCGACCCCTACGAACCCGTCGGGTGAGCGCGCCCGACCGCACACCGACACCGGCGTCTCTACACGCTCTTGCGGTCATGTGCCGGATCGACCACCGGCGCGTAGCTGCCGGTCGCGTGGCACACCGGCTTCGGGTCTCCATCGCTGTAGAGCGTGACCTCGCCGTACGACAGCCGGCGCCCAACCTTGAGCACCCGCCCATGCGCCAGCAGGTCTTTGGCACCTGGACGGCGGAGGAAGTGCAGCGTCATGTCCGTGGTCACCGACATCAGCGCCGCACCCGTCGCCGCCCAAACCGCTCCCCACAGCGCGGCATCGCACAGTGCAAACATCACCGGCCCCGAGATTGTGCCACCGGGGCGCAAGAACTCTGGAGCGAACCGCATGCGCAACCGGATCTCCCCCCACGCCACAGACTCGACCGAGATCGAATCGCCGTAGGCATCCCCTAGCTGCGAGACCGCCGCCAAAAACGCCTCTGCCGTCACTTCGGGGGGCCGCAATGCATCGGTCATCAACGCTCATCGTTTCATGAGACCCTGGATGTACGCGATGACAACCTGTGCCCGATTGGGCTGCAACTTCGCCCTGCTGGGTCCGTCTAGCTCTCAAACCGTGGCCATGTTTCGTTCAACCTGCACGCTGCTCGCCACCCTCGCTCTCGTGCTCCCCGCCGGCTGCTTCATCGACGGAGGCGGCGACGATGACGACGTGGGGGCGACGACCGGCGAAACGGCCGATGAAACGACCGCAGACACCGGGTCTCAGATCACCGTGAACTCGACCACAGGCGTGAGCGCGTCGAGCACCGACACGACCTCGTCCACCACCGACGACACCACGAGCGGAGAGTCGGACCCCACGCTGGAAACGGGCGAACCCGACACGGACACCGACACGGTCGCGGACACCGGAACCGACACCGACACCACGGCGTCTTCGTCCACTGGCGACGACACACTGTCGGTCGCAGAGCTCCAGCCGGGCGACCTCATCATCACCGAGGTGATGGCGAACCCCAACTGCATGGGCGACAACTGCGAGTGGTTTGAGCTCTACAACGCCACCGAGTTCGACATCGACCTGTTGAACCTCGGCATCGGGGACCGTGGCGACTTCGAGAACGGGACGCCCGGCACGTTCATTACCGTCAGTGCGGTCCTTCCAGCCGGCGCAGTGGGTGCCATCGCCCGGCAAGAGCTTTGGCCCTACGACAAAAGCCCCGAGCCTCTCGCGCGCTACTCCAACTCGGTCCAGCTGAGCAACAGCACCTTCGAGCAGGTTGCCGTCTTCTCGGGGAACACGGTCATCGACGTCAGCGCGAGCTTCTTGCCCAACGAGCAAGACGGGCACTCTCGCGTGTTGTTGAACGAGTTCTGGAATGGGCTCGACCACACCGACAGCGACGACTGGTGCTGGTCGAACACCGTCCTGCCCTCGACCTCCACGAGCGACGACTGGGGCACGCCGGCCAGCGATCTCGTCGAATGCCTACCACCGGTGTGACGCGCTCCTAGTACGTCGTGTTCACGCCTCGCCGGATGAGGACGAGGTGCTCACCGCGGGTCGAACCGCGGCCGCCCTTCCAGTCGGGACGGGTCTGCGTCGCCCAGGCGACGACGCGTAACTCGAGCGGGGTACACAGCCGTTGAAGCTGCGGCACAACGTCCACACGCTCGCCCGCGATCTCGCCATCACCCATCAGCAAGACGATCTGCCCCTGCTCTTCGAGCACGCTGTGCATGCTGCCGAGCATCGTGGTCACTTCTTCGTCCCATCGCTGCGCTTTGCCGCCGCTGCCGTAGTTCCGGCGGGCTCCGAGTTCGCCGGCGGTGAACGACTTGGTCGAGACACCCAACCATGGGTAGCGACGTGCGTGATGGTTCACGTAGTCGTACGTGCCGCCGTAGGGCGGTGAGGTGAGGATGAGATGGGCTGCCCACTTCGGCGGCAGGGCATCGGCGATCCGGGAGGCATCGTTCTCGACCACCTTGGGTCGGTGCCATTGATCCTTGCGCGCCTCGCATGCCTCTTCGAGGCTCGCCCAGCGCTCGATGAGTTCCTCCCCCTTGCGCCCGTAGAACTCGCTGGGAATGAAGCGACCAATGCGACGAGGCGTGGTGTTTTCGTCGTCGGCCGTATCGGCGCGCTGCTTGGAGAACTTGACCACGATCGCGGTCAGCAGCATCTGAAGCGCGGTCTTGTCCGGGCCCGGATCGATCGCACTGATGATGTCGTGCAGACCGGCGAGTTCCTTGAGCACATGCACCTCGTAGTTTTTCCGCTCCTGGGCGCTCAGGGGCGCCATCGCGGGGGCCTTGCGACGCACTCGCTCCTTCGAGACTTCGACGACCTCGGCGAGCATCTTGGAGAAGGCCGCACGCGACTTTGCATCGCGGACCTGACACTTCACGCCGCTGAGCCGAACCGCGATCGGGTTGAGATCAACACCGCGGCTGCGCATGCCCGCGATCAGGCTCTCGACCAAGACCGTGCCGCTGCCGCAGAACGGATCGAGGACACGGTCCCCCGGCGTCGCGTAGGCCGCGAGAACACCACGCGCCACGGCGGGATGCATGCGCGCGGGGTAGCTGTGGAAACCATGCGTGAGCCAGTCGACATCACGGGCCTGGGCACCATCCAAGATGGAAGCCAGGCGCGCCCCCTCACCGGCATCGCCGTGCGCGGTGGCCTTGCCGCCCGTATTGTCGAGGGCGCGGCGACCGGGAGAGGAGCTCTTGCTCATGACTCAGGAGGATGCATCGGCCGCGGCCGTGGACGCCAGCGAAGACTTGCTGACCGGTTGCGCTCCCGCCTGGTCCTCCTCAGAAGACTCTCCACCGTCGTCTGCGCCCTCTTCGAGTTCTTCAGCGCCGGATTCGGTGAGGCCGAGCCGGGCCGCGCGGCGAATCGAGAACACCCGGGCAAACGCGAGCACCATGGGCAGGAATCCGTACGCGAGGTTGCCGGCCAGGATGACGGCAGCTGCGCCTCGTGGGCCCCCGAGCTTCAGCCCCATGAGCAACACCACCAGGTATAGCGGCGCCCCCACCAGCGCCTTGCGGTGCTTCGCGATCGCTCGCCCCAGGTGCCGGTAGTGGGTCGAGAACGACACCATCTGCGCGCACGCGATGCCGATCATCAACCCGAGCGCACCGGGCTCATGCTCGAACAAGACGATCGAGGCCATCGCGACGATGCCTCCCACCGGCGAGGGCACCCCCGCGAAGTAGTTTGGATCGCTGTCGGCTTTGTTGAGGGTGAAGAACACCAGTCGTGCGATCACGAAGACCGCGTAGAAGATGCCGACGAACAACCCCGACAGCCCCTCGCCGAGCACGTAGTACAGCGCGAAGCCAGGCGCGATGCCGTAGTTGACGCCGTCGGCCACATCATCGGAGTAGACACCAATGCTGGTCCCGCCCCAGCGGCGTGCGGCCGCACCATCGAACCCGTCAAACGCCGTCCCGAGCAGCACGAACATGAGGCTGACCTCGAAGCGTCCGCGAGAGGCGAAGATGATGCTGAAGATGCCGCACAGCAGGTTGGCGCCGGAGAGAGCATCCGCAACGAACCGCTTCTGAAGCAGGCCCAGATAGAACGCCGCGGTCGTAGCCAGGTACGCGATGTTGGCCCACAGCAGATACTCGATGGCCTGCGAGGTGAGCACCCGGCCTCCCCACCCCTGCACCGCAAACAGCAGCGCGATCAGAGCGGCATAGCTGATGCCGGCCCGCAGACGGTTGTCGGTCCGGCCGCGACCCATCACGTACAGCCCCAGCAACGCGAAATCGAGGGCGACCTTGGCGACCAGCAGTCGCTCGTCGACCAACGGGACCGCGAAGTAGGCCACCGCGATCAGCAGTGGATAGTCCGTGACCCGGTCGAGGATACGCGCGGCCTTGGACTCGAGCGGACCATGGCGCGCGACCGCAGCATCGAGATAGTCGAGCAGCAGGAATGCGACCAGAAGTCCGAGCACCACGAAGCGGGTGCTCGGCACGGCATCCATCGGGCTGAGCGCCGCGATCAACAACGGCGTGACGACGATCAGTTTGATCATCGAGAACACCATCGGGTTGATCGCAACGCGGCGACCAACCCACGCATGGAACTGCGCCGCCCACCGCGGAGGCGGCAGAAAGCGGTACCGCCCTCGCGGACGGCGTGGCGCGGGGGCGTTCACGCGCCCCAAGTGTGACGCACCCAGCGGTCGCGTGCCTTCCGCGTCGAACCCGCAGAGCGTCACCGAGCTCAGATCCGGCACAGGAGGCCTGATCTGAGAGATCTCTTGAACCTGAAAGGACGAGCAGTATACCGATGCATGGGTGTCCGTTTCCCGGATCGCATGCGTTGACGTGCCGGCATTGCCGCTGCAGTTGTTGCTCGAGCAGCAGCCTGCGTGGCGGCCGTACCCCTGCGTGGTGGTTCGCGACGACCGGCCTCAAGGCGTCATCCTTTGGGCCAACGCGCATGCCAGACGGCATCGAATTCTACCGGGCATGACCTTCGCCGCGGCGCGCTCACTGAGCACCGAACTGCGCGCGGCCGTGGTCGAGGCCCACAAGATCGACGAAGCGGTCGCCAAGCTCCACCTCGCGCTGTGCAACTTCACGCCACGCGTCGAACCCTCCACCCAAGAGCCCGGCGTGTTCTGGGTCGACCCCTGCGGCATGGTGCCCCTGTACGGCAGCATCGATCAGTGGGGCAGCGCGCTGGCCGAAGCCCTACGTGCAGCAGGCTGGGTTGCCTCCGTCGTGGTCGGGTTTCATCGCTACCGCACCTACGCCCTTGCGCGCACAGCAGGACCCCGGCGCATGCAGGTGCAGCCCTCCGCACACATCGAATCCCGACGTGCGGCCAAGGTCCCCCTGTCCGCGCTGGGCATCTCTCCCAAGCTCCGAGACCACCTCATGGTCCTGGGCATCCGGACCCTCGGCGCGTTCTTGCGGCTCCCAGCGGCCGAGCTCCCCACCCGGTTTGGCTCCGAAGCCACAAAGCTGCATGCCCTGGCCTCGGATCGCTGGGCACCGATGCAGCCGCGCCCTCTCGAAGACCCGGTCGAGGGGGAGCTGCAGTTCGAGCCGCCCGATGGCGATCACATGCGGCTGCTGTTCGGGCTCAAGGGCACGTTGCACGAGCTCATGAAGCAGCTGGCCGCCCGACACCAAGCGCTGTCGATGCTGCACCTGCAGCTCAAGCTCGACCATGCCGGCAGCTCGGACCAATACATCGAGCCGGCCGGGCCCACACTCGATGTCGTGTCGCTGCTCGAGCTCGTACGGTTGCGGCTCGAATCGATCACCCTGCCAGCACCGATCGAAGAGGTTCGTCTTCGGCTCGAGGGCACCGACGCCACCACCGAGCAGCTGGCGTTGTTTCGCACCCAGAGCCAGCGCGATCTCGATGCCGCCAACCGAGCGGTGGCCCGCCTCCGCGCCGCCTACGGCCCCGAGTCCGTCACCCGTGCCACGCTGAGAGCCGCTCACCTACCCGAGGCCAGCTATGCCTGGGAACCCGTCCAACAGATCGGTTTTCCGTCGGTGACCGCTCCCAATGAGGCCCTGCCCTTGTGCCGCCGCGTGTTGCCTCGACCGCTGCCCCTGCCCCCAAGACCCCGCCACGAGCCCGAGGCCTGGCTTGGCCGCAGGGGCACGGTCGCTTCGCTCGATGGCCCGTATCGGGTCAGCGGTGGCTGGTGGGTCCGTACCGTCGAGCGCGACTACTACTTCGCCCATACCTCCACCGGCGAGACATTGTGGATTTTCTACGACCGACCGCGCCGCCGATGGATGCTGCATGGCTTCGTCGACTGACGCTCCAAGCGGTTTCGCGTACCATCGACGCCTACATGCCGGTCCAGGTCCGCGAAGCACAGCTCGAAGACAGTCCCGACATCTGCCGCATGCTCCTACAGCTCGGCCATGACGGAGAGGAGGCGCTCGTGCGTCGCCGATTGGAGCGCGCCCTGGGAACGACCGATCATGTGGTTCTGCTCGCTCAGGAGCGCCCCCACGGTGCCGTGGGCATGCTGCACGCTTCGGTCACGATCAGCTTGCAGCACCGTCCACGGGTCGATGTGCACGTGTTGGTCGTCGCCTCGGCGCACCGTGAAGGCGGAGCCGGCCGGGCACTGCTGGAGCGCCTGCACAACTGGGCGCTGCGTCGGGGGATCGATGATGTCGCGACCGCGTTCCCTCGCCATCGCAAAGCCGGGCACTTGTTCTTCGGCAAGCTGGGCTACTCGGTCACGGGCGAGCATCGGGTCTACAAGCGCGATCTTGCGAGCCCCCTGCGGGACCGTGAAGACTCCACCGCGATGGACTGAGCGGAAAAACGCCCCACTGTTGTTTTCGGCCCCAAAGCCGTTTTGTACGTAGTCACTGCGGTTTTCAGCCCCTACGGTGGGGGCGATGGCTGCAACGCTGGGTCTTCAATCGCGCCGAAGTGCAACGCCGGATGCGATGCGGCTGGGTACGGTGGAACTGGGCTGCTTCCGCCTCAAGGAAGTCCTGGGACGAGGCTCCTATGGAACCGCTTTCCTCGCGGAACAGGAGGGCTTCAATCGAGACGCGGTCATCAAGATTGCCCACGCTAGTTTGCTCGGGGGCAGAAACGACGATCTCGTTCGCGCTCGGTTTGCAGCCGAGCTCCAGGCCGCGACACGTGTCACCCACCCGAATGTGATCACGCTCTTCACCGCCGGAGAGACATCGGATGGAGTGCCCGCCATCGCCATGGAATACGTTCCAGGCCCAACGCTCGAAGAGCTTCTCGAACAGCGTGCGGGCGAGCTCCCCCCGGGCCTGCTGCACAACGTGTTCAGTCAGTTTGGGCGCGCAGTGTCGGCATTCCACCGCGCTTCAGTCACACATCGCGACCTGTCCCCGACCAACATTGTTCTGGGCAACGACGTGGACGGTGATCTCCGCCTCAAAGTGCTCGACTTCGGTGTGGCCAAGACAGGTGTCGACCGGGGACGAACCTCCGTCGTCGGATCGCCCCGCTACATGGCGCCCGAACAGGTCGTTGGCACGTCCGGCCCCGAGTCGGATGTCTACGCGCTCGGCGCGATTCTGTGGTGGGCGCTGTGCGGCGAGGAGTTCCAAAGCGAGGTCCAGACGCTCGAGGATGTGACCGAAGTCCGGCTGATGGGAGCACGCGATCGAGACATCCGCGATATCGCCCCGACGGTTCCTGCACCAGTCGCTGACCTCGTGCGTGAGATGGTCAGTTTCGAGACGGCCGGGCGCCCGTCCGCTGCCGAGTTCTGCGAACGCTGGGAGGCGTGTCGGCCCACGGCGGAACCCGCCACGACAGGACTCGCACATCCAACTCCGTTCCCGATGGATCCGGTCGAGTCCTTCTTCGGCGAAGCTCCCGAACTCATCGCGGACATCGTGGAGAGCCTCGAAACGCATGATGCTCACCTTGCCCGGACGGCGTGCACCCAGCTCTCCGTCCGCGCGGAGGAACTCGGAAGCAGCCGGCTGACCGCAGCCGCCAACGCGTTTGCGGAGTTCGTCGAGGCCGGCGATTTCACGCGCGCCGCGGGCTTCAAGGAACAGATCGAACACGAATACGGCGTCCTGTTTCGGCGCCTGATGCTTCAGCGGTGAGCCATCGCCCAGAGACCAGCCATGAACCAGGATGCACAACACCTCGACTGTCGCGGGCAGCAGTGCCCGCAGCCCATTCTCACCACCGCCAAGGCAGCGCGAGCGCTCCAAAGAGTTGGGGGTGGTGTCCTCGAGATCGAAGCCGATGACGGGGCATTCCCCCTCGATTTGCGCAGCTGGTGTCGCAGCTCTGGCTCCGAGCTCGTGGATATGACCTCGAACAACCAGGGCGTACACACAGCGCTCGTTCGCGTTCCACCGAAGGGCGCGGCCTCGGTGTCGCCCCGCAGCGTCCCCGCCGGGCGGCAGACAGTCCCTTCGAACTCAGCACCACCCGCGGCGGCCGCGGTTCTCGACTGCCGCGGGATTCAGTGCCCTGGGCCGATCCTACAAGTTGCCAAGCGCGCCCGAAGCCAGCGCACCGGAACCTTCGAAGTCCTGGCCGATGATCCTGCGTTCCGACTCGACCTGGACAGCTGGAGTCGAACCTCAGGAAGCCAAATCGAGTGGCTCGAACATGGCGACGTGGCGAAAGCCCGGGTCCACTTGGCCTCGCGGGTGAGTCCCCCTCGTTCTCGAACTCCACTGACCGTGGCCCCACAGCCTGCGCCGGCCGTACACAAGAGCGCTGAACCGGTCGCACTCGAGATTTCGCTGACCGGTCTCAACGATCAGCAACGAATCGCTCGTCTCCAGACGATCGGCACCAGCCTCTGCGAAGGCGAACGCGTCCGGATTCGTTGCGCGGGCACCTCGTTCACCACGCCGCTGCTGCGGTGGGCGGCCGAGTCCGGCCACGAGGTGCTCTCGTTCGATGCTCGCACCGACACGCTCATGGAGCTTCGTGCCGGTGAGCCCTCCTCCCTCCCCGCCACGATGGCGTCCTCGGAGGCTCTCCAGGTCATCAAGACCGAGAACCGCTGCACGCTGCTTGTCCTTCACAACGACAAGGAAGCGCTTCTCGCCGCCCTGCTCGTTGCGGTCGGTGCTGCGGCCCAAGGTATGGAGGTCGTCATGTTCTTCACGTTCTGGGGTCTCAACCTGCTTCGTGGAGACCAGCCCAACGTCGCGCAGCCGAAGGAAGCCGTGTCTTGGATGCAGCGCATGATGAAGTGGATGATGCCCAAGGGACCTCGCCGTCAGAAGCTCGGTCAGATGGACATGGGCGGCATGGGCCGCGGAATGCTCAAGTCCATCATGGACAGCAAGAACATCATGGACATCCCCGAGCTCATGGACACCGCCGAAGAGCAGGACATCCAGTTCATCGCGTGCACGATGAGCATGCAGGTCATGGGCATCACCAAGCGCGACCTGGCGCCGCGGAAGAACATGGTCTACGGCGGTGTTGCAGCGTTCGTCGAGTCGGCGGGGAACTCGAAGCTCAGCCTGATGTTCTAAGCGCGACGCGGACTCGAACGAAAAAGACGCCGACAGGGAAACCTGCGGCGTCTTTTTTCATCCTGCGAGACCAGCGACTGGTCTCAGGAGCTCGGCAAGCGAGCGTCGTCGGGGTTCCACGTCGCGGGGACGATCCGGTGTGGACGTGGGAGGACGGCGCTGTTGGGATTCCAGTATGCGCGCGTGGCCACGACCCCCGCACCCTTGGGGATGCGAGCATCATCGGGGTTCCAGTCCTCGGTGGCCTCGAACGGGGGCAGACGGGCGTCACCGGGCTTCCACTCGACGCTCTGCGCGTGATGGACGTCTTGGAACGGGAGTGGCGGCGGCGGAGCCACAGGAGGGTTGTCTCGCAACTCGCGTGGACGCTGCACCGGTACATCCAGCCACGACGGACCGGGCGACGGACCGGGCGAGGGGGGCATGACGGTGTGCTCAGAGGCAGGGTCAGCCGCGGGCGTCATCGATTGCAGCACCGTCTCCGCGAGCGTGGTCGTCTCCGACGTCTGACCTCGCAGGCCTTCGAGTGCTGCATGTCCGCCCACCGCTCCCGCCAACAAGACGAGCGCAAGTCCGCAACCAGCGGCGAACCAAGCGGTGCAGGACGAACGCATCTCAAGCAGCATGGCCTACCGATCAGGCCCTGACAAGACGTACAGACTCACGTGCCCAGAACCGGCCGCACCTGATACAATGTTCAGCCCTCCTGCGAGGGCCGAACATGGACGCGTATGTACCCCTTTGGGTGAAGAGCAACTACTCGTTTCTCGAGGGTGGCTCGCACCCGGCCGAACTGGTCGAGCAGGCCCATGCCTTGGGTCTCCCTGCTCTCGCCCTGACCGATCGTGATGGCTTCTACGGAGGAGTCCGGGCGCATATGAAGGCGAAAGAGCTGGGACAGCGACTCCTGCTCGGCACCCAACTGAGCGTGGGTGAAGCGCCCGAAATCGCGCAACTGGTTGTGGTCCTGCCCACGAGTCAGCGCGGATATGCAAACGCCTGCACCCTGGTTTCGGCGGGTCGGGCTCGATGCGAGAAGGGCACCTCGATCACCCACCTCGATGAGCTCCTGTCTGCCCCCGAGGATCTTCTGGTCCTCTGCCCGCATGGAGATCTTCTCGAGCCTCTGCACGAAGCGTTCGGCGACCGGCTCTACGCACTGTGCGCTCGTCACCGCCACAGCAGCGAGCTCGGGGACGAAGACACCCTTCGCCGGGCCGCTTCACGTCTGGCTGTGCCGCGCGTGGCTGCGGTCGAGGTCCTGTATCACAGCGTCTCGAGGCGGCCGCTGCAAGACGTGCTCTCGTGCATTCGTCACGGCCGCACACTCGCCACCGCAGGAGACCTGATCCGCGGCAACGCCGAGCACGACCTCAAGACCCTCGCGCAGATGGAGGACCTGTTCGCGGATGACTTGCCCGCGCTGCGTCGCACGCTCGAGGTCGCCCAGCGCTGCGATTTCTCGCTGAGCCAGGTCCGCTACGTCTATCCGGCCGAGTGGATGCCCGCGGGCATGAGTGCGGCACAGTGGCTGCGCGAGAAGACCTACGAAGGTGCGATGGGTCGCTACCACGGCGCGATTCCCCAAGACGTACGGGCTCAGCTCGACAAGGAGCTGGGCCTCATCGACCAGCTCGACTACGGCGGCTACTTCCTGACGATGTGGGAGATTGTGCAGTTCTGCCGCCAGCAGAAGATCCTCTGCCAAGGGCGCGGCAGCGCGGCCAACAGCGCGGTCTGTTACTGCCTGGGCATCACCGCCATCGACCCGGTGCGCATGGGCCTGCTGTTCGAGCGTTTTCTCAGCCTCGAGCGCGCCGAGCCACCCGACATCGATCTCGACATCGAGCACCAGCGCCGCGAGGAGGTCATCCAGTGGGTCTACGAACGCTACGGACGGCGCCACGCGGCGATGGTGGCCAACTTCATTCGCTACCGCGCTCGCTCGGCGGTGCGGGACGTGGGCAAGGCGCTGGGCATTCCCCAGACCGCGCTCGACAGGGTCGCCAAGATGCTCACCCACTACGACACCGGCTTCGGTGCCGACCTGCTCGAGCACGCCGGTCTCGACCCCGCGGCGCCGCAGCACGTGCACCTGCTGCAGCGCTGTCGCGAGCTCGCCGACTTTCCCCGGCACCTGTCGATCCACCCTGGAGGTTTCCTGCTCGGCCATGCGCCGGTCGACACGTTGGTGCCGATCGAGCCCGCCACCATGGAGGACCGCACGGTCATCCAGTGGGACAAGTACGACGTCGAAGACCTCGGCCTGTTCAAGGTCGACCTGCTGGGGCTGGGTGCGCTGTCGATGGTGCGCGGATGTTTCGACCTGCTGCGCGAGCACGAGGGACTCGATCTCGACATGGCCACCGTGCCCGCCGAGGACCCGGTCACCTACGCGATGATCTCTCGCGGCGACACGCTGGGCACGTTTCAGATCGAGAGCCGCGCCCAGATGGCCATGCTGCCGCGGCTGCAGCCCCGCACCTTCTACGACCTGGTCATCGAGGTCGCCATCGTGCGCCCGGGGCCGATTCAGGGCGACATGGTGCACCCCTATCTGCGACGACGGACCGGCAAAGAAAAGGTCGAGTTCCCCCACCCTGCCCTCAAGGAGGCGCTGGGCAAGACGCTGGGCATTCCGATCTTTCAAGAGCAGGTGATGAAGCTGGCGGTGCTCGTCGCCGACTACACCCCGGGCGAGGCCGACCAGCTGCGGCGCGACATGGCAGCGTGGCGAAGCAGCGGCCGTATCGAGCAGCACCGCGAGCGACTCATCACCCGCATGATCGCCAACGGCATCCCGGAGGAGTTCGCCGAGCGGGTCTACTCGCAGATCCGAGGGTTTGGAGAGTATGGCTTTCCCGAGAGCCATGCCGCCTCGTTCGCGCTCATCGCCTACGTCACGTGCTGGCTGCGGTGTCACCACCATGCGGTGTTCTCCTGCGGGCTGCTCAACGCCCAACCGATGGGTTTCTACAGCCCCGGCAGCATCGTCGAAGACGCCAAACATCACGGGGTCACTGTGCTGCCGGTCGATGTCATGGCCAGCGATTGGGACTGTACTCTCGAGCGACAAAGTGGAGGCGACCTCGCGGTCCGTATGGGCTTTCGCTACGTGCAGGGCTTTGGTGAGCGACAGCGCGTCAAGGTCGAGGCCGCGCTCGAGCAAGGTCCATTTACCGGGGCTGAAGACTTCGTTCGGCGCACACGACTGAGCCAAAAGCCGCTGCACACCCTGGCCGAGTCCGGGGCGTTCAGCTCGCTGGGCATCGAGCGACGGGATGCGATCTGGTCGCTGCGCGGCTTGGTCGCCAAGCTCGGTGACACGCTGGGCTTGCCCGGCGAGACCGCGCCCCATCAAGACGAGGACGACGACAACGGTCCGTTGTTCGCCAAGCTCAGCCGCAGTGAGGCCATCTTGTGGGACTACCGCACCAGCATGCACAGCGTGCGCGGACATCCGATCGAGTGCATTCGTCCCCAGCTACGACGCCGCCGCATGCCCACCGCCGATGGGGTCAACACACTTCGCAGCGGCCGAAAGACCCAGTACGTCGGCATGGTCATCTGCCGTCAGCGCCCTGGCTCCGCCGCCGGCGTCACGTTCTATACGCTCGAAGACGAGACCGGCACGGTGAACGTCGTGGTGTGGAAGCAGGTCTTCGAAGCGCACTCGATCCTGGCCAAGACCGCGGTGCTGCTCGGGGTGACCGGGCGCGTGCAGTCGCAGGATGGGGTCGTGCACTTGGTGGCCGAGCAGCTGTGGGACCCGGACCTGAAGTTCGAGAGCCAGGGGACCACGGTGCGGAGTTTCCACTAGCGGGACACGAAATAAGCACCAAAACAAATGTGAAGACCACCATATCGAGTACACTGGTGATATGGCGACGCCCTCCGAGGTCCGAGCGAGAACCGGTCACCGAGGGCCCAGCACGCTCGTTGTCCTGGGTGTGGTCGGCAGCCTGCTCGCCGGTTGCAGTTCGGTGGTCGAGTTCGGTGACGACGCCTCTACGGGTGCTCCGGACCCCGCTGGAACGACCACCACCACGACCGGGCTGCCTCCAGCGACCCTCGACCCTTCGGGGGTCGAGCTCACGTCCGACACCGGCTCCTCTGCGACATCCCAGACAACCGACGACACCATCGGCGACACCACCTTCCTCGTCCCTCCCGACGGTGGTCAGGTGAGCATCGAATGCTCGTTGTTCGAGCAAGACTGCACGCGCGGCGAGAAGTGCAACATCTGGGCAAACGACGGCGGCAACGCTTGGAACGCCACCCGCTGTGTCCCGGTCGACCGGGCTCCCGGCGGCCCGGAAGATCCCTGCACGGTCGAGGGCTCTGGGGTGTCAGGAATCGACTCCTGCGACCTCGGATCGGTGTGTTGGGACGTCGACCCCCGCACCCTCGAAGGCACTTGCGTGTCGTTCTGCGGCGGTAGCAAACAAGCACCGATCTGCGAGGACGGGCTTCGATGCATGGGGAGCAACCTCTTCTTTCTATGCCTTTCGACCTGCGACCCGCTGGTTCAAGACTGCGACGAAGGCGAGGCCTGCTACGTCCTCGACGATACGACGGAGTGTGCCTCAGACGCTTCCGACGACTCGGGTTCCACGTTCGACACCTGCGCCTTCCCCAACGCGTGCGATCCAGGCTTGAACTGCACGGACGCGGCGATTGTCGGCCTGTGCGAGGAGGGAGCGGAAGACTGCTGCACACCGTTTTGTGATCTACAAGACGCAACATGCCCTGAAGGGACACTGTGCATCCCGGCCTTCTCCGAGGGCATGGTCCCGCCCGGGTATGAAGACGTCGGGGTGTGCGGGCAGGATCCTCAATGAAGTATCGTTGCCTGCTCCTGACGCTGGTCTGCGGCTGTGGACCGATCCTCACGGCCGACTCGGACATCTCCGGCGACTCCGGGACGGGCAACGACATGACAGGGTCGACAACCAACGAAGCGCCAACGGCCGACACGTCATCGTCAACCATCGCGACATCGACAACCGACGCTGCAACCTCGGATTCAAGCAGCACCACCGAACCCGACAACGTCTTCATGGTCCCGCCCGACGGCGGCCCAGGCTCCAGCGAATGCTCGACGTTTCACCAAGATTGCCCGCCCGGCGAGAAGTGCAACGCATGGGCGAACGACGGCGGCAACGCCTGGAATGCACTGCGATGTGTTCCGCTTGCCCCCGATCCCGCCGAAGTGGGTGAACCATGTACGGTCGAGGGGAGCAGAGCCTCCGGCCTGGATTCCTGCACGCTCGGCTCGATCTGTTTTGGTGTCGACGCCAAAACCGGCGAAGGGTCTTGCGTGCCCTACTGCACGGGCTCAATCGAAAGCCCGAGCTGCGACGACCCAGACCAATTCTGCAGCATCGGGAGTGACGGGGTCCTCGCCCTGTGTCTGTCCACGTGCGACCCGCTCGAACAATCCTCGTGCCCCCAGGGGCAGGGCTGCTACCCGGGAGGGTATGCCTCCTTCGTGTGCGCCCCGGATCAGTCCGGAGACGAGGGGGGGCTGTTCGACACGTGCGAGTTCACCAACGGCTGCGCTCCCGGATTCGCATGTCTAACCGCCGACAACGTCGGATCGTGTGATGCCGACGCAAACCGCTGCTGCGTGCCGTTTTGCGATCTGCAGTCCCCAACATGCCCCGCGGGGACACAGTGTTTTCCAGGCGTCCAAGAGGGCGCCGTACAACCCGGCGACGAAAACATCGGGCTCTGCGCCCAGGACCTGGGATGACACGACTCGGGCCAGCGCTGCTCCTCGTCGCATGCTCCGGAGCTCCGATGCCTGCGGCGGAGAGTTCCACCGGCGAAGGACCTCCCGACACCGCGGGGACGACCTCGCAGACGGTGAGCTCGAGCAGCCCCACCGACGACCTCGACGAAACCGTTGGCGATTCCTTCCTCATCCCCTCTGTGTCACCCCGGAGTTGAGCGCGATGTGCCCCCCAGACTCGGGCGGGTGTTGCCTTCCCGTCTGCGACACCTCAGCATCCGAGTGCCCTGCCGCCATGGTCTGCGAGCGGTTCTTCGAGCCGGGACAGATCGAACCCGGATACGAAGATGTCGGCGTTTGCCGGGATGCGGGTCCCAAGAACTGACTGCCCCCGGCCCTGCTCCCCGGCCGTCTGCGATGATGTCCAACGCATGGTGCTCGAAACGTTGCTCCCCGTTGCTGTGTCCATCGCAACGCTCCTGCTGCTCACCGTCGGTCTGGTCGCGATCTATGGCCAGATGTACGTCAAACTCCTGGGTGGTCAGGCGCTGATCGTCAACAAGATGTCGACCCTCGAGGTGTTCTTCACCGGTGCAGTGGTGGTCCCGGGCCTCCACAAATCCGAGGTCATGAACATCAGCACCACGGGCCTGGTGATCGAACGCAACGGGTCCGGAGGCCTGATCTGCAACGACGGGATCCGAGCCGATCTTCGCGCGACGTTCAGCCTGCGGGTGAACAGAACGACCGAGGACGTCCTGCACGTGGCGCAGGCGGTTGGCGCGGAGCGAGCGATGCAGCAGACGACGCTCGAAGAGCTGTTCGTGGCGAAGTTCTCTGAGGCGCTCGAGTCGGTCGCTGCGGCCAAGACGTTTGCGGAGCACCGCGAGCAACGCGATGCGTTCACCAGCGCGGTGCTCAAGGAGATCGGCGAGGACCTCAACGGCTACACCCTGGACGACCTCGCGATCGACAGGTTCGAGCAGACGCCCATCGAGCACCTCGATGCAAACAACATCCTCGATGCGAAGGGCATCTTGGCGATCACCAAGAGCACGACCGCGGCCCAGCTTCGGACCACGGAGCTTCGGACGGCACACGCCCGGCGGATGAAGGAGCTGGAAACCGAAAGCAAGGAGCTGCTGGTCGAGCTCGAGTCACGGCAGGCCAGCGCGCTGCTGCGGCTGCAAAAGGCGGCGGGGAGCGAGCAAACGAAGGAGCAGCTCGACGATCGGCTGCTCGAGCGCCTGCGCGAGCTGGTGGAGACCGCGGTCGAGGCAAGGCTGGCGGCGCAAGGCTGAGGTCCTCGGTGCGAATCAACCTCCCGACGAGAGGTCGGACGCGGTGCGAACGAGGTCTAGAAACTCGCGGCGGGCTCCGTCGCGATCTTGGCCCACCGCGCCTTCGGCCAGCGCGAGCGCGTTCGTGAACGTGGCCGAACCCTTGTGCGGCGAATCTCGCAGCAGCATTCCAAAGCTGGCAACCGCGGCGGAGAATCGAAACGCCTCCGACGGGGCGGAGGTGCTGACGTTGTGGACGGGGAACGAGATCAACGCACTCTGGGAGTCGCCAGGCTGCTTGTAGCGGATCTTGACCGTCATGAGCTCAGCCGACGCGGACGCAGCCGACACGTTGGACTCCGAGACAGGGTCGAGCTTGCCAGCGTGCTCGCCTGCGCCCGCAGGGACGATCTCGTACAGCGCCGTGACGGTGTGCCCGGCCCCCACGTCTCCCGCGTCCTCCTGGTCGTCATCGAAGTCCTCGGAGTCGAGTTCCCGGTTCTCGTATCCAACGAGACGGTAGGCCTCCACCAACGCGGGGTTGAACTCGACCTGGAGCTTCACGTCGTCGGCGATCGGAACCAGCGTCGAGGTCGCTTGATCCACGAGGACACGTTTTGCCTCCTGCTCGCTGTCGATGTACGCGTAGTTCCCGTTCCCACGGTCGGCGAGCTGCTCCATCATCGATTCGTTGTAGTTGCCTTCTCCGAAGCCGAGAACCGACAGGTACACGCCGCTCTTTCGCTTGTCTTCGATGATGCGAACGAGTTCCCCGTCACTCGACTGCCCCACGTTGAAGTCGCCGTCGGTGGCGAGGATCACTCGGTTGATCGCGCCGGGCTGAAAGTTCCGTGCGGCGACGGCGTAGGCCAGATCAATCCCGGCCTCGCCGTTCGTGGATCCACCCGCCTTCATCCTGCCCAGGGCGCGACGAATCCTTCGCTTGTCGTTGGTGGGCTGCAGCGCGACACCAGAGTCTCCCGCATAGACGACGATCGAGACGTGGTCCTGCTGCCGCAGTGTGCTGGCGAGTTGCGACAACCCAGAGCGAAGCAAAGGAAGACGCCCCTCCCCTCTCATCGATCCGGACGTGTCGACCAAGAACACGAGATTTCGAGGCGGCACCTCGTCGGCGCGGACATGCTTTCCTTGGATGCCGATGTGCACGAGCTGGTGTTCCGCAGACCAGGGGCACGGGCCGACCTCGCTGACCGCCGCCAACGGGTCAGCGCCAGCCGGCTCTGGATACGCATAGTCGAAGTAGTTGACCAACTCCTCGATGCGGACCGCGTCGACTGGCGGGAGCGAGCCTCCCGTCAGGAAGCGCCGGGTGTTGCTGTACGCACCGGTATCGACGTCGGCGGAGAACGTCGAGAGCGGCGCGTCGGCGACCGCGACGAAGGGGCTCTGTGGATTGTGTGCGTAGCGCTCGCCGCTGACCGACGGCAGGAAGCGACTCCCGCCCATGGACGCATCTGCACTCACGGAGTGAGAGCCGCTCCGCTTCATGCAGCCGCCGAATGCGACGCTCGCCGCAAGTGCCGAGACGATCGCCCAGTTTCGATTCTCCATCGAAGGCCCGAACGCTGCCCCCGAACCACGGCTTACAGATCGGACGAGGCGCTCCGCGCTGGCCGCAAGACAAGCAACCCGCCTTCAGATACCAACAAGACTAACCCTTCGGCGTTATTTTTGTTACTCTACCAGCATGTTCGCGGGTCGGATGTGCCGAAGATCCCTGGCCCTGGCGGTCCTCAGTCTCTCCCTACTCGGGTCAGCCTGTACGAGCATCACAGAGTTCGGGGACGTCGAGGGCACGACAACGTCGTCCACAACGGCGGCCACAGAGGCGCCGTGGGCCCCCACCAGCTCGCCCTCGACGAGCCCGGGTTCCACGACGCGCCCCGAGCCAGGAGGCACAGGCACGACGTCGGCGGCGGACACCTCGAGCAGCGGCGAGGCGGACTGCACCTTCCTGGACTGCGACCCGGATGTTCCGCCGATCGAGTCGTGCGACTTCTGGAACGACGACTGCCCGCAAGGTGAGAAGTGCACGTTCTACTCGAACGACGGCGGACCGGGCTGGAACGCGTCGATGTGTGTCCCGCTCGCTGCAGATCCGGCACTCGCCGGGGATGCATGCGAGGCGGAGGGAACAGCGGTCAGCGGATTCGACAACTGCGAAACGGGTTCGTTGTGCTGGGTCTTGGATACCGAAACCCTCCAGGGCCATTGCGTACCGTTCTGCGCGGGGGCCCCCAGCGACCCCGCCTGCGATGACCCAGGCCGGGTTTGCTCGATCGGCGGAGACTCGATCCCCACCTTCTGCCTCGAACGCTGCAACCCACTCGACCCGGACGCCTGCTTCCCCGGCGTCGGCTGTTACCCCGACATCTACAGCGATGCGATCTGCCGCCAAGACGCATCCGGGCCCGACGCGGGTGCTGCCTTCGACTCGTGTTCCTTCATCAATGACTGCGACCCCGGCCTGCACTGCCAACCCTCGGAGGCCGTCGGCGCCTGCCTCGACGGCGACGAGCCCTCTTGCTGCACCCCATGGTGCGATCTCGAGGCCACGGACTGCCCGGACCCGACGACGTGCGTCCCATCCTACGAGCCCGGCGCCGCCCCCCAGGGCTGGGAGAACGTGGGTTTCTGCGGCCAAGACCCGAGCCTGTAGGGAATGCCCCGCGGCCGCTGACGCCGACCGGTCCATCGGCCGTCGGCTCAACCGGAAAACTACCAAAGCTCTCTCCCGAGTGTTAGTTTTGTGTTCTTACCTGGCGCGACCGGTCGAGTCGGCGTGTCGAGACGTCCGTCCGGGATCTCGAACTCCATGAACCCCCGCATCCTCCTCACCCTGTCCCTAGGGGCCACAATCGCATGCGGGCCCTCCGTCGCCCTTCCCGGATCCGGCGACGGATCGACAGGAGGCGATGGGCCCCCCGGAGGCTCGACGACGGCATCGACGACCTCCTCGATCCCGCCAAACCCCACCGCCCCGACCAACCCGGACCCTCCTCCCCAAACGAGCACCGATCCGTTCGACCCGACCAGCGGCGGACTCGATGACACGGGGTCTTCGGGCGATACGAGTTGCGGATTCCTCTGCGAGACCACCGGCGACATCACACCGGAATGCGACGTGTTCGAGCAGAACTGCCCGGACGGAGAAAAATGCACGCCTTGGGCGAACGATGGTGGCAGCTCATGGAACGCGACCCGCTGCGCCCCGATCGTCGACGATCCAGATCAACCCGGCGAGGCGTGCGTGGTCGAGGGCTCCCCGGCCTCGGGCATCGATTCGTGTGACCTGGGTTCGATGTGCTGGAACGTCGACACCGACACGGGGACCGGCACCTGCATCTCGCACTGCATGGGCGCCCCCAATGCCCCGACCTGCGCCGATGCGAACACCATATGCAGCATCAACGGAGACGGTGTCCTCGCCCTATGCCTCCCAACCTGTGACCCCCTCCTGTTCGTGGACGCGTGTCCCAACGACGAGGTCTGCACCCCCTACAACTCAACGTTCTTCTGCACACCGGACGGATCCGCGGAAGGTGGTGCGGCGTTCGACGCCTGCGAGTTCGTCAACGCATGCGACCCAGGGAACGTCTGCATCAATCCTGCGGCCGCGCAGGCGTGCGACCCCGGTGGCACAGGCTGCTGCCTTCCGTGGTGTGACCTCAGCGCCCCCGACTGCCCGGGCGACACCACGTGCTTCCCGTGGTTTGAGGAAGGAGGCGTGCCTCCCGGAGGCGAGTTGATCGGTGTGTGCGCCGAAGCTCCCTAGATCGCAGTGCCCTGACGGTCCGGCCTGTGAACGGTACGGGTCTCCCCCCGACACTCCCAAATCCCCTCATGCTCCCCCGCCGATTCCTCTTCCTCTCCCTCGGAGCCACGCTCGCGTGTGGCCCAGCGGTCTCCCTTCCCGGCTCCGGCGACGGATCCACCGGAGGCGCTCCGCCCCCCGGGGGATCGACTGGCCCGTCGCAGACCTCTTCCGTCCCACCGAACCCCACGTC
>CAJXVA010000079.1 GCA_913061055.1 uncultured Pseudomonadota bacterium
GTGGGGAAGTGGGGCCGAGCTTCGGAGCCGAGTACCCGGTTGTAGGCACCGGTGGCACCGAGTTGGAAGTCGGACGATCCGTCGGCGCCGACGGGGACGGTTCCGAGCGTTCGACGGGCCGCGCGGGCAAACTCGGCCGACGTCTGGATCTGAGCATCGCCGCGCAGCAGCAGCTCGGCGTCAAGCAGAGCGGCTGGGTGGGCCCGCAACGCCTGCGCGTGCAGCAGCCACCCGAGCGCGGTCGACAACGCCAGGTCTTCTCCGGCCGCCACATCGACCACGAACTGCGAGGGCCCTGTGGTGGTGGGCGTTCGCTTGGCGCTGACTCGATCGAGGACCGCGTGAAGGGTGTCGAGGGTGAGCGCGACAACGATCACATCGCCGGTGATCGCGTAGTAGGCGGTTGGCGAAGTGTCCCCGGCTTTGGGGCCCGCAACCTGGACGATCGCGTGCCCCCGATACTCGGAGTGTGCTCCCCATTCGACCATGCCCGGAGCTGCGGAGTTTGCGGCCAACCGGGCGGCCGCCAGCACGCCCACCAAGGCGGCCTGATTGCTCACCGCTGCCATGACGTAGAACGGGCCTTCGGCCAGCGAAGAGAACCGAGCCAGCCCCCTGGCTTCATCATCGGAGGGGAGCTGGATCCGATCGTCGAGCTTCGCAGCGACGTCGGCGAGCGCACCGCGGTCGAGCGCCCCGACCTCGATCCAACCTCCCAGCCATTCGAGGCCAAGCTCAGCTCCGCCGCCGAGCTTGGCCGCGAGCCCGTCTGCTCGCCGGCGAATGCGAGTGTCTTTCCCGATCGCCCAAGCGAACCGGAGCCCCGGGAGGTCGGCGGGAACTGTGACCTGCGCCTGGGCAACCACGTCACGAATGTCATCGTACGAGGTCCCCTCAATCACCGGGATGACCCGGGCATCCATCGTGAGTTCGAGCCCCCAGTTGGTGGTCGAGACGTCGAATCCGGCGGCGACAGGATCGATCGCCTTTGACCAGTTGTCCTGATAGCCGCTCGCGAAGACCTCGTATCCGCCTTTCTCCGCTTCGGACACCATGACCACAGGGGCCAGGTCGATCAGTGGCGTCAGGAAACTCGGGCGACCCCAAGCCGATTGGGCGCCGTCTTCGAGGTCGAAGGTGATCGGCTCGCCATCCGTATGGTGAAGGTCGGTCTCATCGAGTAGTTCCGATGCCAGCAGGGCCTTCACGCTCGGCGGAGCGGACCCGTAGAGCCAGCCGTAGAGCAACGCCGCGTACCCGGGCTCGAGCAACGCTGCCAAGGCGCGTTGACGACGAGACTGAAGGACTTTCTGCGCGGGCCCAATCACTTGCGCGATAAAGCGGTCACCGAGAAAAAAATACGCATCGTGTGCCTGGGGATCCCGAGCACGCATGTATCGGAAGTCAGGCTCGTCCGACAGACGGTCGCGTTTGCCGTCGATCGACTCAAGGACCGCGGTCGTTGCGGTGGGGCTGTTTGAAACGATGATGTGGTTCTCGAGATTCGTGATGTACTGCCGCAACCCGTCCGAGTGCTCGTAGACGTCGACCGTCCGGCCCGCGAGGGACTCGGTGCGGTGGGTTGGGGCGGGTCCCGTGCTGTGGCGTCGCGCTCGAATGTGACTGAGGGCCTCGGTCAGGCCTTGACCCGGACGGGTCGCGAAGATCGCGGTCACATCAGAACCCTCCCGAAGGTAGGGGTCCGAGCCCACCAGGGCGACTTCGGAAGCGAGGGCAGGGAGTTGGAACATGTCGGCGATCGTCCACGTCAGCCCCAGCTGCGTCTTGTAGCGGTCGACCACATCGTGGCGATGCGCTTCCTCGTCGACCAAACGGCGGCCGGGAATCAGCCAGTGGTCCGCCTGCCGCAGGAGCAGCCCCAAGGTCGCAGGCGACTCAAACCGGAAGAACCAAAAGTCCGCGGGGGTCGCGGTCGCCAGGGGCTCGGCCGGCGGTGATTCAGCCCCAGACTCAGCAAGTACGAAGGTGAGCATTTCGTCGTAGGGGTGCGAGGCCAAGGGAGGCGCCGAGAGGCTCCCGACCGGAACGGTCTGGGTTGTCGCGGAGTCTCGAATCGGGAGCTCGCGGTCGTGCTGCAGCGACTCTTGGAGCGAGACCATGCCAGTCGTGGTGGCCATCAGCCGCGCGATGCCCTCGCGCCGTTGGACTCGTCGGCGAAGCAAAGCTGAAGGGTGCCGATGGTCGTCGGCAAGGTCCTGAAGCCGGCGGCTCGCAAACGCGTGCCATGGGTGCGCGCCGCCGCTGAGCAGTGCTTGCCGGTGCAGACGCTCGCCGAACGATCGGGCCCAGTGGTCCGCGAGCGTGTCGTCCTGACGTGCGCCGAACGAGCGGTTCCAGTCGGCGAGGGGGTCGTCCGGTGGTTCTCCAGCGGAAAGCGGGCACTCGAAGGTCACTTCGTGCCATCCGCCGTCCTCGACCAGGATCCGCCCACTGAGTGTGCCTCGCATCGGAGCCCCGTGAGGGAATCGAACGAGAACCCCGGACCGCCGACCGACCAGAAAGAGGGCCGCAAGTGCGTTCGGATGCCCATCGATGACAACCCGTGCGCCGCGGTCGAGTTGAACGTCCAGCGGTGGAAGCCAGAGCGCGAGGTATTCCCCCGCCAATGCGGTTGTGCCAGGCTCGATGTGCCGCTGGAGGACCTTGCTGCGAACCGGCGCAAGTGCGTGCGGTTCGAGTGTCCCGGTGCGGAGTTCCGGCATCGGGCCTTCCTCGGGGACTCCTTCGATCTCAGGGGTTCCGCAGTTGCAGGCCGAAGCCAGCAGTGTTGTCGCGGCCACGACTGCGAACAGGGGGGGAGGGGTCGTCAAGCGCATGACGACCAAGTTGGATTCGCTCCGCGGGATTCGACCGTGCGTACCGGACTGCGCGGTGGTCGACGTCACAATCGACGCGCAGGTCCGTGCGCACCGCGACCTCAACCGGCCGGAGTCTGCATTGCGAAGACCCCAAGCCGCGCATGCGCTTGCCGAGGCTGCCTGTGCTCCGTGCCACGCTCACAGATGCGTCCGGATCGACGTTGAGGCGACGCGCCGCGTTCAGCGAAATCACCGCAGGCCGCGCACGGTCCCGACTTCCCGATCTGTCACCCTGCCGTTCACCGCGGGGCCCCAAACAGAGACGCCGAGGAGTTCAGACGCGCCGGAATCCGATGGCGCGTCGCTTGCACAACCGACGCCCCATGATGGATTCCCGATCCTGGCGACGAAACTCCTGGGTGCTTCCCATGGTTGCGGTGTTGACCTCCGGCTGCACGACGGGGGACTCCGAGGCGAATGCCGACGCTGGTTCCGGCAGCGCCGACTCCGGGTCCGGGTCCACGGGTGGCTCGAGTAGTGCCACGCCCACGGGTACCTCGGGCGGAGGTCCGGGCTCGGGAAGCGCCGGGACGGAGTCCCCCACGACCGGACAAGACACGGAGGGCGCGGAGGGGTCCACAGCCAATGAGACGGGAGACACGGCGTCCGAGTCTGGGGGCGAGAGTTCCAGCGGCGGCGAGCGGCTTCCGCCCGACGACACCCCGGGGGAACTCAGCTTCGAGACCCCAAGCGAGATCGAGGGGGGCTGGTATCAGTACTATCAAGGGAGCGTCCAATACCGGCCCTCCGGTGAGGTTTTCGCGGTGGCGGTCGGCGGAGGCGTCACCCACGTCGTCAACGACAGCTCCTCGTCTTCGAACCCGGTCGTGTACCGCAGCGATGCCGAGGGCGCCTGGGCGGGCAACGGGAACGTCACCGACCCCGACTTCGACTACGTCCCACGATCGTTGGCGATCTCGCTCGACACTGATCTGCTCCCATCCATCGGGGTGGGTGGCATTCACTACGTCAACTACCCCAGCAGCATCTCGTCCGCCCACGCGTATTCCTACGATGGCTACCTGTGGAACTTCGACCACCCGGCGGCTTCGATGAGCGGCCCCGCACCGCGGAGCCTCGAGATGGTGGTGGACAACGACAATCGACGGCACGTCCTCTTTGTCGGACGGTGGGAGGGGAACGATGACACCCTGATCTACGCGAGCGCGGACGAGGCTGGTTGGGTGCTCGAACCCGTCGCGACCGAACACTACGTCACCTCGCTGACCCAGAAATCATGTGCGCTCGCGGTGGACCCCGCTGGAGATGTGCACGTGGTGTACAGCCGAGACAACCCGGCGGCGCAGGGCAACGAGTCAGACACCGTCATCTCGTATGCGCGGCGCTCCGGCGATGCGGCCTGGGAGGTCGAACTCGTCGAGGACTACTTGATCGTTCGCGACCGCGTCGACATTGCGGTCGGCCCCGACGGAACGCCGCACATCGTGATGGCCGAGGACATGTTCTCGGCCATCTGGCACACCTCACCGGTCGATGGGGCCTGGGAGGCCGAGGTGGTCGACGACGTTGGCGACGTCGGTTGGGGGCACGCCATCGCAGTCGACGACTTCGGGCGTCCGCACCTGAGCTACGTCGATCGACAGCTGCAGCAGATCCGCTACGCCCGGCGCATCAGCTCCGGGTGGGATCGCTACGCGCCGACCGAGAGCTTCCCCGATAGCGCAGGCGGTGGTGGCTGCGGCTACTGCCGCACGGACATCGCGACCGACCTCGGCTTGGACGGAACCCAGCCGGTGATCGTCGTGGGCGGCTTCGACCTCAGTGTCGTCCGCGCGAGGCTGGACTGAGCGGGCTGCTCCTACAAATCGCAGTCGAAGCGGTCCAGCCGAGCGGGGTCGCTCTCGATCTGCACCTGCTCCGCGACGCGCTCCAGGTCCAGCGGCGCGGCCGCAGCTCCCTCGCGCTCGGCTCCAGCCCGCTCCCACATCCGGATGTACAGCTCGGCGGAGCTGTACAGCTGCGAGGTGTCGGCGCCCATGTTCTCGATGTCCTTGACCAGGTCCATCAACAGGCCGGTGTGGGCGAGTCCGAGTTCGTCGAAGTCGGTGCCCAGGCGGGGGACGCTGGCGTCGTTCTCCTGGGCGTTGGCCTGGCACACCCGCTCGCCGCGGAACGTGTCCGAGCACGCGTCCTCGCCGAAACGTGGCCGGGCCTGCTGGATGAAGCCGTTGAAGTCCGCCCCGAGTCCGATGTCGACGCCCAGCGCCTTGCGGCCGAACTCGTACGCCTGCGCGAAGGAACGCGACGACCCGGAGCAGGTGTTGGCGACCTCGCCCCCGCGGAAGGTGTGGGTGGCTTCGGGTCCGGTCCGGAGCCCGAACATGCCGCCGGTCTGCCGAATCATGTCGACGGCCCACGCCGGGCTGGACTTCTCCTGCTCGCCCTTGTCGCCGCGCATGATGTCGCGGAAGTGTCCGTGCGAGATGTAGATCGGGTAGTAGTCCCGGTCGCGCGCAATCTCGAAGATGTCCTCCATCGCGCGCTCGGAGAAGTGCGCGGTGTCGACCAACATGCCGCGGTTCATCATCTCATCGACCAACGCGACGCCGTCGGCGTGAAGGCCTGCGGTGTTCTTGCACTCCTCGTCGACGTCGAAGCCGAGCACGATGCCCTCGGCGCAGTCGTTGTCGACGTGGCAGGTGTCGGTGTACTGCGCGATCTGGAAGATCTCGTTGTGCATCGCGGTGCCGGTGAACCGGTTGTCCAGCGAGTGCACGGGCTGCAGGGTTCGGACGCCGGCGTCGTAGAACGCCTCGAAGGGAACGCGCCAGTCGTCGAACTCGTCCATCACGCGGTCGGCCTCGACACTGAGCACCAGGGCGAGCTTGCCCTCGGAGATGATCCGGCGAGCATCGGCGGGCGTGGTGGCGATCTCAGCCCACTCGGCCCGCTCGGCAAACGCGTGTGCTGCTTCGAGCTGCACCATCACGTCGTCGAACTCGGAGCACTGGGGCCGGGCACGGTTCTCCTCGGGCAGGGCGTTGCAGAGCCAGCCCATGCTCACCGCCGAGATGACCTCGAGCCGAAGTCCGGCTTTCCAGGCATCCTCGAGCTGTCCTTCCCAGGCTTGCTGGTGCGCGATGGTGTCCCAGCGCGGCCAGCCGGCGAAGCCTGGGAACCCCTCGGTCCGATCCTCGTGGTCGCCGGTGTCGCCGTCGGATCCGCGGATCTTGCCGATGCGATCGCCGACCACGCCGCCGCCGGCGAGGATCATGGCCCCGGCCAACGGCATCTTCCACGCGAGCTCGAAGAAGCCCATGCCTTCGCAGGTCTTGGGGGTCAGAACGGGGCGGAGGTCGCTGCGCAGGCGGGCATGGTCCTCGCCGCCGTCGCAATCGACGAGGGCATCTGCAGCGTCCCCATCGTGGGTTCCGTGCAGCCAGCCGCCTCCGAAGGCGTGCTCACCGAACATGTGCAGGTGAAGATCTGCGACACCCTCGACCGGCTCCGGGGTCTCCGCGTCATCGGCCTTGCCTCCGGGACCGCCATCAGCGACCCCATTGCTGCTCGAATCCTGGGCCGGGGCGCACGCGATGCACACCGCCGAAAGCAGTGCGGGAAGGACATGTCGCATATGTGGCTACAATAGGGCACAGGCGGCCCGGCGGCCAGTGAAATTGCCAGGGTTCGCGCGGCTCCGCACACGGTTCGAGTAGGATTGGTGGGAACAATGGCGGAGCGGACGATTGATTGGTGCATCGGGGGATGCCTAGCGATGTTGAGTCTTGCGGCTTGTGGGGGGTCCGCACCGGGTGACGGTGATGACTCCTCTGCAAGCATCACTACGCTCACAACTCTCAGTGGGACGGATAGCGACACCGACCCCGACGCGGAGTCCTCCGGAAGCGACACGGACGCCGGCGGCGAGATCGACTTTCTCGAGGTCATCCCGGTCGAGTCGCTGATCGAGCTCGACCTGGGCGCGCCGACTACGATCGAGTTCGTGGTCGAGGCCAACTACAACGACGGCAGCACCGCCGACGTGACCGCGCAGGCGCAGTGGGTGGTGACCAACGAGACCCTCGGGGCGATGAACGGCTCCACGTTCGAGGTCCCCGGATTCGCAGACCCGTTCTTCGAGTCCACGATCATCACCGCCGCGGTCGACGGAACGGTTGGAAAAGCGCAGGTCACCGTCGCCGCGTACGACTTGGCCAACGACTTCTTCTTTGTCCTCCCATTCAACGACGAAGACGGTCCGCAGGACAAGCCGTTGACGTTCAGCACCGAGGTGAAGTCGCTCGACGTGTTCATCAACATGGACGTCACCGGCTCCATGTCGGAGGAGATCAACAACCTCCGCGCCGCGTTGTCGGGGGACATCATCCCGACGATCACCGCCCAGGTTCCCGACACTCAGTTCGGCGCGGGCTCCTTCGCAGACTTCCCGCTGGCGCCGTATGGAACGGTCGGCACCGACCAGCCCTTCACGTTGCTGCAGCCGATCACCGCCAACGTCACCGACGTGCAGATCGCGGTCGGAACCTACGTCGCTGCGGGCGGTAACGATGGGCCCGAGTCCAACATCGAGGCGCTGTATCAGATCGCGACCGGCGAGGGACTCGTGGCACCGGCACCGACGAACGTCGCGCCCAACATGGTCGGCATCGGGGGCGTCGGCTTCCGCGAGGGGTCGTTCCCGCTCGTCGTGTCGATCACCGACGCGTTGAGCCACGACCCCATGGGTAACGCTGCGTGCGACTTTGGCGGGCCTGAGGTCTACGCCGGCGCGGTCGCGACCAACGCCCACAACCAAACGCAGGCGATGGATGCGTTGAACTCGATCTGCGGCCGCGTCATTCAGATCGCGGTTGGGGCGACCGGAACGTGTTCGGCCTACGACGACGGGGTGCAGTTCGCCGAAGCGACCGGCGCGATGGTGCCCCCCGAAGCCTGGGACGTCGCTGGACGTCCGGCGGGATGTGTTGCAGGGCAGTGCTGCACGGGACTGTTCGGTGCTGGCGTGGCCCCGGGCCCGACCGGCTTGTGCCCGATGACCTACCAGGCCGACGCGAACGGCACCGGGGTGGACAGCTCGTTCTCGAGCGCGGTTTCGCTGCTTGCCGCGTACGGTCAGTTTGACGTCACCAGCATGGTCACGGGCGTCGAGGCCGACGTCGACGGCGAGGCCCTGCCGGCGGGAACAACCACCGCGGACTTCGTCCAGTCCGTCACCCCGTTCGACCACGGCCCGGTGCCGCTGCCGGGCGTTGCAGATCCTGTCCTCACGCCGACCACGTTCGAAGGCGTCGTTCCGGACACCGACGTGATCTTCACGGTCACGGCGTTCAACGACTTCGTGGAGCAGGGCACCAGCCCGCGGCTGTTCACGGCCAACATTCAGGTGCTGGCCGACTCTTGCGGTGAGCTGGACGATCGGGACGTGTTCATCCTGGTCCCGCCCGAGGAGCTGCCACCGCCTGCGGGCTGAGCCCTTCTGCGGCTGTCGAAAACCGACCCCCGAGGCTCGAGGCCCGGGGGCTTTTTTCTTTAAATCTTCCCGATCGACTGCGACAAGCCACGGACGGGTCCGTCTTCGTCGACATCATGGGCGCCATTGCAGCGATCGTCACCGCTATCTCCATCATCGTTCTGATCTACGGCCTGCTGATGCGTCGCAAGGCGTCCAGGATTACCAAGGCCGATCACCTGCAGTCCGGAGCTGCCGGCTCGACGCCCGACGGTAAGGCCGTCAGCGTTCAAGGTCGCCCGGTCGCACAACCGCTCGTCTCCCCCGTCACCGGAACCCAGTGCCTCTACTACGAAGTGGAGATCGAAGGCTTCTGGAAAGACGGCGACAGCAAGAAGAGCAAGACCTACTACGAGGACAAGCAGGGCCAGGTCGGCGTGGACGACGGCTCCGGTGTGCTCCCCCTCAACCTCGCCGGCGGCGGCGACTTCGACCTCAAGCAGACCTTCGAGGAGAAGCACAAAGAGGGCATGTTCGACGATCTCAAGAACGCGGTCGGCAAGGGCAAGGCCATCGAGTTCGGCAACTTCCAGTTCCAAAACCCCGTCAACTCCAAGGCGAACGAGTTCGTCTGCACGGAGAAGGTCTTCCTCGCCGACGGTGGCACGGTGTACGCAGCCGGGTACATGAAGCAGGGCGTCCTCTCCGGCAAGGGCCTGTTCTCCTTGCTGGTCAGCCCCAAGACCCGCGAGCAGCTTCTCGACGAAGCGCTGGGCAACGCCAAGAAGGCACTCATGGGTGGTGGCATCGGTGTTGGCGTCGGCGTCCTGGTCGGCGTCATCTCCAACTTCATGTAGCTGCCAGGTCTTCGGACCCCCGGGCCAGCGCGCAGCTTCGGCTGTTCGCTGGCCTTCTTGCGTTCGGCGTCGAGCCTCAGTCCGCGAGTCGGGCGCGCAGCAGCGTGGAGTCGGAGTCGGTGATGTTTCCTGCACCGCACCCGCCGTTCTGCACAGCGTAGACGTAGCCGTCGGGTGCCTGCGCCCAGGCGTGCGCGCTGGGCAGGTGTCCGATGTGCGTGTCGAGGGTCATCGAGCCCGACTCATCGACCTCCAGCAGGCGCAGGGAGCCGGTACAGGCTTCCCCGACCAGGGTGCGGCCGCTGAGCAACCCATCGTACGGATCGTTGCCCTGGTCCCGGTACGACACGGCCACGAAGATGACGCGGCTTTGCACAGGGACGGCATCCGGGTTTTCGGTGACGTACTTGTCGATGCCGTGCTCGATGGCGATCAGAGGCTGCGAGAGCCCTTCGCAGTCGCCTTCGCAGGGTCCCTCGGAGATGCTCCACCCGAAGTTCTGGGCGGCGGCCGTGACGACGTCGATCTCCTCGAAATCGTCGGCTCCAACATCGCCCACCCAGTAGAACCCGCGCTCGTCCAGGGTACCCGTCCAAGGGCTGCGGAAGCCGTAAGCATGCACGTCGCTGTTGGGGAACGGGCCATCGGGCACCGGGTCGTAGCCGGTCTGTGCCAGGTCGCGTCGCGGGATGATTCGGATGAGTGAGCCCAATCCGGTGGCGGTGTCCTGGGCATTGGCCGGGACGTTCTTCTCCCCGAACAGCGCCCACATCACACCGTCGTCGTCGAACCCGATGGCGCCCACGTTGTGCCAGGGCCGGGTCGCGTTTTCGTAGCCCAGCCGCAGCACTTCGGTGCCCGAAGCTCCGGTCGCCGCGTAGTCCGAGGTGTCCCAGACGTAGCGCTCGATGACGCTGTCGGTCTGGCTGACGCAGCGGCCGACGTAGAACAATCGGTTGGTCGAAAAGTCCGGGTCGAAGGCCAGCGAGATGATGCCGCAGTCGGAGTCGGTGTGGGTTCCGGCGATGGGTACCGTGCCCAACTCGGTCACCGTGTCGCCGTCGAGGCCGTAGTGCCACAGCGATCCGTTCTTGCCGAGCAGGACGAACTCGTTGGCATCCGGCAGGAACTTCATTCCGGTGACCTCGGCTCGGCTGCTCGGGAGGCTGAGCGGTTCGAACGCGAGGAGTTGCGGCGCGTCCGGATCGTCAGTCTCCACGCTGGCGGTCTCCCCAGCCGACGTGTTCTCTCCAGCGTCGGAGGGGCAGCCTGTCGTGGCGGCGAGCAAGAGGCATGCGCCGAGTCGGTACAGAGCGTTGGGCATCATGAGCAGCTTCAATCCGGGGCAACGGTGCTGGGACACACCTGCGGCGCTGAGTCCCGTATGCCGGTGAGCCTACACTGCATCTTTGGCGGGGCAAGGCGTCCGCGAAGCGGGTGTGGGGCCACCGGGAACGATGGCTCAGCCCGGTGGGACGAAATCGTCGCAGGTGTCGTCGATGAGGCCGACGACTTCTTCGAAGAAGGGCACGTAGCTCGGTGAGCAGATGCTTCCGATGCGTCCCTGGCCGCCCCACAAGTCGACAAACTCTCGAAGCCGGGGGCTGTCCTCGCCGCAATCCTCGTCTTCGTTGCCCAGCAGGCCCAACACCACCACTGCGCTGGGATCGCCGTTCTTGGCTGCGACCAGGTCGGCGACCCAGTCCGGGGCCAAGCCTGGGGTGCCGTTGGCGGCGGCGTCGTCCTCGTCCGAGATGACCGTGATGACGAGGATCGCGTCATCGCGAAGGAATCCTCCGTTGCAGGCTCCGGCGGGTGTTGCCTCGTCGAGCGCGCTGAGCATGGAGCCGATCGGGAGTTCTGCCGAACCACGGGCATTGGTGCCGACCCGGGCCGCGCAGTCGAATGCGCTGTCCAAGTCCGTCTCCGTGGAGTCGATGTAGCGCAATCCCGAGGTGAAGGAGCACGCGGCATTGGTGGCATCGGAGCCCCGCGGGAAGTTGATGCCGGCGCCCATGATGTCGCAGGTTTCGGGCGGCGGCGGTGCTCCGCAACCTCCTGGAAGGCTCGAGCATTCGAGGAAGTCCAGGCACGTGGTCGTGCACAGCGGGATGTCCGGGTTGTAGGGCGTGCAGGTGTTGTTCGTCACGCAGTTGGACCCGACCGCGACCGGGCAGATCGACGCACAGTCGACCGGCCCCGCGGGATCGGTATCGATGACCATGATGTTGTAGTCCTGCGCTTGGCCGAGCGCGGTTCGGATCGCGTCCACAAACCCTGGAAAGCTCGTGACCAGCCGGTTTTGGTACTCGGCCATGGAGAACGAGTTGTCGATCACGAAGAGGAAGTCGACCTTGCCGCAGCCTCCCGCTTGCCCGCCGCTGCCCGCAGGCCCGACGTCGAGCTTGAGCTCGCCCGTATCGTCGTCCGGCGAATCGGTGTCCGGGGCGGAGTCGGAGTTCGAACCCCCGAGGGTCGACAGCGAAGCCTGGCCGTTGGTGTCTTCGCGCTCTTCTCCTGCGCACGCCGCCATGAGGGGCCACGAGAGGAGCAATCTATTCATCCACGACACGAATCAACGTATCACGGTGGGGTCGAGACCCCGTCAGGGCGTACGGACCCAACTCGCAAAGGCAGCAACAAACGCGGCCAGGTGTTCGCGGGTCCCCGTATCGGTCAACGTGCCCGCCGCATCGAACTTCTCCTTCGCCGCGCCCACGAGAACCTCGGGGTACGGGAAGACCGGTGCTGCCATCCCAAGCATGATGCCTTTGAGGTGAGCTTGTGCCCGCGCGGTCCCGACGACGGAGTACGAGGCCCCGAGCATGGCGGTCTTCTTGCCCGCGAAGACGGATCGGTATGCGGGGCGAGATGCCCAGTCGAGTGCGTTCTTGAGGACGCCGGGGACGGAATAGTTGTACTCCGGCGTCGCGATCAACAGCGCGTCCGCGGAGGCGATGGCGGCTTTGAACTCCGCGACGGTGGCTGGATCTCCGTCGGCCGCCAGGTCGCCGTCGTAGTGGGGAAGAACTCCTATCGACAGGGTCTCGAACGTGACGCCGTCCGGGGCCACGTCCCGGCATGCGTTCAAGAGTCCGCGGTTGATCGATGCTTTGCGCAGGCTTCCTGCGATGGTTGCGATGTTCATGACGAGGTCCGAGGGCTAGGGGAGGTCGAAGACGAGGACTTCAGCCTCGCCGTTGGCGGTGAGTTGAAGGGCGCCCGGATCGTCGGTGCCCACGGCATCCCCAGCGTGGAGGGCGTTGCCGGCGATCGTTACAGAGCCGTTCGCGATGTGGACCCATGCGCGGCGCCCCGGCTGGACAACGTGCTCGAGGGTCGTGCCGCCACTGAGCAGGCCCGCAAGCATCACGGCATCTTGCCGGATGGTGATGGACCCGTTGCGACCGTCTCCGCTGGCGACGACGCGAAGTTGATCGAGTCGCTGCGCCCGCGTGAAGTGCTGCTGCCCATAGTGGGGGGCGCCGCCGCGCTCGTTGGGCTGGATCCAAATCTGTAGGAAGTGAACGAGCTCGTCTTTGGACCCGTTGAACTCGCTGTGGGTCACGCCCGAACCGGCCGACATGTGCTGAACGTCTCCAGGGCGGATGACCGAGCCGTTGCCCATCGAGTCCTTGTGTTCGAGCGTCCCCTCGAGCACGTAGCTGATGATCTCCATGTCCTGATGGGGGTGGGTGCCAAACCCCATTCCCGGCTGGACACGGTCCTCGTTGATCACGCGCAGAGGCCCGAATCCCATCTGAGCGGGGTCGCGATAGCCGGCGAAGGAGAACGTGTGCCGGCTTTCGAGCCAGCCGTGCTCAGCGTGTCCCCGGGCGTTGGAGCGGCGAAGTTGAAGCATCTCGCGACCAACGTAGGCTGGACTTGCCATGTCGTAAAACGATAGAAAATGCATGTTCTCGTCACAAAAATTGATGTCATCCGCGATAGCCTCGGAGGTGGTGTCACGCTCCTTCTTGCTGATTTTCGCCGGTCTCGTCGCATGTGCCGGTGGTGACCAGAACCAGCCCAGCGGCGCGACGCTTGGCTCTGGATCCGACAGCGCGGAGGACACCGAGGTTCCGACCACCGGGATTTCTGCCGGCGAGACGGCATCTACGGATCCGTCCGCGACCGCGACCTCCGCGACCGATACGACGAGCGGGACCTCCGGTAGCACGGGAGTGCCGCAGGGGTCGTCGAGCGAGGCGGAGGGCTCGACGTCGACTGGTGGGAGTGTGGAGAGTTGGCATCGGTACTCGCTCGACACGACCCTGGGCACCTGGTCGCAGGTCCCGCTGCACGAGATCTGGGTCGGGGACAACGCACCGCCGCCGACGGGCATCACGGCAACGACGTCTCTGACCCACTTCGACCGGCTCTTCGTGATCACCGACGACGCGATGGTCTACGAGCAAGCCGATGGTGTTTGGCAAACGCCGGAGCCGCTGGACCGCCGATTCCCAGCGGCGGCAGGCCTGGCTGTCGATGCGATGGTCCACACCCCCGGACAGGTCGGGGACGACGTGGAGGAGTTGTTCTTGGTCGCGACGCCGGTTGCGGTTGTCTATTCGCAGTTTGAGAACGGAGGCCTCGAGCTGTCCCAGGTGGCTGATCTGGTGGACCAAGACGGCGGGGCCCCGCAGGGCAGCGTTGACAACATCTGGACGATCGGACGGGCCGACCCGTCGGGCATCGGGTCCGACGCGGACTGGCTGGTGTGGCACCAGGCGTTTTCCAACGGCGACCTGTGGCGTTTCAACGCCGCGTTCGTGTGGGAGCAGACGCCGCTGGACGACAACGTCTACTTCACCGGAGCCGCCGGGGAGCCCGACCCCTTCAGCGTCGAGGCGGCGTACTACGACGACGCGTTCGAGCGGGCGCACTTCATCGCGCCGTGAGGGCTTGCTGGTGGCCACGCTCGATCGCCTGACGCTCGACCAGCTGCGTGTGTGGGTCGCCGTGGTCGAGACCGGGAGCTTCTCGGCCGCAGGTCGCCGCCTGGGGAAGGTGCAGTCAGCGATCAGCCAGTCGGTGGCGACGCTCGAGGACGCACTGGGAATCGTCGTGTTCGACCGCGCCGCCGGAAAAGGAACCCTGACCGCGGCCGGAGGTGCGCTGTTTCCTCAGGTCCGCGGTGTCTTGGCTTCCGTCGCGCGACTGGGGGGCCACGCGCGGGCGTTGGACGCTGGGCGCGAAGCGGAGCTGTCTGTTGTCTGTGACGCAGTGTTCCCCCAGGCGGTCCTCGTTGCGCTCGCGTCTGCGCTGGCGGTGCAGTTTCCAGATGTCGCGCTGAGGGCCGAGACGGAGGTGTTGCAGGGAGTCGTCCAGCGCGTCGTGGCCGGCGCGTGTCAGCTTGGGGTGATCGGGCCCGATGTCGAGGTTCCCGAGTCGTTGGAGCGGACGCTCGTTGGCGCGGTGCAGATGGTGCCGGTGGTGGCCCCCTCACACCCGCTCGCAGGACGCGGGGCCGCCGACGCCGGGTTGTCGGAGCACGTCCAGGTCGTGCTGCAGAGTGCCCAGGGGGGAGCCTTACCCGATCGAGCGGTGCTGTCCCCTCGGACGTGGAGGGTGGGCGAGCTCTCCACCAAGGCCGCGTTGCTGCGTGCTGGGCTGGGTTGGGGCAATCTCCCCGCCCCGGAGGTCGAGGTTGACCTGCAGCGGGGTACCCTCGTGCGCTTGCAGATCGCCGCCTGGGGCGAGCATGCCCACGACCTTGGCTTGAGTCTGATCCACCGCCGGGATCAGGGGCTTGGCCCGGTATCGACCTGGGCGATTGAAACGCTTCGGTCGCTGTGTAGCCGGCGCATCTGAGCGAGAGGAGCCCGACGACGCAAAAAAGCCCCCTGCCAACACCACTACGGGTTCAGGGGGCTTTTCCGCCGAGAGCGTGGGTCGGGCTCAGCCGTCGCCTTTGATCTCGCCGCGGGCGAAGATCGACGCGACGTAGGTCAGCACGTCGGTGGCCGAAATCTCGTCGTAGCCGTAGTTGCGGATCAGCCGCTGCTTGACGACTTCGATCTTCTCTTGGGCCTCTTTGTCGACGACGTTCGAGACCAGCGAGGTGAGCTTGATGCTGTCCTTTTGGTCTTCGAACAGCTTGAGCTCCAGGGCTTTGTACAGCCGCTCGTTGGTGCGGAAGTCGAACTGCTTGCCCTCGATCGCGAGCGCCCCGATGTAGTTCATGATCTCGCGCCGGAAGTCATCCTTGCGAGACTCGGGGATGTCGATCTTGGACTCGATCGAACGCATGAGCCGCTCGTCGGGCTCTTCGTCCTGGCCGGTGTACGGGTTCTTGACCTTCTCGCGCTGCGTGTATGCCTTGACGTTGTCGATGTAGTTGCCACACAGGCGTGCGATCGCATCTTCGTCGGCCGAGATGGCGCGCTGGACCTCGTTCTTGACGATGTCCTCGTACTCCTGCTTCACGACGGCGAGCAGGTCGGTGTAGCGCTTGCGGTCGTCCTCGTTGGTGATGAGGCTGTTGTTGCGCAGCCCGCTCTCGAGCTCGTTCATCACCATGAACGGGTTGATGCTGGTCTGGCCGCGCTCGGAGACGAGGCAGTTGGCCAGCTTGTCCTGGACGTAGCGAGCCGAGATGCCGTCCATGCCCTCGCGGTTGGACTCCTTGCGCAGCTCCTTGACCGTGTCTTGCGTGAAGCCGGGCAGGGTCTTGCCGTCGTAGAGCTTGAGCTTCTGCATCAGGCTGAGCTGGTGCTTCTTGGGCTCCTCGAGGCGGGTGAGGATGGTCCACATCGCCGCCATCTCGAGGGTGTGCGGGGCGATGAACCGGCCGCGCACCTTCTTGGGGTTGTAGTCCTTGACGTAGATCTTGGTCTCTTCGGACAGCTTGGTGATGTACGGGATGTCGATCTTGACCGTACGGTCACGAAGCGCCTCCATGAAGCGGTTCTCCAGCAGTCGCTGGTACTCCGCCTCGTTGGTGTGGCCGATGATCACCTCGTCGATGTCGGTCTGCGCGAACTTCTTGGGCTTGATCTTCTGCTCCTGGGTTGCGCCCAGAAGGTCGTAGAGGAACGCCACGTCGAGCTTGAGAATCTCGACGAACTCGATGATGCCGCGGTTGGCGACGTTGAACTCGCCGTCGAAGTTGAACGCGCGCGGGTCGGAGTCCGAACCGAACTCGGCGATTCGGCGGTAGTTGATCTCGCCGGTCAGCTCGGTGCTGTCCTGGTTCTTCTCGTCCTTGGGCTGGAACGTGCCGATACCGACGCGGTCCTGCTCGGAGATGAGAAGACGACGAACCCGGATGTACTTGATGACCTTCGACCAGTCACCGTTGTGGAGCTGCATCAGCTCCGCAAAGATGTAGCGGCACGCGGGGTTGAGCTCGCCTTTGACGTGGGGGCGGTAGCCGTCCTTCTCCAGGCCCAGCTCGGTGATCGCTTTCTCGCGCCACTCGGGCGGGATGAGCTTGAGCGGCTCCTCGTGCATCGGAGAGGGGAAAATCTCCTGGCCGGCGATGAGGTGTTGCAGCTCCTTGGGCAGCACCCACTCGTACGTGAACATCGCGCCCTGAACGCTGCGGCTGTACTCCTCCATGCCGATCTTCAGGAGACGGGCGATGGTGGACTTGGCCGAACCAACCGGGCCGTGAAGAAGGATGATCCGCTTCTCGGTGCCGTACCGCATGGCGGCGGCTTTGAGCACGGACACCAGCCGCATCAGCGGGATGTCGAGCCCGAAGATCGCGTCGCGACCTCCATGCACCTCGTCATCGAAGAAGCGGTAGTGGATGATCTTCTTCTTGTTGTCGACATACTCCTCAGTCCCGTGGGAGATGAGCATGTCGTAGAGCCGCTCGTGCGCGGTTCGGGCGATTCGAGGGTTCTCGCGGACGAGGTCGAGGTACTCCTCGAACGTCCCTGACCAGTGCAGGTCTTCGTACCGTTTGAAGTCTTGGAGCGCGGCAATCCGTTCGACGAGGCTCGACATGATGTGCGCGGACGGTACCACGCACAGGGGCACGAATTGGGCTCGACGAACGCGTCGCGGGGTCTGCGCGGTGTGCCGCCGGGCACGTGTTGGCGGGCCGCTTGAATCTTGGCGCCGATCTGTCGTTCTCTTTGTCTGATGTGGACACCACAAGGACTGTGGAGCGTGGTGCTGGGAGCAACGTTTGCGCTTGCCGGATGCAGCAAGGTTGTCGCGGAGCCGGTTGCCAAGGCGCCCGCGTTCGAGGCGAAGGGGCAATCGAAGTGCTCCGTTGCGGTCAGCCAGGACAAGCCGTTGGTGGTGGAGTGGCCCTCTGCCGACCGGGCCCAACTCGAAGCCCGAGCCAAGACCCGGGTCGTGGTCATCCGCTATGACGGTTGCGAGCTGGAGATGCTGCCTCGCTGCGAAGCGCCGGGCGCCTATGCGTACACGTCGGTGGCCCCCAAACAGGACACCGTCCACATTCGGAACCTCGACGAACTCTACGCCGAAGTTCCGGCCGGCGCGGTCAGCCTCGAAGGCAAGCTCGCGGCTGCGGGCGAGTTGACCATCGACATGATGATGGTCGGGCGCTTGGACACCGACACGCCGGTGGTGACGGCCAACGAACTCGAGGGCGACTGCGCCGGTGCGACCCACGTCATGACCGGCATGACCGTGGGGGCGTTCGAGTTCTTCGCGGGCGCCAGCGCCGAAGCGGGTCTTGGTGTGCGAGCCGGGCAAGTCGGCGCGGGCGCGCGTGGAGAACACGTCAAGGAGACGCTCACGCGCGATGGAACGCTGGAGTCGTGTGTCGAGACAGACGCACCTCCCAAAGGCTGCAGCGCGCCGCTGCGGATCGAGGTCGCGCGACTCGGCACGCCCCGAGCGATCGCGACAACCTCGGTTCCGCCAGCGGAGCCCGAGTCCCAAACCAGCTGTCCGAATGGGTCCAGGATGCGGGACGGAGAGTGCATCAAGACCCGCATCGTCAATGAGGTCTCTTGCCCCGATGGCTCGAGTTGGGATGGTGCGAAGTGCGTCGGCGCTGCGCCCGTAGCGTCCGACCCGGCGACGGCGGGCCGCCCCGCGATGCTCTGGGATGACGCTCGCGAGGGGGACGGATGGGCCTGCTACGTCGGAACCACGACCAACGGCGCCCATGGAGAGTGCATGCGCAATCACATCGACTGCGGCCAGCATCTCGCCAAACGCAAAGAGGCCGGCCGTATCAAGAGCGACCTGCATCGGTGTGATCGCCAACCGGTGGCGCAGTGTTTCCAACTCCAGATCAAAGCGGGTGCGACGCCTCGCAGTTTCTGCTTTCCGACCCCCGCCATCTGCGAGCGCAACCTTCGGGACATCGAGGAGAACCGAGAAGACGTGGGAGTTGTGAGCCGGTGCGCGCAATACCGATGACCCGCGAGGCGTGAATCCATCCCTCGGTCCGGTCCGCGTTCCATAGATTGGGCCACCGGCGGTCATGGCGTTGTTGAATGCGCACCGCTTGTTTCGTCCTCGGCAGTCTTCTCGGTCTCTTGCTCCCCAGCGGGGCGCAGGCACACGAGGATGGGCACCCCAATCGGGTCGTGCCCCGGTATTCGAGCTATCCCTACGCCAACCACACCCCAGGATATGTCCGGCGCGTGGCCTCGGCGGACTCGGGCGGAGAGGATGCGAAGCTTTGGTCGGTCCGGGTCGCGGGCGAAGGCGGGTACCTGGGCGCGCAGGGGTGGAGGGCAGGGGGCCGCGCACTCCTTCGATACTGGCGATTGGGGCTGTCCGTCGACGCCCACCACTACAGCGGGTGGGGAGCGCAGAAACCATTCTACCTCGGCGGAGCCCACTGGACCCTCGACCTGGTCCAGCGTCCCCACTTCGGATTGCGGGTCGGGCCGGGGGTGCTCGCTCGCGCCAACGCGGAGATCCCGATCGGCGGCCGACCCGAGGTCGAGATCGGACAAAACGTCATGACCGAGGTCGACATCTTTCCCATTCACCCGGTCGTGGCGAGTGGGCGGTTCGACGTGGGAAGACTCGGCGACACCACTGCGGTCTCGGGCCGAGCCAGCCTGGGCGTGATGGTCCGGCGACTCGAGGTCTCGGTGGCGTACGAGGCGAAGCTCATCGGAGAAACTCCACTTCGCGGGCCGCAGCTCGGGCTGCGCGCTTGGTTTTGAACGGCACCGGCAAAGGTAGGCCCGCATCGCAGGAGGTGTGACCGTCCCGTTCGTGGTGAGTTGCGAAGCGCAAAACCGAACCGCGCGTTCATGCGCGCGTCGGTGCATCGCGACCCCACAAAGATCGGCAGACCCCACACAGTGGGGACCAGGAAGGGACACTCCGGTGGTACGATTGCGGGGTGAGACGTCGGAAGGGAGCAACGATGGGCATCTTGGCGGGGCTGGGTGTACTTGCCCTCGCTGCGATGAGTGTGGGGATGCCCGACGCCTGCGGACTGGGGTCGAACGCGGTCATCGGACCCGAGGGGGGCATCGTGCTCTCCGAAGACGGTCGGCTCAGCCTGGAGGTTCCACAAGGGGCACTCGACGAGCCGACCGAGGTTTCGATCGAGGCGGTGCCCTGCGAGGTCGAAGGGTTGGCGGACTGCTACTCGGTGGGCCCGAGCGTCGTGCAGTTCGCTCTGCCGGTGACGGTGGTCTACGAGGCCGCCGAGCTGACGAGCATGGACGGCGTTGCGCTCCTGTACAAAGGCTCGACCGGCTGGATTCGAATGCCAGACGCTCAGGTCGATCTCGAGGACGAGATCGTCATGGGGACGATCATGGTCGCGTCCTCCATCTCTGTGGATGCCCGATAGACAGACCGTCCCCGAGCGGACTGCGGCCAGGGTCCTTTGGGTCGGAGCGGAGCCCCCAGATGCGGCACCGCGCCTCGAGGTTGTCGTAGAGCGCGACATCGGGCGGGCGTGTGCACTCGCGTCTGAGGACGGCTGGGATGCGGTTGTCGTCGAAGGCGCGCAACCGGAGACGGTCAAGACCGTGCTGGGCGAGGCGCGCGGTGGTGAGCACAACACGCTGCGCATCGCGGCATCGACCTACGAAGACCTCCCCGCCCTCGTTCGCGAGGTGGACGAGGGAGTCATCGAACGCGTGCTGGCGTGGCCGGTCGAAGGGGCCCAGCTCGCACGCGTCATCTTCGGTGAGGACCCGAGCGAGTCGGTGGTCGGACGGCGAGCCCTCAACGCGCCGGCCGAGCTCTCACCGGGCGCGGTCGATGAGCGGCTACGGCAGGTGGTCACGCGCATCGTCGACATCCCCACCGCGGTGATCCGGCCGATCCCCGCAGACGAACAGGTGCCGACGGTCCAACTCGTGGTCCCGGTGACCGAGGCCCTGCTCGAGTTGCAACGCGATCTTCCTCGGCTGCTCGGTTGGCCACTGAAGGCCGATGGCTCCGCGGTGGGCCGGGCCTATCGAAAGCATCCGGTCCGAAAGATCCTGGGCGAGCTCTCCGAGGCGCAAACGGTCTACTGTCTCGGCCGGGACAACTTCGCGTACGTCGCGTGTTTCCCCTGGCAGGGCGGCAGCAAGGTCACCCTTGTCATCGGCTACCAAGATCCAACGTCGGGGCGGGTCGCTTCGCTCCACGAGCATGCCGTCGCGCAGGCCATCGAGTTTCCTCTCCCGACCCGCCACCGGCAGTCACCGCTGTTGTTCTACGACCCCGACTACGACTGGGTCATCACCAAGAACTACGCCGGGCCCGACCGTCGGCGGAAACGGACCTCGTTTCTCAATCGGTATGCGTTTCGGGGCCGACGCAAGGCGCTCATCCCCAACGAGTTCCGCAGCGCTGGCGCGTTCGTGGACAGCGCGCCCCGGTGGGCCTGGAGCGGCGCGGCCATCTTCATGCTGCTGTTTGCCGTCGATACCGCAATGACCGCTCGGTACGTCGGCTCGGGCAGCGTCGCGGAGCTCAACCCCGTGATGCGATGGGGACTGCAGCAGGGCCTGGTCGTGTTCCTGACCTTCAAGACCCTGCTCGCCGCGGCCGTGGTGGTGATTCTGTTGCGCTGGCATCTGTGGCAGCCGGGGCGCTGGATCTTCGCGGCGTGTCTGGCGATCTATCTCGCCATCGACATCAACTGGATCCTCCTGCAGTTCTCGGGCACGGCGGGGTAGCGCAGGCGCGGGCGGGGTGGTCTTGCGCAAGGTGCGCTCACGAGGGGGGCCGCCCAGTGCATGCCCATCGCACCGGTCGGACGAACCGGCTGGGTCGAAGCATGCCGGACAGCCCCGTACTGCCCTGTCCGGCCCAGGATGGGTCCGTTGGGGACGGGCGCGACCGCACAGCCGGGCCCCTCGAAGAACGCCAGCGGCGGGCTCGGGAACGCACGGCGAGGCATCGACCCTGATATGATCGATCTGAGCTCTGCTCATGATCTCACGCATCGACAAGGACCACAGCAGGTTCCGCGAAATCGTCCGCGGGAAGATTCGCGACAACCTCCGCAAGTACATCTCGCGCGGGGACATGGTCGCTCGAAAGGGCAAGGACACCGTGTCCATCCCCATGCCCTCGATCGATATCCCCCGGTTCACGCTGGGAGGCGGAGAGCAGTCGGGCGTCGGCCAGGGCGAGGGCGAGCCGGGTGACCCCGTCGGCCAGGGGCAGGGCGAAGAGGGCGAGGGTGCCGGCAAGGCCGGTGAGGGCGAAGGCGGCAAGACCCTGGAGGTCGATGTCACCCTCGACGAGCTGGCGTCGATCATGGGCGAGGAGCTTGGGCTGCCGCGCATCGAGCCCAAGGGCAGCGACAGCCTGCACACCAACAAAGATCGCTACGTCAGTCTGCGCAGTACCGGCCCCGAGTCGCTGCGCTCGTTCAAGGCGACGTTCAAGCGAGCGCTCAAGCGGCAGCTGGCCAGCGGCACGTACATGCCGGGCAAGCCGATCATCACGCCGGTGCGCGAGGACAAGCGCTACCGGTCGTGGCGCACGGATCCCAAGCCCCAGAGCAACGCCGTCATCATCTACATGATGGACGTCTCGGGCTCGATGGGAGACGAGCAGAAGGAAATCGTCCGCATCGAATCCTTCTGGATCGACACCTGGCTGCGCAGCCAATACCAAGGCCTGGAGTCGCGCTACATCATTCACGACGCAACCGCTCGCGTGGTCGAGCGGGACACGTTCTTCCGCACCCGGGAGTCGGGCGGCACGATGATCAGCTCGGCCTACAAGGTCTGCTCCGAGCTCATCGAAAAAGAGTTCCCACCGGAAAACTGGAACATCTACGCGTTCCACTTCTCGGACGGAGACAACTGGTCGGTGGACGACACGGGCACGTGCGTCAGCCTGCTCAAGAACACGCTCATCCCCGCGTGCAACCAGTTCGGCTACGGCCAGGTCGAGAGCCCCTACGGCTCGGGCCAGTTCATCAAAGACATCCGCTCGGCGTTCCCCAGTGATGAGAAGCTCATCACCTCGGAGATCACGGGCAAAGACGACATCATGGACTCCATCAAAGAGTTCCTCAAAGGCGGTCGCTAAGTGGCTCCGATTCCGGATTACCTCCGCGAGATGCAGATCGAGATCCAGGGCTACGCCGATGAGTACGGCCTGGACTACTCCACCCAGATCTTCGAGATGCTGGACTACCGAGAGATGTGCGAGATCGCCAGCTATGGCGGCTTCCCGGTCCGGTATCCGCACTGGCGTTTCGGGATGGAGTACGACCACATGATCAAGAGCCACACCTACGGGCTCTCCAAGATCTACGAGTTGGTCATCAACACCGACCCTTGCTACGCCTACCTGCTCGAGGGCAATAGCTACGTCGATCAGAAGCTCGTGATGGCCCACGTCTACGGCCACAACGACTTCTTCAAGAACAACAATTATTTCGCCCGCACCGACCGGCGGATGATCGACTTGATGGCCAACAGCGCGGCTCGAGTCCGGCGCTACATGGACCGCCACGGCGTCTCCACGGTCGAGTCGTTCATCGACACCTGCCTGTCGATCGACAACCTCATCGACCCGTGGGCGCCGGTCCGCGAGCGCGGCCGAGATGATGGGGACGATGGGGCTGCCGATGACGACCCTCATGGCCGCCTGCGAAACGTTCGCGGCTACCTCGAGGACTACGTCAACCCACCGTCGTTCATCGCTGAGCAGAAGGAACGCGCGGCGGCGGAGAAGGAAGCCAGCCGGCGAAAGATCCCTCAGCGCCCCGAGCGGGACGTCTTGGGATTCCTGATCCAGCACGCACCCCTCGAGTCCTGGGAAGCCGACGTGCTCGGCATCATTCGCGAGGAGGCCTACTACTTCCTGCCGCAGATGCAGACCAAGATCATGAACGAGGGATGGGCCAGCTACTGGCACTCCCGGATCATGACCGAGCGGGCCCTCAAGGCGCCGGAGATCATCGACTACGCAGACGTGGTCTCCAGCGTGTTCGCGACGGCACCGGGCCAGCTCAACCCTTACAAGCTTGGCGTCGAGCTGTTCCGCGACATCGAAGACCGATGGAACAAAGGGAAGTTCGGACCCGAGTGGGAGAACTGCACCAACAGCGAAGAACGTCGGGGCTGGGACAAAAAACTTGGCCTTGGCCGCGAGCGCATCTTCGAGGTTCGCAAGCTCTACAACGACGTCACGTTCATCGACGAGTTCTTCACGCTCGACTTCTGTCGCGACAACAAGTTCTTCACGTTCGCCGAAAACCGACGGAGCGGACAGCTGGAGATCGAGACGCGCGAGTTCGAGAAAGTCAAGACCAAGCTGCTGTCACAGCTGACCAACTTCGGTCAGCCGTTCATCTACGTCACTGATGCCAACGACCTCAACCGCGGTGAGCTGCTCCTGGGACACCGCCACGAGGGGGATGACCTCAAGCTGGACTACGCACGCGACACACTCCGCAACCTCGAGCGGGTGTGGCGACGACCGGTCTCCATCCTCTCGGTGGTCGACGACAAGGCCAAACGGATCCGCTACGACGGGTCCGAGGTGACCATTTCGGATGAGCCCACCGCGTTCACCGTCTAAGACTGCTAGGGTGCGTGCACCGTGCGGGTGATCGCTTGGCCGGCGACTGACGTAGGTCGCGTCCGCAGTCACAACGAGGACAGCCACCTGATCGATGGTGAGCTGGGCCTCTACCTCGTTGCGGATGGCATGGGCGGTCACGCCGGGGGTGCTCATGCTTCTGCCCTGTGCGTGGACGTTGTCGACAAGGTTGTCCGAAAGGGCGTGTCCACGCTCAGCGCAGTCCCGCCACAGGAACGTGGGGCCACGATCTCCGAGGTCCTCGCGGCCGCCGCCAGCGAGGCCAGCGCCCGCATCTTCGATCAGGCCGCCGCCGATCCTCGCCTGCAGGGCATGGGCACCACGCTCACCGGGATGTTCCTGCATGGTGAACGGGCGTACGTCGTGCATGTCGGGGACTCGCGCGCCTTCCTGCTGCGCGGCGGCTCTGCGCGTCAGCTGACCAACGACCACTCTTGGCTCAACGAGCAGGTCCAAGCGGGTTTGCTGACCGAGGAGGAAGCCTCGGTGTCCGACCTCAAACACATCATCACCCGCTCGGTCGGCTTCGAGCGGCATGTCGAGGCAGACGTGACCTCGGCCAGCATTGCGCCCGGCGATGCGTTCCTGTTGTGCTCCGACGGGATGTCGAACTACGTCGAGGTCGATGAGATCGCGGCACTTGCGCGGGACCATTGGTATGCCGATCTCCCGCGGGTCTGCACCGACCTCGCGAACCGACGCGGTGGGGACGACAACATCACGGTCATTGCCGCGTTGGTGTGCAACGACACGGATCAGCGCCGGCCTCCGCGCGCGACTCCGCGCGGATCGACCGACACGCTGCCTCCTACGGCCTGAATTCGCGGCCTGAAAAGCGCCGTAAGTTCAATGGCCTAGGTCGCCTGCGGACGAAAACTCACTTTTTTTGACCGGCCCCGGAAAAAGCCACGTGGGGTGGAGTCTGACAGGTCGGATTCTGTGAGGGGCGCAGGGGCAGGGTACGTGATGACGAGAAACGGAACGCTTGGAACGCAAGGAATGGTCGCCGCACTGGGACTGCTGGCACTTTTCGCCGCCGGATGCGACGCCGGAGACGGAGATGGCGGGCAGTTCGCTTCGGGAACCGGGCCTGCCACGGGCGCCACCGCGGGTGACGACGAGGGCGGCAAGCAGGACGACGGCGACGACGATGGCGAGGGTGAAGACACCAGCGACAGCGACGACGGTTCCGACACCAGCGACGACAGCGGCGAACCCTCCGACAACGAGGACGTCAAGGAGTACATCGAGGAAGCCAAGATGGAGTTCCCGACGTACGAGGACATCCACGTCAAGGTCATTCAGCGCACGTGCACGCCCTTCCAGAACGTGTGCCACAACAACAAGGAGTACCCAGACCTCCGGACCCCGCAGGGCGTCATCGACCGCATCGGTCGCCCCTGCAACCTCAACGAGGTCTACAACGATCCCGAATCCGTCTTCAACGGTTGCGAACCCGCCGGGGACCAGCTTCGGTTCCTCGGCGGTGGCAACGACGGACTCGTCGTCGAGATCGGCTACGTCGACGTGACCGACGATGGTGCCGGCGGCGGCACGGTCGCCATCGCCGTCAAAGACACCATCCCCTCGAGCATGAGCTCCGGTAGCGTCCCGGAGACCGCCGTGATCGAGCGGATGATCGGCGGAGTGATGCAGACGGTCGGAACCCTCGACGCTGTGCTCAGCTACGCGCCGGGTGGAAACTCGGTCACCGTCATCAACAGCATGTCCTTTGATGACGATGCGTCTCTGCTCGAGACCGACGTCACCTACGGCGACCCCAACCGCGACGGCATCTACGGCGCGAGCATGGACCAGCCGATGCAAGAGATCGCACCGGGCGACCCTTGGAACTCCTACCTTCTTCAGCGGCTTCAGGGCAACGTGCCGGGGAGCCCGATGCCGCTGGCCAACCAACCGCTCAACGCATCCGAGGTTGTTGCAATCGCGTGCTGGATCGAAGGCACTGCTGATGAGGGCGGGGCCGAGACGGACAGCGTCATCAACTACGACGACTGCGAGTACGCGGCCGAGTTGGTGGCGCCGCCCGATGGTGGTGGCGCCACCCTCTCGGGTCACATCCAACCGATCTTCGACCAGTCGTGCGCCTTCGCCGGCTGCCACAGCACCAACAGCCCCGCGGCGGGCTTGGACCTCACCGAGGGCAAGTCGCGAGACGCGTTGCTCGAGATCGCTGCGATGCAGGCCCCCGATGTTCCGTTGGTCACCGCACTCAACCCGACGAACAGCTACCTGATGGTCAAGCTGACCTCGATGGGGACCTCGGGGCAGCGGATGCCGATCAACGGCGATACGCTCAACGACAGCCAGCTCGAGTTGGTCCGCACCTGGATCCTCCAGGGCGCACCGGATAACTAGTCTGTAGGGCTGTCTCTTATACACATCTGACGCTGCCGACGAGCGATCTAGTGTAGA
>CAJXVA010000080.1 GCA_913061055.1 uncultured Pseudomonadota bacterium
CCGCGACTCCGGGCGCTGCAGGGACACCGGGACTCTCGGTCACCCCCGCCGATACCGCGGTCGAGGCGCTCCGCCTGGCCGGCCTGGCGGCGATGGTTGTCGCCGGGGCCCAGCTGTCGTGGCGCGTGAGTGCGGCGGCCGTCACAGCAGCCGGATTGGCCGTCTCGTCGCTGGGATTCGTGCACGCGCTGCTCGGCGCGACGTCGGTCTACGGGGTCTACGCCCCGGTGCACCAGACCCTGCTGCCCCGCACCGCCCTGCTCGGGAGCTTCATCAATCCCAACCATCAGGCCGGTCTGTTGCTGCTCGCGGTGTTCGCCGCAGGCGCGCTCGCGGTGGATCAATTCCACGGAGCCCGGACCGCCCGAGACGCCGCTCGGGTCACCCAGCGCCGCGAGCGGGCGCTGGCGATGGTCGGCGTGTTGCTCCTGCTCGTGCCGGCGCTGCTGCTGTCGCTGTCGCGCGGCGCCCTGCTGGTGTTTGCCCTGCTCGCGCCGATCGGCCTCATCGTTGGCCTGATGCGGCCGCCGGCGAGTCGCGGCACCAAGCCCCATGCCCAACGCCGCGGACCCATCGTCGCCGGCGCCCTGGTCCTGGCCGGCCTGGTGTTCCTGGTGGGTCGGCACGGGCCGTGGGCCGAGTTGCTCGCGCTCTTTGACGACCCCGGCCGGGCATTCGAGCAGAAGCTGGGCCCCGCTCGCGACGGGTGGGGACTGCTCGCGCAAAGCCCGGTGCTGGGGACGGGCCGCGGCACCTTCATCGATCTGCTGCCCCTTCAAGCGCCCGGCGACGACCTGGTCTACACCCACCTCGAGTCCACGCCCGTCACCGCCCTGCTCGAGTGGGGGCCGCTCGTCGGCGGCATCGCACTGCTCGCCACGGCCGCGTGGTGGGTCAGCGCCCTGCGACATCGCGCCAAGGGTCGAGAGCGCCGAGCCCGGGCGCTTCTGTTGCTCGGCATCGCGGCGGTGTTTTTGCAAAGCGCTGTCGACTTCTCACTGGAATTCATCGGCGTCGCCGCACCGATGGCCGCGCTCGTTGGCGGCCTCACTCCCCATGGACGCGGGACCCTGGGCCGTCGAGTCGTCCTACGCGTGGTGCCCGGCGTCGCCCTGGCCTCGGCAATTGCCATCGTGGGGCTGGCCCCCCACACCTGGACTCGCCGCGTCGCTACCAACGCGCAGGTCTCGACGGGGGAGCGAGACGTGTCTGACGCCCTGCGCTGGCGCCCTCTGGATGGAAGCCTTCACGCCGTCGCCGCACGAATGGCCCTGGCCCGGGGAGACATCGACATCGCGGGCGCCCATGCCGAGCTCGCAACGCGGACACAATCGGGCTCGATCGACGCCTGGTTGATGCTCGCGGCGGTCTGCGATCGGCGCGGAGAGCCCAAAGCGCGAGACGAGGCCGTGACGCAGGCGCTCAACCGCGTCCGGGCTCCCGCCCCTGCCGCGTTGCTGGACGACATCCGTGCCCGGTATCCCAGGCCAGAGCAAGCCGAAGCCATCACCCCCACCCGTCCCCGCGCGTTCAAGGCCGTGGTCCGCGGCCTGCGGGAGGCCGGCGGCTTGGACCACGCGGACGCCATGGCACGCGCACGGGCGCGTACGCACCCCGACGATCCTGCCCCCTTGCTGGTGCGAAGCCGGGTGGCGTTGGAGCGAAACCAGGCCGCGCTCGCGTTGCACTTCGCCGAGCTGGCGCGGGCCAGCAGTCCGCTGTGGGCCGACGCTCAGCTCGCCGTCGCCCGAGCGACCGCGCGTCGCCACGGGGTTGTCGCAGCGCTGGATGTCTTGGAAAGTGCCTCGGAGCTCCCGCTCGAGCCCCGCGAGCATGAGCGCATCGACGAACTGCGGGTCCGGTTGCTGATCCGCGAGGGCGGATCCGAGTCGTTGCAGTCCGCGCAGTCGTTGGCCGAGGACCTGCTGCTGCACAGCATCGACGCCCAGGAACGGACCCGGCGCCGCGCCCTCGTCGGTGACGTCGCGCGGGCCCGCAACGGTCACTGACGCCGTTCTCGTCGGATCACCGCGCCCGGACGTCCCGGCCGGCTTGGCGAGAGCGCGGCGACATGCTTGCATGGAGGCCATGCGATGCGCCCTCTTGCTCGGTTCGGCACTTCTGGCCTGCTCGAGCGGGCCAGGGCCGCAGCCGGCCGCAGCCCCGCCCACCGTGACGCCCAGCGAGGCCACCCGCGCCCGCGCCCAAGCCCCCGGTCCGTGCCAGGTGCGCAACGAGGGCTTCGCCGGGGTGAGCGTCACCGACATCACCTACGACGCCGGGCACAAGGTCCGAGCCGTGCAGCGCGGCCCCTCGGGCGAGCGCCAGACGCTGTGGTCGTATGACGACGACGGCCGCCGAACGCGGCAGGTGGTCATCGAGGGGGCTTCGATTCGAACCCACACCTTCGGCTACGACCAGGGCGTACTCGCCTGGGAGGAAGTGCACGATGCACAACAAGACCGCATCGTCGTGCGAAGGACGCGGACCTACGACGCCGCTGGCAAGCTCCGGGAACGGGATGAATCCCAGTGGGTTGCGGGCGCGTTCGTGGTGACCGATCACCATGCGCTGCACTACGACGAATCCCGCGCATTCGTGTACGAGCTCCGAACCAAGACGCCGCCGGGCGAGCCCCCGGTCGTGCACAGCATCACGGTCGATGTCGACCGCCAGGGCCGAATCATCGCCCGCCGCGTCGACGAGGGCATGACCGGGAGCTTCGAACGGGTCTCGCTGTACAGCTACGACGAACAAGGAGGCCTCGCCACGCTCACCGAGATGAAGGGCGACGCGCTTCACACGGTCGCCCGCCACACCTACGATGAGCAGGCTCGCCTGGTTCGGACCGAGGTCGAGGACGGCCAGGGCAAGCCGCTGGGCGTGACCACCTACGCGTTCAGCTGTCCGGGGTGAGCGGCACTTCACGAATCGCGACGCCAGCCTCCGCCAACATCCCGGTGCTCATCTCGAAGTCCTGCATCCACCGCTGCGGGATGTCGAGACCGCCGGGGAAGACCACTTCGTCGACGCCGGCTTGGATCAGCGACCGCGCGCATCGGGTGCATGGCGGCCAGGTCACGTAGGCCCGGCAGCCCTTGAGTGCCACGCCGATCCGGGCGGCATGCATGATGGCGTTCTCTTCCGCGTGGCAGATCAGCGGGTACTTCTGATCGCGATCGGTCAGGCGATTGTTCGAGTCGTCGATGCCGCGGGGGAACCCATTGAAGCCGGTGCTGCGGATCTCCCGGTCGGGGCCGACGACCACGCATCCGACCTGCGTGGAGGGATCCTTGCTCCATCGCGAGATGTGCACGGCGAGTTCGAGAAACCGAACGTCCCACTTCGAGGGCTCCATTGCGGCGCAGCGTAGCAGCCTGGCGTGACAGCGGGCGCGAAGGATCGGTTGGCGCTCACGAGTGCGCGGCAACCCAGGCGTCCAGGGCGGCCTGCTCCTCGGGCCAGCCCTCGAGCCCCGCGCGGGCAGCCTTGGCGAGCTTGAGCGCGTCGGCCAACGGGCCACCGGTCTCAACCTGGGCCCGCGCCAGCGCCCAGCCGGCGATCGCCTCGACGTCGCCGTACCCCTCGTGCTCGCGGATCTTCAGCAGCGCCGGGCCCAGGATCGCGGATGCCTGAGCGTGCCGACCGGCCTCGACCAACGCCCGGCCATAGTAGGCGGCGGTGTCGGGACGCAACGGATCGTCGTCGGGCAGTGAGGCGCGAGCCGCCTCATACCCAGCTCGGTAGGCATCGACGGCTGCCGATGCGTTCTGCATCTGGCGCAGCGCATCACCGCGGTTGAGGTGGTTGAGGACGAGCCACGGGTGGCCGGGGTCGAGCGTCTTCGCGTAGACCTTGCCTGCGGCCTGGTGCTCGATCAACGCCTCGGCGCCCTGCCCTCGGCGGGTCAGCAACCGGCCCAGCGTCTCCCGGCGATCGGCGGTCTTCATGTGCTCGGGGCCAAAGACCGCCGCGTCGATCTTGGCGGCCCGGCGCACGACCGTCTCCGCCTCGTCGTAACGCCGCAGGTTCTTCAGCGTGATGCCCAGATTGACCAGGGCCGCGCTGACCGAGGGGTGTTCGGTGCCAAAGGCGGCCTCGAGCTCGACCAGCGCTTCGCGGTAGGCCGCGACGGCCTCCTCATTGCGTCCCGCCCGGCCCAAGCCCGAGGCCCAGGAGGTGCGGGCGATGGCGACGTTGGGATGCGATGCGCCCAGCGCTGCGGTCCAAAGCGCAATGGTCTCCTCGTAGTGGGCAATCGCGGAGTCGGTCTTGCCCTGCCGGCGCAAGACGTCGCCGAGCCGCTGGTGGACGATGCCGAGGTCGAACCCCGCCTCGGCCGGCGTCGCGGCCAGCGCCTCTTCCAGCTTCTGCTCCGCGACCGCGTACTCCCCCTTGCGTTCGTGCAAGCCGGCCACGTTCGTCATCAGGCGGTCTCGCGCGCCGCCGGTCTTGTCCAGCGCGGATGCGGCGTGTTGGGCCCAGAGCATGCCCTCGTCGTGTTTCTCGAGCCGGGCCCCGACGACCCAGACCAGCCGAGATGCAGCGTCGGCGACCAGGGCGTGGGCTTCGGCCGCAGTGCCTTCGAAGTACGCCCGTTCCAGCGCCTTCGCCGAGCCAGCCATGTCTCCGGACCGCTCCAAGGCCCGGCCCACGACCAGGGAGGCCTCGGCCACGACCGGTGAGAACGCGGTGGCCTCCGCGGCCGCAAGGGCTGCCTGCGCCTTGGGCAATGCGTCGCTCACCCTCCCGCTGCGCGAGAGCCCCACCGCTTCGTCGATCAGCGCCCGGGCATCGGTCACCGCGCGCGCGAGCTCTGGGTCGGACGGGACCCGGTCCCCCTGGGCCAGCGTCTCCGCCTCCAGGCAACGGTCTGGCTCGGTCAGCGCCGCGGCTGCCCGGGACGCGCGGTCGACCAGCTCGACCCCCAGCGTCTCCCCTTGGGTCCACGCGTCGAGGAGTGCGGCGGCCTGTCGTCGTTGGCGCTCCAAGCAGTCGAGCGAGCGTTGCTGCAGTGTTGGGCTCGAACTCGCCGTGCAGGCCTGGTCCCAGGCTTCCGCCCACGACACCTCCAGCGCCTGCATTCGTGTGTCGACCCGAGACCAAGCCTCGGCCGGGGCGCGGTGTCCCAAGCCGTCGAACGCCTCCTTCACGGCGCGCTGAGCCTCGCCCGCCCACCGAAGCCCCTGCGTCTCGCACAGCACGCCGTCCCCCGCGGAGGACCCCGCCCACAGGGGAGCCGTGCTGCCCACGGCAACGACCGCGGTTGCTGCGACGATCATCCCGGTCCGGCGACGCCTGCGAAGGCCGCGGTCCAGCGCCGTCAGCAGGGCATCCATCCCGCCCACGCGCTCGGCCGGGTCGGGGGCAAGCCCTCGGTCGAGCAAGGCGTCGAGCCAGCGCGGCACCGAGACGCCGGCGGGGCGCGTGGGCGGACGCTGAGACTTGAGCATCGACAGCTCCAGCATGGTCTTGGCCGACCACGGGAGCACGCCATACACGGTTTGAAACAACGCCGTACAGAACGCGTACGCGTCCGTGGCCTCGCTCGGCGCGACCCCGTCGAACTGCTCCGGAGCCATGAAGGCGGGGGTCCCGATCCATCGCGGGCCGGCCTCGCTCTCGAGCGTCCGTGACTGTGGCTGCTCGCCGGATGCCGACGACCCGCCGGTCGCCTCCAGCCCCGGCGAGGTCTCGAGGTCGGCGGAGGGAACCTGGGCTCCGGCCCGCAGTCGAGAGATGCCGAAGTCGCTCACCTTGGCCCGGCCCTTCGCGTCGACGAGCACGTTGCCGGGCTTGAAGTCCCCGTGGACCAGCCCGGCCCGGTGCGCGCACGCCAAGCCCTCACCGGCCTGCCTCATCAATGCCAGGGCTTCACGCAGGGGGAGCGGCGCAACGGCCTCGACCCCTCGGTGGCGAGAGATCCAGTCCGCCAGATCGCCGCCCTCGACGTACTCCATCGCGAGATAGGCGACCCCTGCGTGCTCGCCCACATCGAACACGGTCACGACCTCGGGGTCGCTCAGCTTCGCCAACATGCGCGCCTCTTGGACGAGCTTGGGCCACAGCGGGTTCACCGTGGTCATCGGGCCCGACGGACCCTTCTGCAGCAGCTTGAGCGCGACTTTTCGATCGAGCTTGGCGTCGAACGCCGAGTACACCGCCCCCGCGCCGCCCTCTCCGATCTTCTCGACGATCAGGTAGCGGCCGATGCGGGTCCCCGGCGTCAGGAACGTACGCGGCTCCGACGACGACTCGACCGGCGTTTCCGCCTCGTCGAGCGGCACGGTCGGGGTCGGAGGGCTCGCCACGATCTGCAGTATCGCCTGCGCGCGGCGAGATGTCAGGGCCCAGATCCCCGGCGCACGCGGCGGGCTCAGGGATCGATGCAAGGGCCGGCTTGCAACCCGACGCCGGTGAACATGCGCAGCTCGTCCAGGTTCGCCTCGAGCTCGGCTTCGGCGCGGTACTCCCCATCCGAGATCCCGAGGCTGGGGTGGTCGTCGGCGACCGCCTCATAGAAGAACTGGGTGCGCTGCCAGAGCAGCTGGACCGCCTCGACGTACGCCGGCTGGCTCTGCGCCCAGGCGTAGAAGTCTGGGTCTTGGGTTCGCGCGCGGCGCAGGTAGAACTCAAGGAACACCAGCATCGCGGCCGACCCGTCTCGAAGCGACAGCCCGAATCCCCCGAAGTACTCGCCGAACACCGACATGCCCGGCACCTCGTTGACGTAGCAGGAGGTCTCGTCGAGGAGGCTTCCAAACCCGCGCGTGCCTTGGTCGCCGGTCAGATAGGTGTCGGCGTAGATGCTTTGCGCCAGCGCCGGAGGCAAGTCGGCGAGGATCTGCGAGCGCGCGAAGCCCTGCTCGGGCGGCAGGTAGAGGATGAGGTCCTCCCGCATGTACAGCGACGCCGACTGCCCGACGTCGATCGCGTGATAGGCGTTGAACAGGTGGGTCTGTTCGTGGACCAGCGTGTCGAGCCAGCCCACCATCCCTTCCCAGCTGTTGGGGTCCGAGAACTGCGACCAGTACGGGTCGTCGCGCTGCGCGTCCAGCAGGTAGGCGCCGGCGGGGTATCGCCGGTTCATCGCTTCGATCACGGCGTCTTGGAAACCCGCGCCCCCGTAGCTGTTCACGATGTCGGAGATGTCGGCGTCGGGGTCCAGCGGCTCGCTGTAGCACAACGGATCGCCGCCATCGCTCTCGCTCGCGCCGGTGGGGTCGTCGGTGCCCGCTGTCTCCTCGTCGCCGCCGGTGCTGCCGGTGGCGTCGTCGTCCGAGGTTCCCTGGGACGCACTGTCCCCCGACGTTTCGGGACCCTCGGTCGGCCCGTTCCCGGTGGGGTCGGCGTCACTGTCTGAAGTGCCGCCGGCTTCGGACGCGCCGGTCATCAGCGGCACGCCGGGTTCGTAGGGATCGTCAGCGCATCCGGTGGCGAGGAGTACGACGCATCCCAACAAACGACGGAACATCACACTCAGTGCCATATCGTGAATGCTTGCGTCGTGTCTGCGATCCGGCCCATGCAAAGAGCAGCAGGAGAAACCAGGGCCGGGCCGGGCCGCCGGTCTGGCAGCCCGAGGATCCGCCCTCCGCCAAAGGTTCCCCGCTCCCGCTCGACGTGTCCGTAGAGGTCATTGGCGCGTCCCCGGTCGTTCCGGTCCCCGCCATCTCTCCGGTGCTCGTTGCCTCTTGAGGGGTGAACTCCACCTCAAAATCGCTCACCCGGGTCAAATGCAGGCCCTGATTAAAAAACGCCAGGTACTGGGTCGAGCCTGGCTCGACCTCCATCTCGAACTCGCCGTCGTTGATGCTGGCGATGTGCCGGTCCGGATCCGCCTCCACCGTGGTCGCGCCCTCCTCATCGACCGCGTAGCTGAACGCGACGGGCGTCTGGGCCTGGACGAGCACGTGCAGGTCTCCCACCGGCGCCCATCCGGGATCCGGCACGACGCTGAGTGTGTACCGAACGGTCATTCCACCCGCATCGTCGGGCACGTCGACCCGGACCTGCATCGGTGGCGGCCGCATGGGGTCGAAGCGGCCCCGGGCGCCGTAGCGGGGCCACAACCCCAACGGACCGCGAATGTCCTGCCACGCCGAGATGCGCTCACAGTCGAGCAGTCCATGCGCCTGCAGACCCGCCTCCAGGGCCACGCGAGCCTCGGAGCCCAGCGCGGCCTCGGCAGAGACGAGGATCGCATCGGCGGCCTCTTCAAACGTCGCGTCCTCCTCGAGCATCGCGACCGCATCGATCACCGGCCCCACCAGCGCATCGCCGAGCACCGCGTGGGCTTCCCACAGCGCCCCGGTCAAGGGCTCGGAGTCGGCGTGGATCTGCCCGACCAAGTCCTGAGGGCATTGCAGGTCGTTGTCGGCGCTGCGCGGGGTGCCGCCGTCGTAGGCCCGGACATACTCCGCATGGCCAGGATCTCCGGTGAAGACCGCGGCCACGAAGTCCGCCAGCGACTCTCCAATCGCGCCCGCATCCTCCACCACGCCCTCGCTGCGCCGGCGCGCCAATCCCAGCACCCGCCCCTCGCCGAGCTGTGCGGCGATCGTGCCGTGGGTCAGCTCGTGGGCCACGATGTCGGCGTCGTAGCCCCAGTCCGCGGCCGGGCCCTGACCGAAGAAGGCCAGGAAGCTGCAGTCCCCGGTGTAGCCAGCGTTCGCCACCAGGATCGAAGCGTCGCCGGTGAAGCCGCGGTAGTTCGCCACCACAAGCCCAGACTCCCCCGCCTGGACGCACAGCGGCATCGGCAGCCCATGCTCCGCGGAGAACTCGGCGTAACGCTGGGCGTGCACGGCGATCGAGGCCGCCGCGAAGCTGTCGTCCTCCCGGGCGTGGTCCGCATCGGAGAGCGGCGCATCGAAGACGAAATCCCCCGCCTCGCTCGGGGCGACCGGAGCCAGCACGCACGCCGCCAGCGTGCCCGGGTCCTCGCACTGCCGCACGTCGAACGTGCCGTCGACCAGCCCGTCTTGCGGATCGCCGACGCCTTCGAGCTCGAACACGGTGGGCGCCTCGTCGAGCACCGGGTTGCGCGCGAAGGCCGAGGCCGAAATCCTCCGCACCTGGTCGGGCCCGACTGTGAGTGCCCCGCTGGCATCGTCGATCCACACCACCGGTCGCTGGCCGGTCGCCGGATCGAACCCCACCTCGACGCGCCAGCGGACCGAGCCGTCGGAGGGACGATGCTCGGGGTGGACGGAGCGCACCACGAACCCCGCGGCGACCACCAGCGCCTCGACGCCCGAGGCCGTCTTCGACGGCGTGCTCCAGCCCGAGGCCAGAATCGGAGCCCCGGCTCGGACTTGGCGGACCTCCCCGTCGTGGATGAACCACCGGGGACGATCGGCGATCCTCAGGCCGGTCGGCGCCACCGCCTCGGCCTCGACGATCGAGGTGAGGCCCCGCGAGGACACGGTTCGCTCGCGAAGGACGACCTGGGGTGGCAGGGCCGCGGTGGCGACTCGTCGCACTGCGTCTGCCGAGGGGCCCGGTGCCAGAGTCCAAAGCGCTGCGAGCCAAACACCGAACACGGCCCAGTCTCCCCCGCCCGGTGGGCTCCGTCGAGGCGAACGTGGTACAGGGTCGTTTCGGGCACGATGTCGGGCGCATCGCACAACCGTCTACGGCGGTGGGATCACGGACACTGGGCCGATTGGGTGGTCCCAGCGGTTGTGGCATCGCTGTGGGCGCTCCTGCTGGCGGCCGCCGGTGACTCGGGCATCGCCACCCGGCGCGGCCTGGTGTTCGTCGGCGGACCGGTGTTGTTGCTCTCGGGCTTGCACGCCCGCATCACCGGGTATCTGCACGCGCGTTCGCGGGCGCAGCTGCTGGTCCTTCCGATCCCCCCGGCCTCCCACTTCCGGGCCGCCCGTGCCCGGCACCTCCGCGGCTTGGCCGAGACGTTGGCGCTGGGATCGGTCGCCGTCCTGGCCGGACTGGTGCCGACGGTGGGTTGGTCAGACGCCGCTCCTTTGGTGCTGGACTGGGCGGCGTTGGCGGTCATCGCCGCCCTGTTTGAGCCGATGATCCCCGCGGCCAGCGCCGCGCTCGGTCGCAGATTCGAGGAGGGCTCGTGGACCGACGAGATGCAGCGCCGGGCTGGCGGAGGCTGGACCCTCCCGGAGACCTCGGTGCATCTGTATGCCCCGGCCGCGGGCATCGGTCTGGCCGCCGCCTCGGCCATGCCGCTGCAGATCGCCTTCGATCTCTCCGCCGATGGCCGCGCTGTCCCCGGCGGGCTGTGGGCGGTTGGGCTGGCCGCGGTCGCCGTCGCCGGCCTCGCCTGGCTCGTGTCTCCGAGAATCTATGGCCTTGGCGTGTTCGAAGCCGTGCCCTTTGTGGCGGAGGCCACCCGCACGCTTGCCGGTCCCCCGATCCCCGAGCCCACGCCGGCAGCCATCGCGCACCTGAAGGACCCGGTACTCCGGCTCCTGGTGCTCGGATTCTGGCGCGAGACCCCGGCCCCGACCCTGCGCTTGCTCGGCATCGCGGGCGCGACCGTCCTTGTCGGTGCCTCCTCTGCCCCCGGTCCGGCCCACGTCGCGGTGTGGCTGGCGACGGTGCTGCTGTGGTTGGTGCCGGCCACGGTGCTTTCCCGTAGCCGACCGCTTCGCGCCCGGATGCTCTCCACGCTTCCGTTGCCACCGGCCCAGCGAGACGGCAGCCATCCGCGCGCTCTGATGATGCTGTGGGCCCCGGTGTTGCTTGGGACTGCCGTGGTCCTGCTCCGCCTCGCGATAGCCCTCGGAAGGACTTCCCCATGACTCACCCCCTGCACGCGACCGCGATCTCCAAGCGCTACGGCCCGCACACCGTGCTCGATGCCGTTGATCTTCACGTCGACCCCGGCGAGACGGTTCTCTTGCTCGGACCCAACGGCGTGGGCAAATCCACGCTGCTCGGCAGCGTCTGCGGGACCGTCATCCCCGACACCGGAACGGTGTCGATCGGCGGACACGATCTGAAACAAGCGCCGCTGGCCGCTCGGGCCGCGCTGCGATTTCTCCCGCAAGAAGTTGAAGTGCCCGCGGGTCTGACGGGGGAGGAGCTGCTGCAGTTCTACGCCGATGTGCACGGCGATCCGTCCGGCATGAAGCGGGCCCGCGAAGCCACCCAGCTCGACGAGGCGTTGCCTCGCTTGGCCAGCACCTATTCGGTCGGCATGCGACGCCGATTGGCGTTTGGCGGGCTGCAGCTTGGCGAAGCCGCCCTGTACATCCTCGATGAGCCGTTCGCCGGCGTCGACCGTGAGGGTCGCGAACGGATGGCTGCCACCCTGCGCGACCTCGTCGCCCGCGGTGCGGGCTTGCTGCTCGCGGTCCACGATCGAGACATCGACGACATGGAGGCGTTCTCCCCACGGCGCGTCGTGCTGTCGCGGCCTGCGGAGTCCAAGGCATGAAGGTCGGAGTCTTCGGCGCGGGGGCGATCGGGGCCTCGGTCGGCATCCGTCTCTCTGCGGCCGGGATCCCGGTGTCGATGGTCGCCCGGCCCAGTCTCATCTCGGAGCGCGAGACGCTGATCAGCCGAGGCCTCGATGGTCATGCCTACCGGCCCGGCGACGATCTGGTGTTGGACGAAGACCCGGCGATCCTGGGCGACGTCGATCTGTGCCTGGTGACCGTCAAGTCGCGGCACACCGACGAAGCCGCCGCCACGCTGGCCTCTGTGCTGCCCCCGACCGCGGCCGTGCTGTCGCTGCAAAACGGCCTGCGCAACCCCCAGCGCCTTCGTGCGGCGCTCGAGCAGCCCGTCGCCGGCGGCATGGTCAGCTACAACGTCGTCCGCCCCGAGCCGGGGACCTTCGTCCAGGCGACCAAGGGACCCATTCTGCTCGGGCAGCTCAGCGATGCGGCCGGGGACGCCCTGGTCCAGCTCACCGCCGCCGCGGAGTCGGTAGGAATCCCGCTGCAGGTCCGGCCCGACATCGAGGACGTGATGGCCGGCAAGCTTCTGCTCAACCTCAACAACGGGATCTGTGCCGTCACCGGCGTCACGATCGCCGAGTCCCTGCGCGACCGGACCCTGCGGAAGTGCTTCTCGATCCTGATGCGCGAGGGACTGCACGTCCTGCGGGAATCCGGGCTGCGTCCGCGCTCCATCGTCGGGCTCCCCCCAGGGGCCATCATCCGCCTGCTACGGTTGCCGAACTTCATCGTGCTCAACGTGGCCAAGGGGCTCGTCGCGGTCGACCCTGCGGCCAAGTCCAGCACCCTGCAGGACATCGAGGCGGGCAAGCCGACCGAAATCGACGACCTATGCGGTGAAATCGTGCGGCGTGCTGAGGGACTCGGCCCCGCGGTGCTCGCGATCGCGAACGGTACGGTGACCGACGCCGTCCATGCGCTCGAGGGGCAGGAAGATCCCGCGTTCTGGTCGCCGGACCGACTCCACGGCGAGCTGATCACCAGACGCTGACAACGCGGCGGCCTCAAACCACGAAGTCGATGTTCGCCAGCCCGGCCTCATCGGGGTCGAGCGCCATCACCGGGTTGAACCACGCATCGCCCGCGTTGAACGGATCGCCCTCGAAGTAGAGCTGGCTGGTCAGTCGCTCCGCACCCCGGACCCAGACCTTCACGTGGACGTGGGCGGGACGGTACTGCGGCCCGTTGAGGTACCACCCAGGGCGCAGCGTATCGAACGCGTAGCGGCCTCGGCCGTCGGTCGCGACCTGCCCGTAGTAGCGGTACGCCGCGGTCGAATCGTAGGTCGCGTCGTTGTCTCCGGGCTCTGCGCCCGGGGCCACGGGGGTGGCGTGCCAGATCTCGACCACTGCGCCTTCGATCGGGGCACAGTCCTCGCCCATGACCGTCCCTTCGATGCGAAGAGGCACGCCCGCATCACCGTGGACGTCGAGGTCCCCACCGACTGGAATCCCCGGGCGGTAGAACGGGCCCTCGATGTCTTCGGGCGAGGGCTCGCAAACCGATGCGCCGGTGCTGCCTTCGGAGTCACTCCCCGACTCGCCACCCGTCTCGGAGGACCCGCTCCCGGTGCTGGACGAGCTCGCGCCCGTCGTCTCCGCGGACGCCGAGGTGGTGCTCGACGAGCCTCCCGTGCCGGTGCCGGTCGCGCTCGGGCCCCCGGTCGATCCCGACGTCGCCGGGGCTCCCGTCTCGGACGACCCTTCTCCCGTTCCAGACTCGCCTCCCGAGGCGTCCGTCCCGTCATCGGTACATGCGAACACGCCGACGAGCGGAACAGCAGCGGCGGTCTTGGCGGCACGAACCACGAAGTTTCGTCGAGTCCAACTCATGCCATCTACCCTGCCCTCGGGACCGCCGAGCGTCCATCCGCCATTGCTGCACGCCCGCGTGTACCGTGGCCGCACGAAGCATCGTAGGGTGCCGCGATGATGCGCTGGAGCCCGCTCCTGGCCCTGATCGCCGCGTGTGGTGGTGCCACGCCTCCGCCCTCGGAGCCTGGGGTCCAACAGTCTCCCGTCCCCCCCCATGCCGCCGAGGCCACCATGAAGACCCCGCCTGTGCCCCTGTCCGCCGAAGCCCTGCAAGCGCTCGTGGACGATCCGTCACGGAGCGAGGCCGACAGAGAGGCCGACCGCCGGCGAAAACCGGTGCCCATGCTGGCGTTCCTCGGCGTGTTCGAGGGCATGTCCGTGGCCGACATCGGCGCGGGCACCGGCTACACCACCGAACTGCTCGCGCGGGCTGTCGGCCCCACCGGACGCGTCCTGGGACACAACACCCCCTTCGTCCTGGACCGCTTCGCCGAAGGCCCCTGGTCCGAGCGCCTCGCCAAGCCCGAGATGGCCAACGTGGTCCGGGTCGACCGGCCCTTCGACGACCCGTTGGGGCCCGAGAACACCGGGCTCGACGGCGCGATCAACGTCCTTTTCTATCACGACTTCGTCTGGCAAGAGGTCGACCGCGCAGCCCACAACCGGGCCATGTTCGTCGCGCTGAAACCCGGCGGTTCCTATGTCGTCATCGATGCGCACGCTGCCGAGGGAGACGGGACCACGGTCACCAAGACCCTGCACCGGATCGAGCGTTCGGTGATCGTGCAGGAGGTCACCGCGGCAGGATTTGTGCTCGCGGACGAAGGCGAGTTCCTGCGCAACCTCGGTGATACCCGCGACTGGAACGCCCTGCCCTCGCGAAGCGGCCGCGAGGAGTTCAGCGACAAGTTCGCGCTGCGCTTCGAGAAGCCATCCGAGTGAGCGCTCACTCGCAAGGGCAGAAGCAGGTCCCATCGCCGCAGTCGGGGATGTCGACCTCGAGGGCCAGGTCCCAGCCCCCGCCGAGCACGACAATCTCGGCCTGAAGCCGCACGGACCCATTGGCGTGGAATGGATCAGGGTCATCGAAGGGCACGATGAAGGTCATGGCGGCCTGGAGCGCCCCAGGGAACTCCGCGACGTCGAGTTCCAGGGCGCCTTCGAACGGCGGGGAGTCGCTCGTGCCAAATGCTCTGATAGCCTGCCAGTCTGACCACGTCCCGTCCTCGCGCGTACCCATGATCGTGACCGTCGGCGCGGACGAACACCAGTCGACGACCAGCTGAACCTCGTCGATGCTCGTGACGCCTTCAGGGTTGTCGCCCCGGTGGACGATGAGTCCGGCGACCGGTTCTTCGCAGTGCTCGGGAAACGGCGGCGCGTCTGGATACGGCGCAACGTCCAACAAGGCGCCAGTGTCATCGCTGCGACCGCTGGTCCAGCCGGTTCCGGGCAGGATGATTCCCCCGCTCTCCGTTTCACCAGCTTGGTCACCAACGACCGGACCGCACGCCGCCAGCAGAAGCGGCAGAGACAGCCAGACCGGACCCCGTCGATTCATGCTGCCCCGATCCTATCAGCCCGAGACGGGCTGGTCGGCCGCCGCCGGGGCTCTCCGCCTGGACTCAGTACCCGATGAGCGCGTCGACCCGGCGCTGACCCAGCTTGCTGCGCCCGCTGAGCGCTTCGAGCTCGATCAAGAACAAGCACCCGAGCACGTCGGCCCCAGCGCGCTCGACCAGCGCGCAGGCGGCCGAGGCGGTGCCGCCGGTGGCCAGCAAGTCGTCGACGATGAGGACCTTGGTGCCCTTGGGAATGTCGTCGGTGTGCACCTGCAGTGCGTCCTCGCCGTACTCGAGTGCGTAGCGCTCCTCGAGCACCGGGCGCGGGAGCTTGCCGGGCTTGCGGACGGGCACGAAGCCGACGCCGAGCCGGGCCGCGAGCGGCATGCCGAACAGGAACCCTCGGGACTCGATGCCCACGATGAGTTCCACCTGGCCGGCGATGTCGGCGATGGCGTTGAGGTGAAGGTCGAGCGCGGTCTTGAGACACGCCGGGTCCGCCAAGGCGGGCGTGATGTCGCGAAACAAGATGCCCTCCTTGGGGAAGTCGGGAACGGCAGCGATGTGCTCGCGGAGCATCTCGAGGCCAGCAGCGGTCATCTTGGGGTGGAGTGCGTGGGACATGGGTTCGGTCCTTCAGGCGTCGAGCAGACGTTGCGCCACCGAAGGGTCGGCGCCGGTGATGTCGAGTTCGAGGGGGGTCACGGCGACGATTCCGTGGGTCACGGCGTACGTGTCGTCCCCCGCAGCGTGGTCGGTCTCCAATGGGGGGCCGCCGATCCAGTAGTAGGTGCGACCCATCGGGTCTTTGCGCGCCTCGACGTGGTTCTTGTACTTCCGCTGGCCCAATCGCGTGACCTCCAGCGGGAGCGCGGCCGCGGCCTCGTCGATCTCCGCCTCGGTGGCCTCGTCGGTGAGCCCCGGTGGGCGAGGCACATTGATGTTGATCAGAGACAGGTCGTTGGCCTTGAGCATTGCGGTTGCGACGCGGCGGACGGCCGGGATCGCGACGCGCGGCGGCACCCCGCGATTGGCGGAGGCCGCCAGCGCCGGCACGCCCTGGATGCGAGCCTCGGCAGCCGCGCCGACGGTCCCAGAGTAGAAGACGTCGGTACCCAAGTTGTAGCCGGCGTTGATTCCCGAGACGACGAGGTCCGGTTTGGTCGGGCACAGATGGTGCAGTCCGACGTAGACGCAGTCGACCGGCGTCCCGCTGACCCGCCACCAGTTCGTCTGCGGCTTCTTCACCTGGCCCACCCGAAGGTGCGTGTGAAAGGTGATGGCGTGGCTCGAGCCGCTGCGCTCGGTGTCCGGGGCCACGACGATGACGTCCCCAAGCGGCGAAACTGCCTCGACCAAGGCCTCGATTCCGGGTGCGAACACCCCGTCGTCGTTGCTCACGAGGATCAGCGGCATGGGCTCCGTGTACCGCACAACGTCGACCCCGCGCCACGAAACGCCGGTCCTCCCGTCGTCGGGCGGAGTCCCGCAAAAAAAAGAGCCACCCTCAGGAGGGTGACTCTCAGTTCGACCAGGAGGGGTTGGCAGAAGCCATTGGGGGATCCCCCTCCTCGGTCTTTCGGTCGGGGCGAGAGGATTCGAACCTCCGACCCCTTGACCCCCAGTCAAGTGCGCTACCAGACTGCGCTACGCCCCGAACGGGATGCGGCTTATACCGTGGCCGGTTGCCAAACGCAAAGGCTATCGAACCAGTTTAATGATCGAGCACCTCGGACGCAGCCCCGGTCGCCTGTGAGCGAAGCAGGACGCGTCAGGTGCCCTGGGGCGGCCGGGGAGGACGGTCGAGAATCGAGCCTTCGGCGCCCTCGACCAGCGCTCGCGCGCCGCCCACCTCTTCCAAGAATCGCGCGGGATCCGCAGCCGCGGGGTCCGTTCGGCCCGACTCCGCCATCGCGAGCGTGTCGGCGAGCAGGCGGCGGACGACGCCCAGCGACTGCTTCGCCAAGTAGACCCCCGAAGGGGCGGCCGGCGTGCATCCGCCCGCGGCCTCCTTCAGCTTCTGCCGAGCGCCGGCGATCGTGAACTTCTCCACGTACAGCAGCTGTTTGATCTTCAGCAGCGTCTCGACGTCGCGCCGGCGGTAGACGCGTTGTTGGGTCCGAGACTTCTGGGGCTTGACCGCCCGGAACTCGGTCTCCCAGTAGCGCAGCACATAGGCAGGGACGCCCACGATCTCGGCGACCTCACCGATCTTGAAGTACAGCTTGTCCGACCCAAGGTCGAGACCATCGCCGTCCTTGGATGCGGAGCCTTTACGGCGGGTCATCGTCGGAGCCTCAAGAGTCGTTGAGTGCCGTCTTCAGCACGGGGCTCGGCTTGAACGTGAGCACGCGGCGCGCGTCGATGAGGATCTCGGTGCCGGTCTGAGGGTTCCGACCCGGGCGCGGTGCCTTCTCGCGGACGACGAAGTTGCCGAACCCGGAGATCTTGATCTTCTCGCCGGTCTCGAGCGTGCACTTCATGACGTCGAACACCTTCTCGACGAGGTCGGCGGCTTCCTTCTTGGAGAACCCGCCCACGCGATCGCAGACCCGGTCGATGATGTCGGCCTTCGTCATGGTGTGCTCATCGTGACAAACGCAGGCGGGGGGCCGCAAGGGGATCCCCGCCCTCGCCTGTTACCGGACCCGAATCGACGCAGCGGCCGTTTTCAGCTCGGCCACCGCCGCTTCGACCACGGCTGCGTGCAACGCCTGGACCTCGTCGTCGGTGACGCTGCGCTCCGGCGCTCGATAGTGCAGGCGCAGCAACAGCGCCCGATGACCTTCGGGCACGCCCTTCCCGCGGTAGTCCTCGACGATCTCGATCGCCCCGCCGGCGGTATCGCCTTGGGACAGACGCGGCCCATCCGCGGTGTGCTCCGCGTTCCCCTCAGCCGTGACAAGGGCATCCACGACGCTCGACGCCGCGGTGCGAATGGGGATTTCGAGCGAGAGATCCCGGCTGGTGGAGGGGAACCGCGGAAGCGTCTGATGCCGCGCCACGTGTCCCCCCTGCAGACCGTCCAGCCACAGCTCGCCGTAGTAGGCGCGGATCCCTTCGGGGAACTCGAACTGCCGCATGAGGTCGGGATGAACTTCGCCCACCTCCCCGACCGGCGATCCGTCGACGTCGAGTCGTGCCTGCACCCCGGGGTGCAGCCACGCGGAGGCGGCATCGGCCGGGCGCAGCTGGACCCGAGCGCCCAACCGTCCGAGCACAGACGCCGCGATGGTGGCGACATCCGAGCCCGCGTAGGACTCGGCTTGGCGAGCGCCGCCGCAGATCAAAAAGACGGCGCGTCGCTGCTCACGAGGAAGCTTCGCGTCAACCTCCGCCGTGGGGCCAGAGGTCTGTGGCCTCGACTCCGGCCAGTCGTAGATGCGACCGACCTCGCACAGCCGCACCGCACGCGCATGCCGAGCCAAGTTGAGCGACGCCGCGCGCAACAGCCCGGGCATCATGTGGGTTCGCATCGTGCTCGTCTGAATCCGCAGCGGATTCGTCACGGTCACGGTGCGATCCGCGGGCACGCCGAACGGTTCGAGATCGGAGGGATCAGTGAACGCGAACGAGAGCACCTCGTGGAGGTTTTGGGCCCGCATCGCGTCGAGGACCGCGTCCTCGAGGCTGGCCTGCTCATCGGCCTCTCGCTGCCCGGGATCCACCCGCAGCCCCGGCGGCTCGGACGGAACGCTGGGCGTGCTCGGCAACCGGTCCAGCCCGTAGTGGCGGACCAGCTCCTCGATGAGGTCCTCCTCGCAGTCGAGGTCGGGTCGATGTGTGGGCGGCGTGCAGGACCAGGTGCCCTCCCCGCTCGGCTCCAGCGCGACCTCGAGCCCGGTGAGCACCCGCGTGATCTCGTCGTCGGGAATGCGCATCCCCAACAGAGCCTCGACTCGCTGGGCCCGCAGCACGATGTTTGGGGGGACCGGCACGGTGCCCCCAACATCCACACCGCCGGTGACCGTGGCACCGGCCAGCTCGGTGAGGAGGCGCTCGGCCGTCGCCGCCGCGCCCTGCAACCGCGCACCGAAGTCGACGCACCGCTCGAAGCGGTAGGAGCTGTCGGTACTCAGCTGGTGACGACGCGCCGAGGAGCGCACGAATCCCGGCTGAAACCACGCGTTCTCGATCAGCAGCGTGGTGGCGCCAGGCTCGACGCCAGAGTCTTTGCCGCCCATGACACCTGCGAGGGCTTGGGGCTGCTTGGCATCGGCGATGACGAGGTCTTCGGCGACGAGTTCGAGTTTGGCGTCGTCCAGCGCGGTCATGCGCTCGCCGGCCTTGGCCAGCCGCACGACGACGCGCCCTTCGGCCAGACGTGCCCGGTCGAACGCATGCATCGGCTGTCCCCAGAGCATCAACACGTAGTTGGTGATGTCGACAACGTTGTTGATCGGCCTCAGCGCGAGCCGGTGCAGTCGAACCCGGAGCCACAGCGGCGAGGGTCCCACCGACGCCCCCTCGAAGCTCCGACCGATGTAGCGTCCGCAACGCTGCGGCGCGTCGAGAGACACCAAACCTTCGTCTGTGGGTACCTCGGCGAGGGTGTCGGACGGCGCAACGAAGGCGCGACGCAGTTTCACCGCAAGATCCGCAGCGACGCCGACGTGTCCGAGCGCATCGGGCCGGTTGGGCGTGATGCCAAGCTCGAACACCGTGTCTTCGATGCCGGGGACCGCTTCGGGCAGGGGCGTGCCGGGCGTCCAGTCCGTCGGCAGGATCATGATGCCGTCGCTGTCGGGCCCGATGCCGAGCTCCTCTTCGGCACAGATCATCCCTTCGCTGGGGACGCCGCGAATCTCTCGGGCTCCGATCTCGAAACCGCCGGGCAACACCGCTCCCAGTCGGGCGAACGCGATCTTGCCGCCGGGGTCGGGAACGTTGGCCGCCCCGCAGACGACCTTGATCGTGCGCTCGCCGTCGAACACGTCGACAAGCCGCAGTTTGTCGGCGCCCGGGTGCGGCTCGATGCCTTTGACCTCGGCCACCACGACGTCGCGGAGGCCCTCGCCGTAGCGCGTGACGCATTCGACCTCCAGGCCGAGCGATGTGATCGCATCCGCGAACGCGTCATCGTCCAGGCGCGCGCCGCCGGGGGCCGGTGCCAACAAACTCTCAATCCACTGTCGCGAGATCAACATGGGAACTGCTCCAAGAAGCGCACGTCACCGTCGAAGAGAAGCCGCAGGTCGGGAACGCCGTGAAGCAGCGTTGCCATGCGGTCGATGCCAAAGCCGAAGGCCCACCCCGTGTACTCCTGCGGGTCGACATCACAGGCCTGCAGCACCTTGGGGTGGACCATCCCGGCACCGCCGAGCTCGATCCAGCAGCTGCCTTTGCAAACGCTGCAGCTGGGCAGTTTTTCGCCGGCCTCGTTCGTGGGGCAGAACGGGCATTCCATGTCGAACTCCGCTCCGGGCTCGACGAACGGGAAGAACGAAGGCCGCAGCCGAACCTTGAGATCGCTGCCGAAGAACGCGCTCACGAAGCGGTACAGGGTGGCCTTGAGGTCCGCCATCGTGACCCCCTTGTCGATGCACAGCCCCTCGATCTGATGGAACATCGGGGAGTGGGTCGCATCGTCGTCCTTGCGGAAGACGGTGCCCATCGCGACGATGCGAATCGGAGGCTCGCGCCCAAGCATCGTTCGGATCTGCACCGGCGAGGTGTGCGTCCGCAGGACGAGGTTGCTGTCGTTCTTCGTGGACTGTCCGTCGACGAAGAACGTGTCCTGCATGTCTCTGGCGGGGTGATCTGCCGGGATATTGAGCTTGTCGAAGTTGTACAGCTCGTGCTCCACGTGTGGCCCGTCGACCACGTCGAAGCCCAGCTTGCGGAACACACGGGACAGCTCGCGACGGGTCCGAGTGATCGGATGAATGCTGCCCACCGCGGACAGCGTGTCCACCATGGTCAGATCTTCGACCCGTCCCAGATCTGCCTCGCGCGCGGCCCCAAGGATCGCTTCTTTACGTTCCTCGAGCGCCGCCTCGATGGCCTTCTTGACCTCGTTGAACGCCATCCCGAACGCCTTGCGTTCTTCGGGCGCAAGCTTGCCCATCTGTCCTCGGAGTTTGCTGACCGAGCCCTTCTTGCCGATGTACTGGACCTGAAGCTCGTACAGGGCGTCAGCGTCGCCCACCTCTTTGAGGGCAGCTTCAAAGCGCTGCTGCTCGGCGCCGAGCGCCTGCGTCACGTCGTCACTCACGCCGCGGAGCATAAAGCACCTCTTTGGGCCCCGCAGAGCAAACCTCAAGGCCCGCCCGAAAACCGCGTTGGCGCGCCGCTTCCAGAAGCCTCCGCCGAAACCAAAGCAAAACGCGGACGGAGTCGAAACTCGGTCCGCGTTGACGCCCAGCCGAAGCGGGACGAGTCGAGGGGAAATCCTAAGCGGCCTGGGCCGAACCGATCGCGTCTTTGGCGATCTGAGCGATTGCAGCAAATGCCTCGGCATCAGCAACCGCGAGCTCAGCAAGGATCTTGCGGTCGAGCTCGATGCCCGCCCGCGAGACGCCATTCATGAAGCGGCTGTAGTTGAGACCGTGCATGCGAGCGGCAGCTCCGATGCGGACGATCCACAACCGACGCATGTCTCGCTTCTTTTGCTTTCGTCCACGGTAGGCGTGCATCCAAGCGTGGTGCACTGCCTCCACCATGCGGCGGTAGATGCGACGGCGACCGCCGCGGAAACCGCTGGCGGCCTTGCGAATTCGGTTACGGCGACGGCGTGCTTTTACGCCTCGTGTTGCGCGGGGCATGACTTAGTCCCTTCCGTACGGCAGCAACGCGTCGATGCGCCGTTGGTCTGGCTCAGAGACAATTACAGTCCCTCGGAGCTTCCGAACGCGGTCAGCGTTCTTCTTGGTGAGGATATGGTTCTTATGGCTATGCTTACGCTTAGCTTTACCGGTCGCTGTGAACCGGAACCGTTTCTTCGAACCGCTATGAGATTTCATCTTGGGCATGGCAAAACCCCAATGAGGACGCGGGACTTACCTCAGAACTGAGGAGACCGCAAGTGAGGAGTGGGCCGCGGCCACGTGCCCACACCCAGAACGGGTGTGAGGCAGCGCGGGAGTCGCGGAGAAGCTGACGTACGTACATCAGGACGCGTTCAGGCGGAGGATTCCGCCGTCGAGGGAGCGTCGTCCCCTGCAGTCGCCGCGGGTGCGGCCGGTGCTGCAGCGGCCGGCTTGTCGCCGCCGTCCGCAGCAGGTGGAGGAGATCCTCCATCTTGAGCTTCGTTGGGTGCCGCGGCGGCTGGGGCCGCGGGCTTGGGCGCGTCCTTCGGGCCCTTGTCGGAACCCTTGTCGGAACCGGGGGCCGCGGGCGCCTTGGCGCGCTTGGGCGCCTGTTGCTGAGCATCCTTACGAGGAGCCAGCACCATGTTCATCCGGTTGCCCTCCATCGACGGCATTTGGATGACCTGCGCGATGTCGGCACACGTCTCGACGACACGGTCGAGAACGTGCCTGCCGGTCTCGGGGTGCGTCACTTCGCGGCCGCGAAACTGAACGACCAGTTTCACCTTGTCGCCGTCACCGAGGAATCGGCGGCAGTGCCGAACCTTGAAATCGAAGTCGTGCCCGTGGGTCTTGGGCCGGAACTTGATCTCCTTGAGTTCGGAGATGACCTGGTGCTTCTTGGCTTCGCGCTCCCGCTTGGCGGTCTCGTACTTGAACTTGCCGTAGTCCATCACCTTGCACACCGGAGGGTTCGCCTTGGGGTTCACCTCCACGAGTTGCAAGTTGTGTTCGTTGGCCAGATCCAACGCGTCACGCGTATCCATCACGCCTCGCTGTCCGCCTTCGTGATCGATGACGCGGACTTCACGGGCACGAATGCGGCGGCCCACCCGATGTTTTTCGGTCGGACGTGGCGGACGCTTCGAACTTCTTCTTCTACCTATGACTCTTGCTCCTTCAAGGGATGGGTCGGGCTCCCAGCTGGGCGATTAGCCGAGGGGGACGACACGAGGGCCGTCCGCGGGCGCCAGACCGCCGCAAGAGTGTGGCTTGCACGCGGTCGCGTCAAGCACTCCCAGCAGAACTTCTTCAACAAATGGTTGACCCAAGCGGCAGGACGCGCTAAGACGCGCTCCCCCAACTGGGGAGCACATACAGGGCTGTAGCTCAGGGGTAGAGCGCTACCTTGACATGGTAGAAGTCGGCGGTTCGAAGCCGCCCAGCCCTACAACCGCCAAGCCCCCGATTCGGTACGCCGAGTCGGGGGCTTTGTCGTTCGTCTGTCGTGGGAGGCGGGGCTGGAGGCCGTTCGTGCGCAAATCGCCCGCGCGCGCCCCTCAGCCAGGCATCGAGCCGGCTCAGGCGACCGAATCTCGGCGCGACCGTCCGGGGAGGTCTGCACCCTCGTAGAGGCCCTCGAGCGCCTCTGCGTACCGCTTCACGACCGCAGCCCGTCGCACTTTCCTCGTCGGCGTGAGCTCGCCGGCCTCGAGGGACAAGGGCTCGGGCGCGATGAACACCCGCTTGATCGTTTCGTATCGGGCGACCGAGGCGTTGACGGTGTCGACGTGCTCTTGCACGAGCTGCCGCACGCGGGGATGTGCGGCGAGATCTTCGTAGGTTCGACACCCCAATCCCTCCCGCTCCGACATCGCGAGCAACGGCGGGGCATCGAGTGCGATCAGGGCGACGACGAACGGTTTGCCATCTCCGTAGACGAGAACGTGCCCGATCCCCTCCCCGACCCGCAGGCGCCCCTCGAGCATGCGCGGCGCGATGTACTTGCCGCTGCCGGTCTTGAACAGGTCCTTCTTCCGCTCGGTGATCCGCAAGAACCCGTCCTGCAGCTCGCCCACATCGCCCGTCTTGAACCAGCCCTCCGCGTCGAAGGCTTCCGCCGTGCCTTGCGGGTCCCCGTGGTAGCGCGACATCACGTTGTGGCCTCGGACCAGGACTTCGCCGTCCTCCGCGATACGCACCTCACAGCCCGGCATGGAGGGCCCGACGGTCCCAAAGCGGAAGCGATCCGGCCGATTGACGTTCGTTGCACCGGTGGTCTCGCTGAGCCCGTAGCCCTCGAGGATGAGCATCCCGCAGGCGTGGAAGAACTCGGCGACCTCCTGGTTGAGCGCAGCGCCGCCGCAGACGTAGAACCGCAGGCGTCCGCCAAACATCTGCTTCACCCGGCTGAAGAACAGCTTTTCGGCGACCGCTGCCCGTAGTTGCAAGGATGCGGGCGGCTCCTGGCCCCGCTGCCGGTAGGCCGAGACGCGCCGCCCCACCTCCATGCTGAGGTCAAAGCCCCGCTGGACGATCACGGATCGACCCACGATCTCCCGCATCACCCGCGCGTATGCCTTCTCGTACATTCTGGGGACCGCGCCCATGAACGTGGGGGCGACCTCGAGCAGGTTCGCCGCCAGCTGGGCCTCGCCCTCGCCGATGGCGGTAACCGCGCCCTGCTCCACCGCGCCCCAGACGAGGTGGCGGGCGAAGATGTGCGCCAGCGGCAGGACGAGGAGCTGCTCGTCGGTACCGTCGACGGGGACCACGTTCTTGATCGCCCACGCCTCGTAGACGAGGTTGCGGTGCGTCAACACCACGCCCTTGGGGACGCCAGTCGTCCCGGACGTGTAGACGTGGGTCGCCGTGTCTTCGAGCCCGAGCGCGTCGGCGCGACCGGTGAGTTCGTCGTCGATCTCGGGTTGCTCCAAGGCCTCGCGGCCTGCCGCTCGAAGGGCGCGCCACGAGAGGTCTGCGTCGCCGTCGAAGAGCACGACTCCCAGATCCAGGCCCCCGGGCACCCGACGGTTCGCATCCGCCAGAAGCACCGTACAGGCCGAATCCTGCAAGATGTAGCGGATATTCTCCTCGGTGAGGCTTGGGTAGATCGGTACCGAGATCGCCCCGGCCATGGCGACCGCGAGGTCCGCGATAATCCACTCGACCCGGGTCGGGGCACAGATCGCAACGGTTCCGCCGGCCCGAAGGCCGAACTTCGTGACGAGCCCTGCAGCCACCTCGCGCGCGGCGTCCCACCACTGGGTCCAAGTCAGCGTTTGCCAGGTCGACGCATGCTTGTGGCGCAGCGCCGGTGCATGCGGCGTCCGCCGCACTCGCGCGGCGAAGAGCTGGACGAGGTTGGGATAGTTGAGGCCCTCAGCGGGGCGCGGCTCGAACGCGGTGCTCATGCGAGGCAGGCGGAGAACGTCCTCCGCGGCCTCGCTCTTACCACACGCAGCAGGGCCGGGCCGTGCGCGCGCAGCACGGCCCGAGCCACCGGAGGGTAGCGACGGAAGCGCGGGTCGGGAGTACACTGCCGGGGCCTGCGGACGCGGACCGCACGGTGCCCCTTTTCCTCGCCCTTTTAGGATCGGTCGAGGGCTTGCCACGTTCACACGCTGACCTCGCCGCCCACCTCATTGCAGGGCGAGGCAACCCACCTGTCTCGCAGGAGGCTTCTCTCCGTGCCGTCACTCGCCGGAACCAAAATCGACAAGTACCGGATCGTCGAAGAGGTCGGTCATGGTGGCATGGCGGTCGTCTACCGCGGCCACGACACCGTGCTGGAGCGCGAGGTCGCGGTGAAGGTGCTGCACGCCCACCTGGCCGATCGCGAGGAGTCGCGCGCTCGGTTGCAGCGAGAAGCGCTCGCCGTGGCCAAGCTGCGCCACGACAACATTCTCGAGATCTTCGACTACTCCGGCGGCACCGATGCCGAGAGCTACATCGTCACCGAGTTCATCCACGGCCCCACGATGCGGGAGTGGATCGACGACAAGCTCGACCCCCGGCCCACCGTCGCCGCGATGATCGTGCACCGGCTGTGCCTGGCGCTGCAGGAGGCGCACCGGGTTGGCATCGTGCACCGGGACATCAAGCCGGAGAACGTCATGGTCCGCGACGGCGATGGGGCGCTGAAGCTGATGGACTTCGGCATCGCGCAGATCCTCGACGACCAGAAGCTCACGCTGACTGGCCAGCTGATCGGCTCCCCCGCGTACATGGCACCCGAGCTGATCTCCGGTCGACCGCTGGACCAGCGCACCGACCTGTTCTCGCTGGGCATCCTGCTGTACCAGCTCGCCACCGGAACCCTGCCGTTCTCCGGGCGCAACCCCCACGAGGTCCTCAACCGCATCGCCGACGGCGACTTTCCGCTGCCCTCGTCGATCTGCCCGCTCGTCGATCGGGACCTCGAGGCGATCATCGCGGTCTCCCTCGCCACGTCCCCCGACGAGCGCTACCAGAGCGCGGAGACCTTCGCGAAAGAGCTGGAGCGCTACCTCGGGGAGACCGGGATTTCGCCGACCCCGGCGGAGCTCAAGGCCTACTTCAACGCGCCTGAATCCTACGTTCGCGAACTCGACGAACGCGTCGCGCAGACGCTGATGGACCGCGCCGCGGCAGCCTCGGAACAGGGCCACACCGCACGCGCCGTCGCCTTGCTCAGCCGCGTCCTCGAGATCGACAACAGCCACAGCGGCGCGCGATCTCTCCTGGACAAGGTGCGGCGCCGAGAACGTCGGTTGCGGCACATGTTGGTGGCGGCGGGCGCCCTGGCCCTCACCGGCCTGATCGCCGCCGGCGTGATGTTGGTACCCGAAGAGGGCATGTCGGGGCAGGTCGCGGCCGCCGCGTCCGATCCCTCGGGCTCGGCGGGCGAGAAGGCCCGCGACCCCGCACGCACCACGGCGTCCTCCTCCAACCCCGGTGGGGCCCTC
>CAJXVA010000081.1 GCA_913061055.1 uncultured Pseudomonadota bacterium
CCGTGGGAGGAGCTGTTCGAGCCTGACGAACTCCCACCGCCCCGGGCTCCCGCCGCCGAGACGTCCGCGCCCGAGCCGCCGCAGGTGCGCGAGGAGCCACCCGCGCCTGGCACCCCCTCGGCCCCGAAGCGTGGGCGATTCGACCGACTCGTCACGCCGGCCGCCCCGACCGAGCCTGCATCACCCGCGTCCGCTCCGCCCGCGGCTGAGGTCAAGCGCTCCGAGCCCCCATCGTCCTTCATGGGTCAGCTTCCCGAGCCCGCGCCGTCGGATCCCGAGTCCACAGGCAGCATCCGCCGCGCCAAGCGACCGCGTCGCGAATAGCTCTGGGTGTGACGTAGGTCCGCGTCCCGGCGTTTTTCCTCAACTCTCGATGCGACCTTTGCCGGGGACCTCCTCTCCCAGGCATGAACCCGAGATTTCTGTGCCTCTCGTTGGCTTGGCTCGTTCCCGCTTGTGGCTCGACCGGTCCATCCTCTGAGCCGGTAACGCTGGATTTCCGTGCCGAGAACGACCTCTTGGCCGGGTTCGAGCAGGACACCGGCTTTCTGCCTGCGCAGTCACCGGCCGCGATTCGCGTCGTCGCTGGAGCCACGGCGTCCTTGGTGGCGGCGGCGCAGGCGACAGCCACCGGAGACACCCTGACCCCGGTCGCCGAGTCGGGCTTGGTCACGATGGAGGCTGGGTTCTCGCTCGAGGTGAGCGCGAGGATCGATGCCGCGGGCGTGGACTATGAGGGCGTGATCGAGACGTTCGAGTACGGCATCGAGCCCGCGATGACGTCGTTCGAGCCGTTCGCGATCGGAGAGACGGTCACGCTGGAAAGTGCGCTGCCGCCCGGGGAGTTGGCGCGGGTGCCCATCCCGTCGGTGCCGGGCGCGACGCTCGTCGTGGACATCGCCGGAGGTCAGGTGAACGCCGCTTACTCAGGCGTCTGTGCGACGGCGATGGGGGGCCTCGCGCAGTACACGGGGCAGGCCGTCATCGACGGCTCGATTCAGCTGGAAGGGACGATCGAGCTCGAACTCCTCGTCGTGAGCGAAACGTTTGGGCCGTTCCCGATCGAGGTGCCCATCCCCGCCGCGACGACAGCGTTGGACCTCGGAACATTCTCGACCGCCGATGGCATGCCGGCCGAGGGCTCGCCGTGCGACGGAATGGTCGGGGACACCGACACCGTGGACCCGACCGCCGCGAGTGGCGACACGATGACCGACCCCACAACGGCAGGTCCCACGACGGGCGACCCCACGATGGGCAGCTCTGGGGCGATGACAGTCGGTGACTCGACGGGCGGGGAAACCTCAGCGACAGAAACCGGAGACGAGAGCAGCTCGACCAGCGCTGGGGAGTGTGTCGACGACGAGGGCTGCGTCATGGGAGGGACGTGTGTCGAGGACCAGTGTGTCCCGGTTCCCTCCGAGTGCGACGACGGACTCGACTGCGATGCTTGTCCGAGCGTGACCACCTGTTCGCTCTGCGTTCAGTTCGAGGGCAACGCCTGCAGCGAGTTGCTCGATGCCTGTTTCTTCGACGACGATTGTGTGGCGCTGATCGACTGTACCAACGTGTGCGAAGACGAGATGTGCTTTGAAGCGTGTGCAGGAGCGTCCACCGCCGAAGCGATCGATCTGTACAATGAGATCGTCAGCTGCATCACCGGGGCGTGCGGTTGAGAAGGTCCTCGACGGCCGACGCCCACAATGGGTCGGCGGCCCGGGCGAGTTCGGCATAGCGGCGTACGTCTGCCGGATCGGTGCTCGCCCGTGCGAGCCCCAGCAGCGGGCGTGCTTTGGCGGCCTCCGAAGGCGCGATCTCCAGCGCGCGCTCATAACAGGCGATGGCCTCGTCGACTTCGCCACCGCCCGCCTTCGCGTTGCCAAGGCTCGTGAGGGCTTCGAAGTTGAGGGGGTGGTCAGGACCAGTGGTCTCCTCGAAGATCGCGAGGGCGGTCTCGAAGCGTTGCTCGGCGATGTCGAACTTCTCTTGGCGGAGTGCGAGCTCACCCGCGGTCGCGCTCATCGAGCCGGTCATGACAGCGCTGCCGCCCAGCGTGCGGTTGGCCAAGAGCAATCCATCTTCCGCCCAACGCCACGCCTCGTCGTGTTCGCCATCAGCCTGGGCCAGGTTGGCGCGCAAAGTGTACGTGCCGAGTTGCCGAGGGTGCTCGGCGGGATACAGCGCGCCATAGAGCGCGACGGTTCGGCTCACGGCCGCCCGGGCATCTTCGTATTGCTCCGCACTCATGTACGTATGCGCGAGGGTTTCGTACGCTTTTGCGGCGGCGAGGCTGGGCGGAGATCCTGGTTGGTCGAGGATGGCGACGACACGTTTCATGAAGGCAACTCCCTCGTCTGTCTCGTAGAGCGAGACGATGGAGAGCGTGCCGAGCATGAACAGGATTTTCGCGGTCGAGGGGTGTTGCTCGCCGCGGAGTTCAAGCTGCCACTGTAGGGCGCGCTCGAGATGTTCGCGGGCGCCCTCGGCATCGCCGGCCGCATCCAGTGCCCCACCGACTCGCGCCTCGACGGCGATCAGCAACCATTGCGGAGGAGGTTCGAGCCGCTGGGCATGATCGCGGGCGGCTCTTGCGGCTGTGACCGACTGCGGGTACGCCTGCATCCGTTGGTGCATGAGCGAGGTGACCAGCTCGAGCTGCGCCCACCGAACGGGCTGGGCCTCGGAGAGGCGCTGCAAGGCCGCGGACGCATGCAGGCGCCACTGCCGAGCTTGCTCGAAGTGGTGGCCGCCGCTGAGCAGGTCGACGAGCTCGCTCGCGCTGTCGGCTGCGATGGCTGGTCTCTCGACCCGTAGTGCCATCCAGTATGCGGATTCGAATGTTTCCGCGGCGACCTCGAACTCGCCCAGGTCGAGCGCGACGAGCCCGGACTCTTGCAGCGCGGCCGCGAGGACCCGGGGATCGCCGGTCGCGAGTGCCTGCGCTGCCGCTTCGGTGGCGAGGGCTCGAGCGTCCTGCATTCTTCCCTCGAGGCGGGCTGCTTCGGCGCGGGCGATCGTTGCGCGGGTGTGGGTCACCGCGTCTGCATGGACGGCGCTCGAGGTTTCGAAGCAAGACTGTGGGTCGAGACCGGTCAGAGGGTTCGCGGAACTTTGCGCACCCTGCATGGCGTCGAGCAGCACCGTTGCGTCGCGGCGTTGCTGCTGCAGGCAGGTTCGCGTCGCGACATCCACGTGTTGGTCGCACGCGCGCTGTGCAGCATCGGTCCAATCCTGTTGAAAGCTGCGCCACGTCTGGTCGTCGAGCTCCGCGTGAGGCCAGGCTCCGTCTTTCCAGCGACACGCGTCTGCTGGGTCCGCCGGTGCAACCAGGGCGACGACGGTGGCTGCGGCAGCGACCACTGCGGTTGCGACACCTACCATCCGGATCGTCGATCGCGGCACTTTGAGCCGAGCCAGGAGCGCTTCCATCGACTCGAACCGCTGCAGAGGATCTTCGTGGGTCCCTCGTGCAATGACGTCGTGGGTCCACCGGGGGACCCGGCCGCGGGTACAGCTCCCGAGGGCCTCTGCGAGCGTGACGCACAGCGCGAACTGATCGCTGGCCGGTGTGGCCTCGTCACCGCGCTCGACCTCGGGCGCGATGTAGCCGGGAGTTCCACTCGGTCCGCGGCGGGTTGCCGAAGCGAGCCCGAAGTCGCTGAGCAAGCCCTCATCGTCGTCGGAGATGAGGATGTTGTCGGGCTTGATGTCGCGGTGCACGAGTCCGGCTTCGTGGATCGCGGCGCAGCCCATCGCCACGCCGCGAAACAGGCGGAGGACGTCACGGACATGCCGAGGTGAGGCCGCAAGCCAGCGCCGAAGCGAAGAGCCCTGCGCCCGCTCGATCACAATGTATGCGGCGCCGTCATGCGTGCCGGCGTCGAACACCCGCACCACGTTCGGATGATCCAGCGACGCCAACGTTTGGCCCTCTGAGACGATACGGTCGCTGCGAGCGTGGTCCTCGGAGCCGGGACGGGCGACCTTGATCGCGACCAGTCTGCGTAACTCGAGGTCGAGGGCCTCGTAGACCTCTCCCATCCCTCCGCGGCCCAACGGACCCTGGAGTTCGTACCGACCCACGCGACACCCCGACGCCCAGCGCCACGTCGATGCGGGAAACACCTCGGAGTCTCGCGTGGAGTGGGTGCGGGTTCGTGCTGCCGCGAGGTCGCCTACGAGTCTCCGGCACTCGCCGCACCCATCGAGGTGTTTGGCGATCTCGGCGCGCTCGGTCGAGCGCAGCTGGCCATCGACATGGAGCGCGAGCACGTCATCGCTCGGACAGGGTTCGATCATCGGCGTGGCTCGCTCTGCTACCATGACTCCGTGAGCGAGGCCCACCGCATGGGACATGCGCTGCTGCAGGCGGTAGTTTCACCGCCCGCCAAGGTCGATGCGGACGCGTTGGGTGACGTGTTGGAGGGACTGTGGTCGGCAGCACAGGACCGCTGGCCGGGAGTCTCGATCGACGCGGGTTCGTGGGTTGCGGCACTCGCGGAACGGCTTCCCCCTGAAGGACCCATCGTCGAAGCGATCCGCGCCTTGGAGTCGTCGGATCTGTACCTCGTCCTTGGCTGTGTCAAGGGACAGCGCAAGGCGTTGGACGGCTTCCGGTTGGTGCTCGAGTCGTTGCGCCCGGTCTTGCTCCGGGCTGGTGCAACCGACGCGGTGGTCGACGATCTTCTTGCGCAGCTGCAAGCGAGGCTTCTTGTCGCGCCGGACGGTACGAGGCCCAAGGTGCTGCAGTTTGGTGCTCGGGCGCGCTTGGCGAGTTGGCTGAGGGTCGCTGCGATTCGCGACCTTGGTGCACACGCAAGGGCCAAGCGTCACGACGACGATGCCGAACTCGAAGCGCTGCTGGTCAGCAGTGGCGACCCCGAGTTGGAGGAGCTGCGCATGCGGTTCCGGGAGGAGTTCCGAGCCGCGTTTGGCGAGGCGCTCAAATCACTGAGCGACAAGGACCGCGTGATCCTCCGCCACCACTTGATCGATCGACTCAGCATCGATCGCATCGGCCAACTCTATGACGTGCACCGCTCGACCGCGGCCCGGTGGTTGGCGGGGATTCGTGACCAGATCTATGCGAAGACCCAGGAGGAGTTCCGGGTGCGGCTGGGGCTGGCGCCCGCGGACTTCCAAAGCCTCATGGCATTGGTGCTCAGCCAGCTGACGTACAGCGTTGGCCGAGACCTGTAGCTACTTGTTGTGGGTCCGGGCGGCGACGAAGGAGAAGCCGAAGGTGTGGCCGCTGCGGTCGTAGGGATCGAGCACCTTGGATGGGCCGCCGTAGTCGACGCTGTCGAAACGGTACCAGGGGGCGATGCCAAAGGCGCGTTTTCCGAACGCGAGCGACAAGGTGGCGCGAACCCCCTGCCGTTTGCCGCCCCACTTTCCCTTGCCGATGCTGCTGATGTACTCCGCCGTAAATGCTCCGTGCAGGAGATCTGTGTCGCGAACCGCCAACAGGCGGGGGCCGTGTCCGGCGTAGAACAGCAGGCCGTTCCCCTCGCCTGCGTCGTAGCTGCTCAGTCCCTGCTGAGAACTGAGGTCCTGCATCTGCTCGACGCCGAGGTTGCCTTCGATGCCGTACTGCAGAAGAATCAACATGTCTTGGGGGCCGCAGTGAAGTCCCGCTGCGGTGCCAAGGTCGATCTCGAAATGGTTGCCCGGCAGCGTGGACCGAGTGAACGCCTTGATCGACGAGCCCGCGATCCCTGAGAACGCGATCCCACAGATGCCCCCAATCGCCACGCCGCCGTTCTCCCGAACGTCGGAGACCAGCCCGAAGTTGAAGCCGCTGCGTGGGATGGGCTTGTCGGTCGTCATGCCGCTGCTTCGCGGGGTCTTGGTGCCACCGAACAAGAACCCCACGCGCCCACTCTCGGTGTGGAAGGTCGTGCGTCGACGTTTGCGCTCGACGACGGCGTTGAAGAATCCACCGTGCAGCACGCCGCCGTGCTGCTCTGCGTTGAGCCTCGCGCCCGCGGGATCGGCAAACGACTGCTGGGTCCAGTTGCCCTGGTAGCCGACACCTCCTAGCTCGAATCGCAGCCGGATCCGGGCGTCGGGCTTCTCGTCGTCGGTCTTGTCGTCGTCTGCAGGCTTGTTCGCGGTCTTCGTTGCCGCCTGCGCCTGCATCGGCACTCCCGCGGCCAGTGCAAACAACATCGTGAGGCAGTGACGTGAACAGCTCATGCGCGCCGATGCTTGCTGATGCAGAGGGTCGATGGACGCGTTGAAGCGGTACGAAGTTCAATGTTGGACACGCAGCGCCTTATCCGCAAGGGGGCGTTCTGGGTTGGGCTACCAGGCGACGCCAAGAAAATCGTCGGCCGGCACAAGACGGCCGCTGCTGTCGGGAGGGCCAGTGATGACGACGTTGTCGTCGAGAGACCCGGAACGCGCCCCGGGCGTGGACAGTAGAGCTGCTTCCTCTGCTCGGATTCATCGGGCACATCGCCGCGGTTCGCACGATGTACCATCCGCGGATGCAGTCCTTGGCGATCCTTGGGTGCGGCACGATGGGTGAGGCGATTCTCTCGGGTCTTCTCGGCTCCGGAGAGTTCGACGCAACGCGTGTGGTCGCATCCGTGCGACGCGCGGAAGTCGGTACGAAGATCGCGAGCAAGTACGGCATCCAGACGACGCAAGACAACGTCGATGCGGCGGCGGGGGCCGATGTCGTGCTCGCGGCGTTCAAGCCTCAAACGTTGGCGAAGATCCTCGACGACGACGCGATGCGGGAGGCCCTCAAGGGCAAGATGCTGATCAGCATCGCAGCGGGCGTTCGGCTGGACACCCTGGCGAAGTGGCTACCCGAGAGCATCGTGGTCCGAGCGATGCCCAACACGCCGTGCCTGGTGCGGTGCGGCATGACGGCGCTTGCCCTGGGCCCAGGCGCAAGCGAGGTGGATGCCGAGGTGGCCCAACGTGTGTTTCTACCGGTGGGGCGTGTCGTGCAGGTCGAGGACAAACACATGGACGCGATCACCAGCCTCAACGGCAGCGGTCCGGCGTTCGCCTATGTGATGCTGGAGGCGATGGCTGACGGCGGGGTGATGATGGGTCTGCCCCGCGATGTCGCGTTGGAGATCGCCGCCAAGGTGTTCGAGGGCGCAGCGGCCATGGTGTTGGAGACCGGTGCCCATCCGGCCGCGCTCAAGGATCAGGTGACAACCCCCGCGGGGTGCACGATCGCAGGCTTGCTGATGATGGAAGACGGCCGGATCCGGTCGGTGCTCGCCCGGACGATTCAAGAGGCGACGAAAGTCGCGGGCACGCTCGGCTGACCAGGGACTTGGTGCTTAGCCGTATCGCTGTGGCAATAGGGTGCGCAGCGCGGCGTCGTACCGGGTCGAAAGAGGGAGCGACAGCATCAGCCGTCGCAGGTGTTCGACCTCGTTGTGCTCTAGGGCGAGCTGACCCTGAGTGACCGCGTCGTGGACGTAGAGTTCGAGGGCCTGCTTGGCGAGCCGTGACGCGGCCTCATCGCGGCCACTCGCGGCCGTGCTCACCGCCCGCATCTGCAGCAGCTGGGCGTAGACGAGGACGCGGTCGCCGGACCCGAGTAGGTTGGCGAGGTCTTCGGTGCTCATCAATGGCGCGTGGACCTGGAGCGCGCCGAACTCCTCGTTCATCAGGGCCTCGAGTTGGCCGGCGAGCACCGAGGGCTGTGCACAACTCGGATCCTCCGTGATCCGCTCGAGTTCCCGACGGACTCGCACGTGCAGTTCCATGACCGTGTCGTACCGCTGTCCCACGCCAGGGCACCATACATCGAGCCTGCGTCCCCTATTCCGTTGCGCCGCGCGCGACGCTGTTGGATGCAGGCGGGGCGATCGGGTCCCCGAACATGCCGCATCTGGGCACTGGCCGGTCGCAAATCTCGCGGGTTCGGGTTCACTCGGTCCGCGGTACGCTCCGAGCGGTGGAGCACTACGACGTCCTCATCGTTGGCGCCGGACTGTCCGGCATCGGCGCGGGCTACCACATCCAGAAGATGTGCCCGGGCAAGAGCTACGCGATCCTCGAAGGGCGTCCGAGGCTGGGTGGAACCTGGGACCTCTTCCGGTATCCGGGCATTCGCTCGGACTCGGACATGCACACGCTCGGTTATTCGTTCCGCCCCTGGACGGAGGCCAAGGCGATCGCGGACGGCCCCGCAATCCTCGAGTACGTCAAGGACACGGCCGAGGTCTACGGCATCGACCGGCACATCCAGTTCAACAGCAAGGCGATCTCCGCCCACTGGTCCTCGCAGGACGCACGGTGGAGGGTGACGGTGTCCCGCACAGACACGGAGACCACCGAGGAGGTTACGTGTGGATTCCTGTTCATGTGCAGCGGGTACTACGACTACGACGGGGGCTACATGCCCGAGTTCGAGGGTACGGACGACTTTGAAGGCGAGATCGTTCACCCACAGAAGTGGACGGAGGACATCGAATACGCGGGCAAGAACGTCGTGGTGATTGGCAGCGGTGCGACTGCGGTCACTCTGGTTCCTGCGATGGCCCAAACTGCGAAGCACGTGACGATGCTGCAGCGCACCCCGACGTATGTCGTGACGCGACCGGCCGAAGACAAGATCGCCAATGCGCTACGACGACGGCTCCCGTCCAAGCTGGCCTATGGCCTCACCCGCTGGAAGAATGTGGCGGCCGGTCAGGTCTTCTTCAACCTCTGCCAGCGCGCGCCGGGGGCCATGAAGAAGGTGATCATGCGGGGCGTCAAGAAGGAACTCGGCGAGAGTTGCGACGTGGACACGCACTTCAACCCGCCGTACGGTCCGTGGGACCAGCGGCTGTGCCTCGTCCCGGACTCCGACCTGTTCGAGTCTCTGCGCGACGGCAAGGCGTCGGTCACGACCGGACACATCGACCGATTTGTGCCCGAAGGTGTTCGGTTGAAAGACGGCACGACGCTCGCGGCAGACCTGGTCGTGTCGGCAACCGGGCTCCGTATCAAGGTGCTTGGCGGGGTCGAGGTGTTCATCGATGGCCAGCCTCTCAGCGCGGCAGAGCGCATGAGCTACAAGGCCATGATGTTCAGCGACGTGCCGAACCTGGCCATGTGTTTTGGCTACACGAACGCGTCCTGGACGCTCAAGGCCGACTTGACCAGTGTCTACGTGTGCCGGCTGCTCAACCACATGGACGAGCACGGTCACACGGCGTGTGTTCCTCGTCAGAATGACGCGTCCGTTCACGAGGAACCGTTCATGGATCTTCAGGCGGGCTACATCCAACGCGCCAGCGCACTGCTGCCCAAGGCGGGATCCAAGGCGCCGTGGAAGCTCAAGCAGAACTACTTCTTCGACCTGCTCACGCTGCGCGCCGGCAAGGTCGATGATGGTGTGATGCAGTTCAGTTGAACGCTGCGGTCAGCCGATCGAACGAGCTCTGTTGGCCCTGAGGGCAGGTTCCTGAGATGCAGACCGCGCTGTCGAGCTCGAGGCACGGCTCGGTGAACGTCGCGCCGTTGAGGGTCTGCGCAACGAACCGGTTCATGAGGTCACTGGTGGCAGGAGGCCCAAGTGACTCCAGCCCGTACAGACCCGCGGCGAACTTGCTGATCGCGATGGCGCGCTTCGTCCCTCCGATCTGGACCTCGTCGCTCAAGAACACGACGTTGACGTTGTTGGCCACGCTGTTGCCACAGTCGAGTGCCTCGAAACCCAAAGCGTTTCCGTCGGCGAGGGTGTCGCTCGTGACGACCAGCATGTCGTAGTCCGTCGCGTCCGGAACCAGGTCGGTGACGCACAGGCCAAAGGGTTGGAAGTGCCCGCGGACCGACTCGAGCAGTTGGGCTCGGTCGTCGCCGGTGTACGGACCATGGACCCCCGCGATCAGGGGGTCGAACACCAGAAGCTCCGGCGCGTTGTCAGCGAGGGCAGCAGTCAACTCCACACCGTCGAACGCGAGGTACAGGATGTTCGGCGCTCCGGCGCAGTTGGGCGGTGGTCCCGTCGTGCTGGGCGTGGTCGGGTCGATCGGGCCCGTGGAGGAGCTGCCAAACCCCGTCGTTTCTGGCTCGAAGGTTGTGCCGGACGACCCCGGAGGCGTCGTTGTGGTGGAAGAGGAACTCTCCGACGAGCTGCCCACCCGCCCACTCTCGGACCCGCTGGGCCCGGTGGTCGAGCCTGCCGATTCCGTCGCTCCTTCGGCAGGCGTGGTCGGAGGCTCGGAGAAACAGCCCCCAGCGAGCAGAACACCAAGCAACGACATCCCCGACCGGTAGACCATCTCGTCACTCTAGCAAGTCGGAGCTGGAGTACGAGATCTCTGCGATGTCAGCATAGAGCGCGGGGTCGAGCGCCTCGACCGCAACCGGGTCCTGCTGCAGGCTGGCGTGCAGGAACGCGGTGGTGAAGTGGTGCACCACGTCGAGCGCCTCTTGTTTGTCCCAAGCAGGGTCGTTGCAGATGTAGCCCTGTTGAAACTCGGGGAGGCCGGCGGTCCATGGCTGGTCGGCGCAGTCGGCCATGGGCAAGAAGTGCTCTCCACCTTCCATGCCGACCAGGTATCGCTCGCTGCTGCCAACGTGTTCGAAGGTCATCGCGGAGCCCCAGTCCCACGGGGTGCCGCTGTCCTGGGTCCCGCCGAGCGCCATGGTGGGCACCGTGACCGAGGCGAGGCCGTCGGGTCCAAACAGGTAGGCATCGCCCGCGAGCGCCGCGATGGCATCGACCCTTTCATCACCGAGCGCCGGCCACAGGCCAGACTCCGGAACTTCGATGCCCAGACCCGCTGCGAGAGTTTCCTGCTGTTCGAGGAACGGCGCACAGAAGTAGCCGGCGACGAACTCGTCTTCGACCGCCTCACACCGCTCGGCGAGTCCCGTCAGATCGAACTGGGCGCCCGCGGACGCCAGCGCCGTGTAGCCGCCGTACGAGTGTCCGACGACGGCGACGAGCTCGGTGTCGATGAACGCAGAGAGGGGTCCGTCTTCGGCGAAGTCGATGGTGGCGGAGATGTCCGCCGGGCGCGAGATGCTGGACGGGACCACGTCGGGGGCCCAGTCCGACTCGGTGTGCTCCGGCGCCAGTACGACGTAGCCGTGGCTGGCCAGGTGCTCCGCGAGCGTCCGGTACCACTCTGGGTTGCCCGAGAACCCGTGGGAGAGGACGACGAGCGGAAAGGGTCCGTCTTCGGCGACCGGAGCGTCCAACGCGGCTTCTCCGAAGATGGTGCTCGGGTTTGAAGGCCACATCGGAAACTTGAGGTTCACCGAGTATTCGATCGCGGTTGCCGGATCTTTGGTGGGGTACCAGGCTTTCAGTTCGAGGGTGTCCGCCTGGAGCACCTGGTAGCCCGCGGCGTATGTGCCTGGCTCGACGAAGGCGGTGCCGCAGTCGGGTGCGCAGGAGATGGGTGTTTGATCCGAGTCTTCGGGGCCGTCCGCGGCGGGTTCACCGCAAGCGGTGAGCCCAAGCGCGAGGAGTACAGCGGCGGTGCATCGAGCAGGATTCATGCACTTGGGGTAGTTCCCCTGCCTCAGCTCCGGTACGGCCAAACCCGTTGCATGCTCATACGCGGATGAATGAGGCGCGGGTGGCTCGGGTCACACCCCTCGTTCGTCGGAAAATTGGAGCTGTCCCCCGGCCTGACCACAATGGGTGTGGTGTCGAGCTTCATTCGGAGCGTTCTCGCAATTGCCCTCCTTCTGGGGGCGGTTTGGTGCTCGTTCAACGTGCCGCTGGGTGAACGGACGTTCGCCGAACACATGGACCGGATCGGGCAGACGCCCGAGGCTGTGGAGCTGATCGAAGGCTCCCGGCAAACGGTGTCGCCCATGATCGAGGAGGCGACCCACCGAGTGTTGGGGGAGTACGTGGAGGCACCGACGTCGTTGGCGCAAGAGCCCACGCACGTGAACACGGTGCCCGAGACCGCGGGCCCGCCCAAGGCAAGCGGACGCCTGCCCCGGGCCCACACCATTCAGCCCTGAGCACTACGGCTCGAGTCTCGTGCGGCGGCGCGGCGTGAGCAGGTTGCCCCGAAGTACGGCCTCGATGAGTTCCGGGCCGAGAAGCACTGAGACCGAGTCGCCGTCGACGGTGGTGAGCGCGTTGTCGAACCAGGTCTCCAGACATCGGTCGTTGCAGAGCTTGGGGTCTTGCTCGCCCGAGCTCGCGCTCAACATCCCAAGGGACGCGAGCTCGCGGTTACGTAACTCGATGAGGTGAGCCTTGGCTTCGACCGAAGCGCCGTGACGAACGACGCTGGTCACAGAAACCTGAACGCGATGGGGGTCGACGTTCACGACGCGTGCCAGCCTCCAGGGGCGCACCCCGTGGAGATCGCGAAGCTCCAACGGGTTGCCGATGGTTGGACGTGCACCGAGGGATACGGCCGAGAGCGATAGTGTGCCGCCCGCACCACCGACGATCAGTAATCCGCCGGGCACCGGAAGGACGTTTTGGATTGTGTGCTCGACGTCGAGCTCGGTCGTCTCGCCGGAGCTGAGGTCGTGCACGTAGAACCCTTGTTCGCCGCGCCGCTGGAACGGACGTGTCGTGACGTAGACGATGTTGTCTCCGATGACCCGAGCTGTGATGTCTGCTCCCGGAGTCTCGGGGAGGTCGCGGTAGTCCTTCGCCGTCGTTCCGTGCAGCATGCCGGGTTCGAACCGCTCGAGCGGGACCCGCAAGGCCGCCATGTCCATCCCGAGACCTCGCCTCGTCAGATAGAGCTGTTCTTCGTCGGTCATACCGCGCAGGGCGAGGTTGAGGTGGCCATCGGGGGTTACGGCGAGCGCTTCTTTGGTCACCGGAGACCCGAAGGTCCGCAAGCCGGCGACGTCATCGGTCTGGAGCGAGTAGCGGAACACCATTGCGTTCACGTCGGAGCGAAGCGAGGCGTCGGCCCATGGAGGCGGCGCGACCCATCGGGGGTTGTCGACCCAGACGTAGAAGGCGTCTGGCGCAAGCAGGGGGATCGCCGCTGGGCCGGCTGCAACGCCTCGGCCCGTGCAACTCAGCTCTGCTGCCGCGCTCTGCAGATCGCACAACACCATCGCGTGGAGCGTGGGGGTGTTCGACTCGATGCCGGTCGCCACGATGTCGGTCGGATCGATGATCGGCGTCCAGCGATTGCAGCGGCCTCGAGCGAGCGTGCAGGTCGAGGGGACGTTGCCGGCGGCGAGCGTGGGATCGGACCAGCCCCGCTGGAGTGGGTGGCTCACCGAGAACACGAGCTGCTCGCCCACCAGACCTTGGAGCGTGTTCTCTCGGGCATCGCTCCCAGAGGCACGGATGGCGTGGCTCGAGTCGTGGTGAAGGCTTCCATCGGCGCGACGCGTGAAGTGAACGACGAGCTTGCTCTCGAGGTGGTGGCTGTACCCGAAGACGAGGACCTGGTCGCCACGGACCAAGACCTTGTCGAACCGGGCGACGTGCATCGCGTCGAGGTGCACTTGTGCCACGAGCTCGGGGGAGGAGCCGCCTGTGAGCACGGAGAGCTTCCCGGCGTGCAATGTGACGAGGTGGTCGTCGTCGGTCGTGAGGGTATTCGACCCTCTGTCGATGCGCTCCGCGGATCTCGGAGGTGTGAAGGGGGAGAAGCCGCCCGTGGTTCCAGTTCCCGTTTCGTCTGCGTCTTCAGGGATCGGCGTCGGGGCCACGACCGCTGTCATCGGTGCCGTGCGGGCACCGCTGAGGAACTCGTCGAGGGCGCGACCCGAGTCGAACGTCACGATCGAATCTGATCGAACCGCGGGGAGTTCCAACGGAGGGCACGTCTTGCACGCAGGGGAGGGAACTCGCGCGCGTGGGGTTGGAACAGGGGTGCTCCGAGGACAGCCACAAAGGAGCAGCATGGCGACAAGGGGGCGGATCTGGTTCAACGGTGGTCTCCTCGACGCGTGAGGGAGACTCGCGCGTCGTCCTCACAACGACCGTGCGCACGCGCGGGTTGTTTCCACGCTTCGTCGGCCGAGGCCGCAGTTTGTGCGCGACCCCTACAGGGCGCTCAGCATGTTGGTGCGACGCTTCTCGACGAAGCCACCCTCGCGCTCGCGACCTTCAACGAGCTCGTAGCCCAGCAGCGCAAGCACCCGGTCACCGAGGAACAGCGGACGCGCGTTGCCGTACCAGTCGGCACAGCTGACCTTGCAGCGGTCTTTCTTGTTGGCTTTCGGGTCGGCGCTCAGCGTACCGAGCTGTTCGAACTTCATGTCACTGACGCGGAGGTACAAGACCTCGGCCGAACCGGTGGCGAGCTGGGACCCCGTGGAAGCGCCACCTTTGCGGACCGGAAGGCCCAGCATGCCGGCGGTGTCCGAGGTGGGGCGATAGAAGAACCCATGGCTGCGGGTCTCGCCCTGGTTCGCGTCTTTGTGCACGTAGGTGCCGGCTGTCTTGGGTGTGCCGCTCAGCTCGACCGCAGCGAAGTGAAGGTCACTGCCGGAGGCTCCGACCACGACGGCGTCGGGTCCCATCGGCTCGATGCGGTCGATCGGATGCTCGAGTTCGATGGTGGTGGATTCGCCCCCGAGTTGGTGGACGGTCAGGCTGTGCTTTCCTTCCGTCGGCTGGCCCCATCCCGCGCCGTTTCCGTACAGGAGCGCGTTGCCGACGAATCGGTTGTGAAACGCGTAGCCGGGACCGGCGGGATCGGGGAGGTCGACGTAGTGCTCGTCGGTCGCCTGGGCGATGGTGCCGTCTTCGAACCTCGAGACCGGCGTTCGCAGCATCGCGACATCGTGGCTGGGGCCCCGTTCGCTGCCCCACATTCCGCCGCCTGCACCCCCGGCGCGGACGAGGACGTTGAGATGGCCGTCGGGCGTTTGGGAGAACGAGAATTGGTCGACGGGGGCGCCGTAGGTTCGAACGGCTGCGACGGAGTCGTCGCGAAGCCCGAGGCGATAGACGATCGCGTCGGACGGGGAGGTGTTGTCCTTGGCCCACGGAGGCGCCGGTTGCCAGCTTGGGTCGTTGACCCAGACGTAGACAGCATCGCCCGAGACGTAGAAGTTGCGAGAGTAGGCGCCGAGAATCCCGCGGCCCTCACACGCCATGCCTTCGGCGCCTTTGGAGAGGTCGCAGGTGATGACGGTGTGCAGGACGTCCGCTGGACCGTCATCGGCTGGCTTGTAGATCTTGTTGGCCTTGACGACGCCTTTCCACTCCGAGCACTTGGGACCTTCGGCTCGGCACATCGCGGGGGCACCGTCGGGAGCCTCCCCATCCTTGGGCCACGACCCTCCGAGCATGTGCGGCATGTAGAAGACCAGCGTGTCGCCGATGAGTCGGCTCGTGTAGTTGCGCGAAGAATAGTAGTCGTTGCTCCGTAGGACGTCGGTCACGGTGGGGGTGATGGAGCCGTCGTCACCGATGTTGAATCGCGCGAGCTCGGTCCCCCGATATGCATAGCTGTACCCGATGACGATCACCTCGTCGCCGTGGATCAGCATTTCGTCGTACCAGGCTTGATGCCGGCCCTTGGGGCCCACGTCGACTGCCGACACTGGCTTCAAGCTGTCGTCGCCCACCGCGACGGTAAACAGGCGACCACGCCGAAGCACGACGAGGTGGTCGCCGTGGACCTTGACGATGCCCCCCTCATCGACGCCGGCTTCCTGGGTGTTGGTGATGCTGTCGTCAGCCGCGGGGATCGCAGCGGCGCTGGCAATGAGTCCGACGTTTCCCAGGCCAATCGTCCCTTCGCCGGTACCGCCTCCACCCATTCCAGTCCCGGTGAGAGCAAGGCCCCCAAAGCCGGCTCCGCTTCCGATCCCATACCCCCCTCCAGAGCGACCGCGACTCGACGGACGCTTCTCCAGGTACGTCTTGATGGCGTCCCCCGACGCGAATGTCTCCAGCTTGGTGGACGCCGGGGCTTGGCCTGGCTCGGAGTCGGTCTCCGGGGGCGCGTCTGACTCGGGCTCCGGGGTCGCTTGGGCCTTCGGTGTAGAGGCCTGGGCCTTCGGCTCTGCCCCTGGGCTGTCACACGCGAGGAGTAGAACGAACGGGACCCAAGTCGAACGCAGCACGTTCACAAGGATGCCTGCCAGGGCGAAAGGTTCCGACCCACGACATCGCTGTCATGCCGGCCCCACAGAACGCGTCGAACATCACTTGTATGGGGATGTGGCACAGCTGCTGCAGCAGGCGGACACGATGGCTTTGAAGACGTGGCTCTGGAACCTAGGAACCGCAGGCGTCGTGGTCGCTTCGGCTGGATGTGACCCGACCATTGCGGGCGGTGGCACGGACTCTGGCACTTCCGGAGAGACAGACTCGGACACCGAGACGACGACACCTCCGGACACCGATCCCGGACCCACACAGCCCTACGGGACGAGCTACTACGGGACGAGCTACTACGGGACGAGCTACGGGACGAGCTACTACGGGACGGACACCTACTACGGGACCAGCTACGGAACCGATACGTATGGAGACCCGGAGTGCAACGACGACGAAGACTGCGAGCTTGGTGTTTGTATCGACGCAGGCGACCCGTGGGCTTACTGCGAGGCGCTGCCGATCCCTGGCGCGTGTGACGATGAACTCGAGGTCGGACTGACGTGGGTTCGTACGGGCGAAGGGGCGGGCACCCCGGCCGGGTTGCCGAGCGAAGACCGCGTGGTGTTGCTCGATGCGCTGATCGACGATGTCGTAGCACCGGTTTCGATAGCGCCTCTGGAGCCGCCGGCGATCCCGGTGCCGCTGCCTGTTTCATTGGCAGCCGAAGACAGCGTCGTGGGAGCAGCCTGGGCCGATGTGGATGGCGATGGCGACGACGATATCTTGCTCTCGGTTGAGGATGACGCCCGCGTCCGAGTCGTCGCGATGCTCCAAGAACCCGACGGTTCCTTCATCGAAGGAGAAACGGTTGAGTTCGAGGAACGTGGCGATCCGGCCTCGGTGCGACAGTTCGCCGATGGCAGTTTCGAGTTGGTCGCTCGCTTGGAGTCCGGTCTCCTGCACACGGCGATGGGGTTGGGGGACGGGACGTTCTCGCAGCCAGCCCTGTCGGACTGGGCGACCGAGCCCCTGTCGGCCGTAGCCGTCGGACAACTCGACGCCGCTGCCAACGATGACATCGCGGTTGCGGTGACCGACGGTGATCAGTCGCTGGTCGAAGTGCTCATCGACGGCGGAGAGCTCCCGGTCGGCGCTCCGGGACGGCGCGAGCGCTCCCTGCACATGGATGCCCGAGACAGCTGGCTGATCACGCTCGATGAGCTTGGGTCCGGCGTACTGGAGCTGGGCCGCTTTCAGCTCGGGGTTGGCCTCGAAGCCAATACGATTCTCTACCCTGCGCCCGACGTGCCGCGACTCGACTCCACGGTGAGCGACGTGGATGGCGACGGCCGAAGCGACGTTGTATCGCTGCACGAGGACGGGCATCTCACCGTGGTCTTCGCGGCATCGACCGGTGGTGCGTGCACGCAGATCGTCGAGACCGGCGCGGTGTTCGATGCGATCGCGCGGCCGGGTGCCGGCGAACAGCAGGGCGTTGTGCTCTCCGGTCCTGCCGGCGTTCTGGTCGTTCGCGGCGCGACTCCCTAGGCAGCGCGCCCAGCCTTCGACGACGTTGCCAAAATGCCCTCCGCCAAATAGAAGAAGGGCGCCGCTGTAAACAGCGGACGCCCTTCTCGGTCAGACGAGTGTTACGCCGTTAGACCGGGCACATCGCCGTCTCGGGCGACATGCATACCGCGCCGTCGGTGACGGTGGTGAACGTGTCGTCGTTGCAGGCGGCGGTGAAGCCGTCGGTCGCGCCGTCGGTCTGCAGGCCGATCGTCTTGCTGCCCAGGCCACCGTTGTCGCCGTCGTAGACGGTGACGAGCTCACCGGTGTCCGGGTAGAGGATCAGGTTGACATCGAACGTGTCCGTACCGTTCCAGGGGTTGATGCCGTCCCAGAAGAACACGTCGCACTGCACGGCGCCCATGGTGTCGGAGTCCCGCGGGCAGGCACCAGCGTCGAAGTGCTGGTAGTAGACGGCGCCGCCCTGGTCGGTGTCCAAGTCGTCATGCAGCGCGTAGATCCGATCGCCGGTTCCAGTCGACGGTCCGGAGGGCAGCGGACAGTCGTTGCTGAAGTCGCCCCCGGTGCCCTCGGTGCTGAGGAACGCGCAGCTGTTGACGAACCAGTCGGTCTGGTCCACGCCGAACAGCGGGAACGCGGTCGGCAGCGTCACTGTGGCGCTGCTCATCTGGCAGTTGCCAGCGGCGTCGATCGCAGTTCCGGTGGCCGAGATGTCGATGATCCCCGGGTCGGCGCAGCCGAGGCCGTCGCTGAAGAAGGCCGCGTACTGGAAGTCCGTACCTCCGCCCACATCACCGATGCAGCAAGCGCTGGTGTCGTACGTGCAGTCGACCGCGTCGCACGCCAGGTCGCCGAAACCGCCCAGTGTTGCGCAGCTTGCGCCGTCGAGGTTCAGGCCATCGCACTCCTCGCCGAACATGATCTCGTCATCACCACAGACGACCGGGTCAGTGTCGGAGATCTCGATTTCGACGCACCACTCGTTGAGCGTGCCGTCGTCACCGCCACCGTTGTCGGTGATGTCGATCTGCCAATCGCCGGTGGCGTCGGGCAGGCCTTGCAGGGCCTGCAGCGTCTCGAGCGGAAGCACGTCGCCCGTCACCGCCGGGGGCCCGCCGCAGGCCGGCGCAGCCGCGGCCGAATCGTCGTAGCGGCCGTCGATGTTGTCGTCACCGGCGCAGATGCGGTCCTGAAGGATGATGACCTCGCCGCCAGCCGAGAGCGCGATGTCGATGTCGCCCACGAAGGTGTGGGTCGCGTCGAGCGTCACGTTGACGTCGTTCACGAAGCCGACCGTGGCCGGGATCGTGATGATGTCGGTGGTGGTCGGGTTTGCGTCGGTGATCGCCGTGCCCGGCGTGCTGCACACCGTCACGGTGTTCGTGCAGCCGGCCGTGTCGAACCCGGTGCAGTCGTCCATGCAGCCGAGCGTTCCGCCGGTGAAGCCCTGCGTGATGCAGTCTTCGGCGCCCAGGTCGGTGCCGTCGCAGACTTCGTCGCCCTCGATTGCATCGTTGCCGCAAACGGCAGCGATGCAGTTGGTCGTGTCGAAGCCCATGCAGTTGTCTTCGCAGCCGAGCTCGCCGCCGCCGCCGAAGCCTTGCGAGACGCAGTCTTCGCCGCCGAGGTCGGTGCCGTCGCAGACCTCTTTGTCGCCGCGGATGCTGTCGTTGCCGCACTCGTACGACACGCAGTTCGTGATGTCGAAGCCACACTCATCGGAGCAGCCCAGCTCGCCCTCGTCGAAGCCTTGCGAGACGCAGTCTTCGCCGCCGAGGTCGTCGCCCTCGCAGTCCTCGTCCCCCTCGATCACGTCGTCGCCACACTCGGCAGCGGTGCATGCCGCGGTGTCGAAGGTGCAGTCGTCGTTGCAGGCCAGATCGCCGCCCGTGAAGCCCTCCGAGGCACAGTCAGCCCCGCCGAGATCATCGCCGTCGCACTCCTCGTCGCCGTCAACAACGCCGTCGCCACAGCTCCCACCGGTATCCGTATCGGTGTCGGTCGTGTCCTCGGTGTCGGTCGTGTCCTCGGTGTCGGTCGTGTCCTCGGTCTCGCCGACGGTCGTTGGGGTGGTGGCGGTGACCGTGGTGACGGTCGGGTTCGTTTCGCTTTCGCTTTCGGTCCCCTCGCCGCCAGTGCTGTCGTCGCCAGTGTCGGCGGCAGTCGTGTCATCGCCACACGCCGGCGTCAGGGCCAGAGCCGCGAGCATGGGGGCGGCCTTCAAGAATGAAAATCTGTCTTTGCAGTTCATCTGTCGTCTCCCGGGTGGGTGGTCGGAACAACCCAGGAGCATGCTGGCTCGGCACCGCGGCCACTTGCAACAGCAGAAGAGACGATAGAGCTGTGTTGCGGGCGTACTCGCGGGAGGACTCTCACCAACCGAAGTGGCACTCGCGAGCGTTCACCTGTCCGAGAATCTTCAAAACTGCCGAACCTACTTCGCCGGTGCGAAAGTGCTCGAGAGCCAGCCGACAGGGGCGACGAAGCCGAGGGGCCCTGCCATCGTCGCTACCGACGTCGGCGAAGCCCCTCGTCCACACGTGGGGGAAATACCCGGATGAAGGCCTGACCCGCCTGGGGCGAAAGCCGGTAGAGGCAGCTGGCGGCGGCTTCATGGAGCGTCGAATTGTTCGACATCTTCGACCGTGAGCACCGCGTCGAGGGTCCAGCCGTCGTCCACGTCATACTGGATCGAAGCCGGTGCATCGAAGAGCACCCGAACGTCGAGGCGCCGCTCCGCCGTGATGTCGATGGCCAGAGGGATCGTGACGCTGTCGTTGATCACGTCCAGCGACTCGTATCCGTCGTCGGTGTAGACGTAGCCGCTGGCAATCGTGAACCGGAGTTCGTCGTACTCCCCGAGCTCGACCTGCGAGGCGTCGATGAGGCCGGCCCCGCCGTTGAGATCGCCCAGGCGCAGGTGGGCGGCGCCGATCGGCGCCCAGCTCATGCTCTCGCATACGTCGCCGTGGCCCTCGACGCAGGTCCCGAGTTGGATGCGAGAAAACTCGATCTTCGCGTCGTGGAAGTCGTGAGCCTCGAGGTCGGCCTCGAGCCAGAGGCGCAGGTTGGTACCGTGCTCCGGACTGGAGAAGCTGACGTCCGAGTTGTCGTTGAACCCGAGCTCAAAGGTCTCGGTGCGGTCGATCTGGGCGTCGCAGCCGAAGGAGAGAACGGAGGCGGCGAGGATCGTGACGGCGGCGGGGTACTTCATGACGACGAAGACCATCGGCCGCCGGCGGCGAGGCTTGAGCGGGGGCTGTTTGCGGTCCTCTCCGGGCGGCGGGCGCCGCTGCCGGCGTGTTGCTGGTGCACGGCGCCACCTCGCAGGAGTGACTTCCGCGACGCCCGTTTCGGGAACATCCTCAGAACCCAAGCGCGCGCCGAAACGACCATCCCACCCATCGACGCATCAGGAGCACGATAGGTCCGATACGGGGCGCCGGGCATTGTGGACCGGGGCGGGGCGCCGCTGTTGCGGAGGGGGTCTGCTAGCCTCGGCACCATGCGCCGCTTGACCTGTCTTGGCTGTTTCGCCCTCGCCATTGGATGCTCCCCTTCTGTCGACGTTGCGGCAGACACCGACAACTCTGGCAGCAGCGGCAGCGGTGGTGAGACGTCCACGGGCTCGATCCCGCCTCCAACGACGGGAAGCACCACCACCAGCCCATCGTCGACAGGCATCGATCCCACGATTGCCGATGCGACCGGGCCCGACGGAACCTCGAGCGGCTCTTCATCAGAGGGCTCGGACTCCGAGGGGTCGAGTTCCACGGGGCCGGCCCCCATCGAAGGATGCGGAGATGGTGTTGTCCAGCCCGGAGAACAGTGTGACGGGGCGGACGTGCAAGGGCTCGACTGCACCGGACTCGGACTTGGCGAGGGCGAGCTCACCTGTGACCCGATCATGTGCACCTTCGACACCTCGGCATGCGTACCGAGTGGCTCCGAGACCGGCGACCCCGATCCGCTCCCCGACGGGTCGCAGTGCACCGAGGATGACCAGTGCCTCTCGGCGCATTGTTATGTCGCCGGCGTGCTCGGTGGCGTGTGCGGGGAGTGCAGCAGCGACGCGGACTGCGAGTTTGGATGCAACGTGCCCAACCCGCTGGCGTCTCCGCCCGAGGGGTCGACGTGTTCGCAGGGCAACCTGGGGGAGAACTGCGAGGACCAAACGGCGTGCGAGGGCGTGCTGGAGTGTGTCGAGGTGATCAACGTCCCGGGCATCGTCGAGGTGTCGAGCTGCAGCGAGTGCAACACCGACGGCGACTGCGGCATGATGGAGGTGTGCAACCTCGGTCTGGACATCGCCGACCTCGGCGGCGTTTGGACCTGCGTTTCCAACGGCAGCGTTCCTCTGGGGGAAACCTGCGCGCCCGGAGCTTCGGGTGATGCCGCATGTCTTTCTGGCTTCTGCGCCGAGACCGACATCAAAGGCCTGATCAGCGTCAGTGTGTGTAGCGAGTGTGAAGGCGGCGTAGGTTGTCTTGCGGGCGAGACGTGCACCGAGCCCGAAGTCGGTCTCGACGGCACCATCGTGCCCGGCATGTGCGTCTGACGCTCATCCAACGGCGGGCTGAGCCCCGCCGCAAACATTACGCTTGGAACCTCGACGAGCGGGCTCAGGTTGTCCTTGATGGCAACGGTTCTCATTTACTACGGAACCTCCGAGGGGCAGACGGCGAAGATCGCGAGGCACATCGGGGCGAGCTTGGCCGAACGGGGCTTGGAGGTTGAGCTCGTGGAGTCGCCCGCCGTCCCGCCGTTGCCGCTCGACGCCTACCGTGCCGTGTTGGTCGGAGATTCCATCCACGTGGGCAACTATCACCGCCCGGTGATGAAGTTCATTGCCGCGCATCAGGAGACCCTCGCGAAGCGACCCAATGGGTTCTTCTCCGTGTGTTTGGCGGCTGCGTCCAAGAAACCCGAGGAGCAGGCCAAGGCCAAGGCGTTCGTCGACGAGATGATGACGCAGACCCAGTGGCATCCCGATCGGGTCGCCGTGTTCGCGGGCGGCATCGCCTACAGCAAGTACGGTCTGCTCAAGACATGGTTGATGAAGCGCATCGCGAAGTCCGACATGGGCGATGTCGACACGTCGCGCGACTACGAGTACACGGACTGGGACAGCGTCGAAGCCTTCGCAAATGGTTTCTGCGAGGACCTGCTTCGGCGTGCGGCGTAAGTTGGGAAAAGCGCACGGACGGTCAAGCGTTCCCGGACCTTCCCGCCTAGGCTGCCTCCATGAAACACGCAGACCTCCCCGCTCGCGTTGTGCACGGTTTCTCGATTCGCACCTCTCACTCGACCGCCAAGGACGATATCGGGCCCCTGTGGGCGAAGGTTGGTGCGTCCGGGATTCTGGCCGGCCACGCGAAGGCGGTCGCGGTCTATCACGACTACGAGGTTCGGCCGGACGGCTATGAATGCACGGTCACGGTCGGCTTCGAGGCAGAGCCGGGTGCGGACACACCGGAAGGGACGGCGCGCATCGAGGTCCCGGCGCAGCGATGCGCGCTGTGGGAGACGGATGGCTCCGTGGAGCAGGTCGTGGCCGCGTGGCAGGACGTGTGGACGCAGTGGCCCGACGGGGGACCGCGTTCGTTCGGGGCCGATGTCGAGATCTGGGAGCAGGGTCCCGATGGCAAACCGCAGCGGGCCCAGGTCTACGTAGGCGTGCGAAACTGAGGGGCAAAGATGAGGGCTTCCACCCACGCCTCGTACCGCGCGCGCATCGATCGCGCCCGGGCCTGGCTCGACGACCACGTGCTCGAGGACGTACGTCCGGCGGATCTCGCGAAGGTGGCTCACTTCTCGCCGCACCACTTTCATCGAGTGTTCCGGGGGGTGACCGGTGAGTCGGTGATGGAGTGCGTGCGACGGCTTCGGCTCGAACGCGCTGCCCGGAGACTGCATCACAGCGAAGCTTCGGTGCTGAGCATCGCGCTCGACTCGGGGTTCGGGTCACACGAAGGGTTCACGCGAGCGTTTACGGCTCACTTCGGATCCGCACCATCGGTGTTTCGGGAGCAGCCTCATCCTCGGGAAGCACGGACGCGCGAGATGCCGCCGCTGCAACCAGCACAGGTGCAGCTTCGTGATGCCCAGGGGCTGACGATGACGTGCATGGGCCATCAAGGATCGTTCGCCGAGGCGCCCGGGGTCTGGCAGGACTTCATGGCGAAGGTGGCCTCACAGGGGTTGTTCGACGGGTCGCAACAGCTCGTCGGTCGTTACCCCGATGACCCGGACATCACCCCGCCCGACCGCATGCGCTACGACGTAGGGCTGATCAGCGACAACGACAATCCGTTGCCGCCACCGCTATTCCGGCGCAAGGTCCCCGGGGGTCGGTGGGCCGTCGCGGTCCACGAGGGCAGCTATGCCACGCTGTCCCAGACGTACCTGCGGCTCGTGGGTGGATGGTTTCCGAGTACGGGCACGCCACTGGGGGACGGACCGTGCCTGGAGTTCTACCTGAACCTGCCGCACGAAGTGCCCGAGTCCGAGCTGCGGACCGAGGTCTGGGCCCCGGTCCGTCGCGCGTGATCCGTGGCCCGGGCGTGATCGGGCGTAACACTGCGTCCGACCCGCCCGTTGCCTCGACCGCTGCTACCCATGCCGAACCCACTACTCCTCGTGCTGGCTCTCGCGGGCAACCCCGACGTGGATGAGCCTCCGGTCCATGCCCACGATCAGCTGGTGTGCCCGCTCCATCATCACAACCTGGTGGGGGTCCGAGCGATCGGGGTTGCGGCGTTCGAGGAGGGAGCGGGTCGCGATGCGAAGCCGCAAGGGGGCTTTGGGTTCGCGTACGAGCGGACGTTGGTACCGCGATGGCTCGAGCTCGAAGTCAGTCTAAACGCCCTGTTCTCGGAGGCTGGGCCGGCGCTTCCGGTCGATATCCTGCTCAAGAAGCCGTTCCACGCGAGTCATCGGTTCGACCCGTTTGTGGGGCTGGGCGCGGTGGTCGTATTTGGCGTGGGCGAGGAGCAGTTCGTTGCGCCCGGAGCCATCGCTGCGACGGGGATGTATGTGTGGGCCAACGACCGGTGGGGCGCCTCTGCAGAGCTCGACTTCGCCGCGGTCAACGAGCCGCATGGTTGGGTCTACGAGCTCGAGTTCGCTGCGGGACCCGTGCTGCGCTTCTAGTACCTCATGCCCGCAGTCCGTGCCGGGCTTCTGCGCGACCCCCTCGGGGGTGTGGGGTCGCTCCGAACCCCTCGGTCGGGGAGGTCTGCGTTCGGTTCTTTCTATCTCTTCCGCTGCGCATCCCTTCGGGACGCTCCGCTCTCTTGCTCCGAAACCCGCTCCCGAAACCCGGAACGGACTTGAGACCTGAAGCACTAGGCGCCCTCGCCGAACACTCGCTGCACCTCGGTGAGCACCCGGTCTTCGTCGCTGCGGATGCGGTAGTCCTCGGACTGGTCGATCCACCGAATGATCCCGTGTTCGTCGACCAGGATCGTCGTGGGGATCGCCATCGACTTGAACGACGGGACGAGGGCCAACGGCACGCCCATGATGTTGAACTTGCCCGTGGAGAACTCCACGGCCTTGTGGTGCTCGGCTCCGTAGTCCTTGAGGACTTCGAGCTTGGGGTCGGAGAGCAGCTGGAATGAGAGCTTGTCGCGCTTGCGGTGAAGCATCGCGTCTTGCGGGGTGTCCTTGCTCAGCGCAACGATTCCGACATCGAACTCGGCCAGTTTGGGGCTGATGGTCTCGAAGCGCCGCAACTCGGCGCTGCAATAGGGTCACCAGTGCCCGCGGAAGAACTTGAGCAACACCCGGCGGCCTTGCAGCGACTGGGCATCAAACGTGGTTCCCTCTGGGGTGAGCGCGGTGAACGGACGCAGCGGTTCGCCGACCGCGATCCGTAGGCGACCGACCGGGGTCGCGCGCTGGGAGTAGAGGTAGCCGAACATTCCCGCGAGCGTGAGCGCGGGTGCGGCAACGAGGGTGGGCAGCAAGGCGCCGCCGCTGGTGATCGCGGTGGAGATGCCAGCGGCCGCAAGGCCAGCTCCCACGGCCTGGGCCGCAAGATGGCCGTAGGGCCGCAGCGGCACCTTCCCGGATGGAACCGTCGCCATGTAGGTCACCCAGGAGGTGAGTACGGTTGCGAAACCGGCTCCTGCGAACGCGAGTGGGGGCACAGGCATGCTTCGCCCCTTCGAACGTTGGGCTGGCCGTTGGTGTTACCCGGAGCGGTTCGGGTGGTCGAGGTCCGCTTGTGCCACCAGCCTCGCTCCGACCTACGAGGCCCTGACAGGACGAGGGGCGGATGATGTCGCCTCTCGCTCAGCCATCGGCACCTGCGGGAAGCGCGGTCTCCTGAATGAAGCGCCAGCGCCACTGTCCCTGAGGCCGCTCCAACACCGCCAGCGCGCTGCGGCGGTTCAACGCTGCGGAGTTCTGCGCCGCGGCTTGCGTCTCGACGTACGCGACGACGGCGTGGTCCGAGGTGGTCACCAGCTCCTCGACCTCCGACACCGACGCCTCGAACCCGGGACTGGTGCCGAACAGCCCCCGAATGCTGTCGAGAAACTCCGCCCCGGTCAGCCGAGCTCCGCTGGGATACACGAGCTTCATCTCCGCTGGAGACGCTGCCTCGAACCGTCGCCAGATCTCGGCCCGAAACCCCTGTCCGGAAAACCATCCCGTGAGGTCGCTGTGGAACGCGTGTACGAAAGCCGTGGGTGTGTCGGGACCGGTCATCGCGAACCCATCCTGCACGGGCCAGACCGGCTCCGCCAGCGCGCCTGTGGTCGACCTTCACGGGCCCCGGGTTGACGCTCGGGTCCGCGCGGCGCGACCATGGCGATCTTGAGCGCTTGGGTTTGGGCGATTGCAGCGGCACTGAGTGCGCCAGTGCCGACGGGCCCTGACGCGGCTCCGGAGCTGCCTGCCGAAGTTGCGGAACCGGTCGAGCCTGCCGAGCCCACGAGACCTCTCTACATCTCGTA
>CAJXVA010000082.1 GCA_913061055.1 uncultured Pseudomonadota bacterium
CCGAACCGCGGCGCGAGCCGCTTAGCAAACCGTCCACTTTTTCGAGGCAATTCCAAACGGCGACACGATGGCGGCGAAGTCGACGTGGAGTCGAGCCCAGGTGGTGAGCGCTATCGGTAACGGGACGACCTTCGTGACGATCCTGAAAGACTCAGACGGGAAGTGGGAAAAGGGAGCGGCGGTGAAGCGATATACTGTGGACGGGGAGTGGTTCATCAAGACGGTTTCGAACTCCAAGGCTTGCGACAACCTCGACGAGCTTCCGATCTGCTGAGTAGTAGCCAATCCGCAGCGGCCATCCCGGCAGGATTCTCTCGTGCGCCTCATCGTCGTCTTCGCGCTCGCGACTCTCGTCGGCTGCCGCAACGGAAACACGGAGCCGATGGCGCCAGAGCCGAGACCCTCGCGCCCCAACTCCCCCGACCGACCCGACCCGAAGCTCGACGCGCTTGTGCCGGAGGGGAGGGAAGTCCCCGAGCCCCCACCCCCTGTTCCGCACCGAGCACCCGCGTGCGAGCCTGCTCAGTTACCGAGACGATGACGCCCACCATCAGGCCAACTGGGGTCAATCGGCAGTCCTCCTACGGTTGTCGAGACGCGTTGTCCCCCGGGCCGCTTCTGTCCTCGTCCAAGCTGTGGCCATCGGATTGCCACGGTGGGGGCGCACGGCCGGCACGCCGGTGGTGCAGCTGTCGAACTGGCGACAGCTGATAGTCTCCTGGCGTGGGTCATCGTACTCGGCGGGCTCGGCGAGAGCGGCGCAAGCTTGGCAAAACGAACGGGCGGACGCTCGACAGGTTCAGGAACACCTGTGCTGTTGCACTCCACGCGCCGAAGACCGCCGCGCTCTTGTTCGAGAAGGTGGTCGGCACGTCGGACGTTGCTCAGAATGCTCCGATCGATATCGTGACGTACGCGCGCAATGGGGAACTCCTGTCCCTTCCGATGGCGATTGGGAGCGGCGTCGAGCCGGAGAAACGGCGCGCCACGATCCATTTCCGCAACGTCGGAGATCGCCGGGTGGGGGTGATGGGGCAACCCCCGGAGAATCTCCGAAACGTTCTCGAGAAGCACGCGGAAGGGGCGACGAAGTCAATCGTGGACGTGGGCCTTCGTCCTGTCCTTTGCTACTCGCGCGCAGAGGAAGACATGGAGGTCTTCAAGCCCGGGGACTACGGTTTCGTGCTCGGATGCATTCGGAATCTGGGCGTCGTTGACGAGGAGGCGCTGACGTGGGAGCAAGTTGGAGAGTTTCGCAAGGACGGGGCTTCCCGCGCGGAGCTTGTCCGTTTTCACCACTGGCTCGTCACCGCGATGGCAATGAAGAGCAAGGCGGAGGTTCAAGACCACCTTTGCCACTTGTACGAGAAGCGCCAGGCGGGGTTTCGGAAGTTCGGGATCGCGACAAGGATCACGGGCGACTCCGTTGCCGCTGTGACCGAACAGCGGTGGGAGAAGCTCGCTGTAGCTGCCGGTGGGATGGTGGGCGGGCTCGCGCTGGACACCGTTGTCGGTGCACTCGTCGCAGGGGTGGCTCTCACCAGCGGCGTCGTCGTGCAACTCCGGAAGACCAGGGCGGAGCTCCGCGCGGAAGACAACGCGACAGCGTTCATCTATGGACTGGTCGAACGGTTCGGGAGTCCGGTGCCTATTGAGAGCACGATCGCGCCCGGAACAGGGGCCCCACAGGGCCTCGGGCGGGTCGAGACCGACGATGCCCGGCCGGCCGCAATCGACTAGGAGTGTTGCTCTTGTCCCCCATCAAGAGCGGTATTGGGGCAGCTTCGCCGGGACCACGTGAATGCCGACATCATGGCGCCCCAGGGGCTCCGGCCGTTGGGCTCAGTTCGCGAAACGTACGGGACACTTCTGGCCGCGCATGTCTTCGGCCTTGTCCCGGTCGAACAGCTACGGGCCAGGCAAGTTCTCCGGCCGACTGCCGCCCCCCGTAGCTTGTACGAGCGAACGCTCTTCGTTGTGCTTGATGTAGCCCTCGACGACGGCGGCCTCGTCGCCGAGAGGATCGTGAACGAAGGCGACGACTGGCCCTTGCTCGTCCGCGCGTGCGACGATGACCTCCTTGAGGAGTGGGCCATCGATCGCCGCTACGACTACGACTTCGCCCGCGCTGCGACCCCGGACAGACCCCTGCACTCACACCCACACCGACAACGGCGACAGCGGCGACCGTTCAGGACCCTCATGCCCACCACCTCGGCCGTCGCTGCGGGCCGTTCCAGGGAGACTGCCATCCTTCCCGTGGCTGGACGGCTTGCTGTTCGCCCTCACCATCGTAGCCTCGGAGTCATGATTGATCTCCACGAGTTGGCCGAAACGGTAATGGACGAAGCCACCTTTGTTGCGTTCGTGACAGCTTTGGCCGCCGACCGCGAGGCGGAGGTCGAGGCGTCAGGCTGTCCGCCCATCGGCCCACTCGGGTCGAGACAACATCGGTCCTCACCTTTGCTTGGTCGCGGTTTAGGATGTGCTTTCGGCATGGCGAACCAAAAGTGAGACCCTTGAGCCAAGTTGGGATTCGCTCAAGGGTCAGGGGTTGCCGACGCACAGAGGCCAGGCGTCGTGAACCTGAACTTGGTCTACTCGCCTCACTTCGTCTTGACAACCTGATACCCACATCGTAGAGCCGATGGGCAGCCGCGATTGGGATCGCAGGCGCCAAACACAGAGGCCCAAGGTGACAAACACCCCGGACGCAAAGCCCGGGGAGTATGCACAAAGCCCCGTTGGAAAGTCGATCAGGCTTCGAATCGGAGGACCGGAGGTTCGAATCCTTTCGGGTGCACCGCGACCGCGCAACCTGACGGCAGGATTCGCGTGCTCCGGGACTCCAGCGAGGGTAGCTCGAACGCAACAGCCCGACGCCGGCCCGAGCGAGTTCCCGCGCAGACTTCGAGTGAAGCCATCGGCGCAACGCGCCCTCCCGTAGTGCCGCGTTGTCGCTATCCGTTCCCTAGAATGCTGCACTCACGAAGCTAACGCCATCTCTTCCCCTCGCGGGGCTGCGTTCGTTAGTCAAGGAGCGAGCCCGGGTTCAGCGCAGGAGGAACATCGGAACACCGACCGTCTTCACGCAGTAGGCAACTCGCTGGAGGCTGAGTCCCGCCCCAGTTGGTCGACTCGTTGTAGAGACAGCCCTCCATGACGGTGTCAGTGAGGTCGGCGCCCCCGAGGTCCGTGCCGCACAGGTTCGTCGAAGTGAGGTCTGCGCCCTTTAGTGTCGCTCGAGACAGGGCCCCCCAAGAAATATCGGCACCAGACAAGTTGGCGTTGAGCAAGTTCGTGTCAGAAAGATCGACCCCTCGGAGGTCGAGAGAAGACAGATTTGAACGAACCAGAACCGCCTCTGACAGGTCAGCTGCGAGGACGATTCTGTCGCTGGACCCCGGCGCCAGCTCGTACGTTCTCGACATGGCAGCATTCGACAGATCTACATCGGAGAGGTGCGCTCCGCTTAGATTGACGCTCGCCAGATCCGTGCCTGAGAGGTTCGTCTCATTGGACAGCTGTGCCCCGGAAGCTCTCGCGTTGTACAGCTTGGCCCCCGAAAGATCCGCGCCCCGCAGGTCTGAACTAACGAACGCGGCTCCCGTTAGATCCACACCCGAAAAGTTGCTAGCGCTGAGGTTCGACATGGAGAGGTCCACGCCAGACAAGTCCGTTTCATACGCCCTATCCCAATAGGACCGTTCGAGTTCGATGAGGCCTTGGGCTGCCTCGGCCCGAGCTCTCTCAGACGCCTTCGGACATTTTTCGCTCGCGGCGCTGCCCACATTCTTCGCAGTGCAGTTTTCCATGTCAAACAGTGTCGCGATGAGGGTTGCGCGCCTGCTTCGAAAGTCCTGGTCTGTCCCTTGTTTGATTTGGTCAAGCAACGCCTTGTATTGTTTTTCGACAAGATCGTTCTGCGAGTGGATGAGGTCGTTCTGCGAGTGGATGAGGTCGTTCTGCTCGACGACCTTGGCGGTCTGCCGACTCACCTCTCTGTTGGCCTGAGCCGCAAGCACCAAACCCGCGATAGCGACGAACGGTACGCCGATCGAGACAACAGGGTTGCCGAAGAAAATCCGTAGCAGTAGGATCGCCGCGGTCCTCATCCTACGGCCAGGGTCCTTCTGCCGGACGAAGTCCCCAACCAGTACGTGCACACGATGCTCCTGGTCAAGGAGGCGCTCCTCGGCCAGCTCCAAGCGCGCGAGGATCTGCTCAGGTGTTGGTGTAGGCGGAGGGGGAGGAGTGGCCACTGTCGAGGCATACTGGATAGACCAACGGCGCTCAAGTGGCTATGATACGGGTTGCCCCGAAAGACTACTTCCGACGCATTCTAACAAAGGCGGAGTTCTGCTGAGACCCCAGAATGCTCGCAGCTCTCCTCATCACTCCACCGGACTCTTCCGCCGGAATCCGAACCGCTTCGACCTCGTGGGCGCGTCCGGACCCCGGACCGTTCTATGCCTTGTGGGCTGCTGGACAGCTGTTACCCCCCGTTGCAAGCCCGCTTGCACTAACACGGGAAGCGATACACCGACCGCGTGGTCGGTTTCGACGCAGCTAAGGGAGCGGAGCCGCCTAGCGGTCCGCAGACGCCGTGGGCGACTCAAGCCGGCCGCCCGGCGAGCGGCGGCGCGGCGCATCCCGGTCCCAAGGCTCTTTGTCGCCCCAACGTGAGCTCGGCCACCGACCAGCCATTGGCCGGCTTTCACGACACCAGGGCCAGCGCCTCGTGGCACGTCCCTGGGGGCTGCTCAAGCTGCTGGTTGCGTGCACGCACCGTGCTCGTGTAACGCGCGATGCGCACCGTAGCCGTGGCTCGGCCCTGGTTGTCCATCGGGCGCGACCGCCCGTCCATCCGCAGCGTTTCTCCCTGCCCAAGGAGCGTCCCGGCGCCCCACTGTCGGCCCGCTACGGACGAGGCAGCATCGATCCTCAGGCGGGAGTATTCGCCGGTTTAGGTATCGCAAGACCGAAGATGACCTCGAGCCGAGTTGGGATTAGTTCGACGGTCAGGGGTCTACGGACACACAGAGGCACGGCGTCTTCGACCTGAACTTGGTCTAGTCGCGACACTTCGTCTTGACAACCTGATACCAACATCGTAGAGCCGATGGGCAGCCGCGATTGGGATCGCAGGCGCCAAACACAGAGGCCCAAGATGACAAATACCCCGGACGCAAAACCCGGGGAGTATGCACAAAGCCCCGTTGGAAAGTCGATCAGGCTTCGAACCAGAGGGCCGGAGGTTCGAATCCTTCCGGGTGCACAAGCGACCGCTTCCGGCGGTCGCTTTTTTTGTGGCATCGGTTCCACCGGGAAGACACGCCAACCCAACGTCGTCCCCTGTTCACCACACCCCGAGAAGGGGCACTGGCTCGGTGTCGCAACGATTCTTGGGCAGCCCACGTCTGCGACCCGGCGCGAGCCTCATTCGCCGCCCTCTTCCTCGATGCGTACCCACTCGATCTCAATGCCCGACGAGGTCCCGACCTGCCGGATCAGCACTTTGAGCAGCTCGGTATCGGCGCCCTGGCGTTCCAGGTAGTTCAGCGTCGCCGTATCGATGAAGTAGTCCCGGTCCCCAGCCGCGTCTTCTACGAGGAGGTCCAAGAGGTCGTCGAGCTGCGCACCGGCGATTCGGGCGAACGCGCTTGTACGCCCCTTGAGACGCAGCGCGTACGGCTGTTGGGGAACGAAGCGCCGGTAGGACATCGGTTGAACGATACAGGGTTCAGGCTTGAAGCCGCTCGTCCGCCGCGACCGGCCCGGGCATCCGAGCGAGATCGGCTAGAATACCCTGATGCTGCGGGCGTTCCTTCTCTTGCTCACCGCGGTCGGAATCGTCGTGGCCCTCCTCTTCGGCCTCAACGATCCGCGGCACGGGGGGGGCACCCTCGCGGGTGCGGCACTTGTCGCCGGGGCCGTGCTGATCTTGGGCTCGAGGGTCCGCGAGGGACTGCTCGGCGAACTCGGCGGGCTCTACTGGGTCCTGGTGCTCGGCGCAACGGCGTGGTCGGTGACCGAGTTCAAGCGTGGCGGTGCCGCGATCGCGGGTGGCGGCCTCATCTCCGCGGCACTTCTGCTCGCGTTCCAGCGGCCAAAGGACGAGACGAACTCCGACAACGACTGAACCCGCCCGCGCGACGCCATGGGTGTGGGCAGCCTCGACACCGCTGTCGAGCAGAGCATCGAGGACGCGGGTGCACAGGACCCCCAAACCCACCGAGCCCGGCGCTCATTCGGTTCGAGGACCCGATCTGACACCTCCCCCTCGAGCTTCAGTTCCCAGTTCGAAACCTCTGCGGCGATCGAGGCAAGAAACCGTCGGACGATGCGCGTCGCTGCTGCAACCCTGAACGTCTCCCCGCGTCGTTGAGGCCATGGCGGAACGCTGGAATCTCTACCGACTCCTCAACGACGACAACGAGCGGCAGTCGATCGCCGACCGCGGGATGGAGGGCCTCACCTTCTCGCCCGAGGACCGGCGCATCGAGGGATCGAGCGAAGCTCTCGAGGTCAACGCTCTGACCATCGCCGACAAGGACGGTCGACGGATCGCCGTGGTTCGTGTCGCGGAGCATTCGGGACTGCGGCTGTGTTTCGAGTCCGCGCCCGCGATGGACAGCGACGCCTACGCTGCTGCAATCCACGGGACATGGCATTGCGAGTTCGTCGACCAGGAGCAGAGCGAGGAGGAAGAAGACGAGTACGGCGACTACGATGACGATGGCGAGAGTCGCCGCGAACCAGCGTCGCAGACCGATTTTGCCAACGCCACCCTCGAGTTCTTCGAGGACCATCGCTACAAGCTCACCGCCAACGACTACAGCAACTCAGCGGGCCGCTGGTCGATCGACGAGAACAATCGCCTGGTGCTCGAGGAGAGCGACGACTGCACCAACGGCTACGAGGGTTTTTCGTGGAGCACGTTCAACGGTCGGGACTCCGTCACGATCGGCTGGAAGCTCAACGACGACAGCCACGATGGACTCGACACCCTGATTTTGGAGTTTGGGCGGCGCGACTAGAGGTACCGATGAGGTCGGCGCTCAGCCCGGCTGTGGGAGCGGCACGTCGTTGATGGTGCCCAGCTGCATCCCAGCCGGGAACCCGTAGGACACGTAGCCGGTGTCGCCCTGTGGGATGGAACCCCAGCCCCAGACGGAGACCGAGAACCGACCCTCGCTGGTCATTCTCTGATGGCCGGGCGCGCACCCGAGGGCCCAGCTCGACCCGGTCGAAAGGTCAAAGCGCGTCCACTCGGCGTCGGGGTTGCCTGGGAAGGGCGCCCATCCGTCGATCGTTCCGTGGCAGTCCAACTGCACATCGGCAAACACCCCGGCCTCGTCGGCATTCCGAATCACGACGAGGTTGGTCTCGGGATAGCTCCCGTCAGCGACGAAGGTGTAGCGGTCCCGGTATTGCTCGACTGGAACGCCGAGAACCATCTCAGGATCTCCGGGGCGTGCTTCCAGGGCCTCGGTGCCCAGCTGGTTCCAGCCCGAGCCGGCCATGTATGTGGCGAGAATGAACGGATGGTTGGCATCCTGGCTGTTCACGACAAACGGCTCGCGGGTGTTGAAGCTGCGAACCTGGCCTGCATTCAGGCTCGTGGGGGAGTCGATGCCCTCGGTGTACGAAAGCTCGGTTCCGTCGATCACCCCGATGACCCGAACGATCATGCCTTCGTCGCCGCGCGGACGGTGCGGGGCCACGGCATAGCGGTGTCCAAGGGCCGACACGGGAGGGATCATCTGCTCTCCGTGGTCACATGCTGCCGCGGTCGAGGGGACGAACATGCAGCTGTGCCCGGCCATGAAACCGACCGGGTCGCTGGCCTCGATCGTCGAGCCGAACAGGGGCTGAAACTGGGTGAGCTGAAGATGCTCTCCGCGATCGAGCGTCACCGTGAAGCTTTCGCCGGCCAAGGTCTCGGGGACGGGGCCGCCCGCCTCGACGTCGTGGTTTGCCGTGAACGTGACGACCGTGTCGTCCCGGGATGCGACGATGTTCATCGACGAGGGAAAGTCTTCGCTCCCTTCGAAGTTGGTGCGCCCGGCCGCGTTGATGCCCAGGTATTCGGTTCCCCACGCCGTGGTCGGGAGCAACAGCGAAGCGCCGGTGATCGCCGCCGACCCACCGCCATAGGGGTTGAACTGGAAGGCGGCCACGGGCGCGGTCGTGTTGATCTCGAACGCATCTCCGATCTCAGTTTGGTGGGGTAGGACGACGCCCTCGGGTACGGCGGTGGGGAACGGACACCCCGCGGCGTCCGGGTCGTCGGACTGGCCGCCCGACAAGAACAGCATCGCGACCTCGCCTGGGCCGAGGCCGTCAGTGGGGTCCCAGACGGTGAGTGCCCCGCCTGCAGTGAAGGTCGCCGAGAACGACGCGACGTCGAGGTCCATGCCTCGGTACCGAACTCCGACCTCGACCGGTTCATGCCAGTCGTTGGCCACCGCCACCGCAAAGCAGCCGACGAAGGTCTCGTCGAGCGCGGATCGGGCGTTGTCCATGTACGTGGCAAAGAACTCGCAGCCGACCGAGTCCGCGGACTCGGCCGCGAACGCGCAGGCGTCGACGCAGGTCAGCTCGGATGGGTGGCATCGCTGCAGCGGTCCACAGGTCTCGAGAACCTCAGCGCCGCAGTCGAGGACCGCGGTGTCGTCGTCGGAGCAGCCACAGGCGCCCGCTTCTGCGGGGACATCGAGCGCGACCCCGCCGGAGCTAGTCGTATCCACTGCCGCCGAGGAGCTCGAATCGCCGGAGGTCTCGGGGAGACCCGTGCTCGAGGTCGTTGTTCCGACCCCGGTCGCGATCCCCTCGGTGCCGCTTGGGGCCTCAGACGTACCGGCGGAACTGCTGGATGCGTCGCAGCCGGCGAGAACCAACCACACGGCCACAGAGGATCGAGACAGGGAGGGCATCACTTGCAGGAGGGACCGGCCCCGGCGGTCTTGCACGCAACGCCCAACTTTGTCCTAGCCCCGCGATCTTCGACACGGCTGTTCTCTCCACCGACCGTTTTTTGTGGCGGCCACAGACCCAGATGCGGAAGGCTGCTTGGAGCGGTCCATGGGGGTCTTCGTAGACGAGCTCAAGGTGTGGAAGTCCGGCAAGCGCCGCACCTGCCACCTGACCGCGGACACCGTGTCCGAACTCCGAGAGTTCGCGGCGCGCGTCGGCGTCCCACCGCAGTGCTGGCACGAAGGGGCACGCACACCGCACTACGATCTGACGACGCGGCTGCGAGATTTCGTTTTGGAGCGGGGCGCCGTGTTCGTCCCCGCTCGCGACCAAGCCCGCGCACGGATGGCGGGTCGACAAGCGGCACCGACGACTGCCCTGGGCCGGATGCATCTGTACGACTCGGTCGCCCCATCGGGCAACGCGTACAAAGTTCGGCTTCTGTTGACGCACTTGGACATCCCCCACGACCGAACCTCGCTCGACATCCTGGCCACGCCCCCGGAGACCCGCGCTCCGGAGTTTCTCGAGAAGAACCCAGCGGGGCGAATTCCGGTGCTCGAGCTCGAAGACGGGACCGTGCTTCCCGAGTCCAATGCGATCTTGTTCTACCTCGCGGAGGGCACGCCCTACGTTGCCGACACCCGGTTGGGACGGGCGGAGACGCTTCGCTGGATGTTCTTCGAGCAGTACAGCCACGAACCCTATGTCGCGGTGCTCAAGTTCCACACGTACTGGGGAGAGCGCGACAATCTCGACCCCACTCGACGCCGCGACCTGCTCGCGCGAGGGCAGCAAGCGATCGAGGCGATGGAGAGTCACCTCTCCACCCGGACGTTCTTCGTCGAGGACCGCTACGGCATCGCCGACATCGCGCTGTTCGCATACACGCAGTCCGCGGAAGCGATCGGGTTCGAGGTCGGCCGGCACACGCAACAGTGGCTGGAGCGGGTCCGGGCACAGCCGGGGTATGTGCCGATCAAGACGGACCCGCTCGGACATGCACCTTGAGCCGCAGACCGCTGGGGACTGGCCGCGGGCGCTGCTAGGTTCGGCGAGCGCTGGGGCGCACGCTACGTCGATTGTTATCCGGGCTATGCGAGCGTGACGGACGCCTCCGCTTCGTGCGTTGAGCACATCGCCTACTTGGCAGATGTGTCCCAGGAGTGCGCAGATACCTATGTCGAGTGGGTCGATTGCCTGTCGTCCCTCGACTGCGGCGAAATCCAATCCGGAGGCTGCCTCGAAGAAGCCGAGGCGCACGCCGGCCTGCTGTGCCTCGGGCACGGGTGAGCGTGACCGCCCGAGCCACCACCCACGTCAGTCTTCATTGGCCCATGCCCGGAACTTACGCTTGAGCTTCTTCTCGGCGAGTTCCTCGACGAGGTCCCACTCATCGTCGGGTTCGGCATCCGCCCACTCCCGAATCTTTCGCTTGAACTTGAGCTCGAGCTTCGAGGACAGCGCGTTCCACTCTCGCTCCCTGCGGGCCCGCTCGCGGCGGCCGTAGTACCCCGATGAGCCACCGCCCCAGACCGCGGTGACGCCGAACAAGAACCCGAAGTCGTACCAGCCGCCCGTGTTCGCGGTTTCGTAGACCCCGACGGAGTCGTTGAACAGCCCAACGATCAGCGTGATCACGGAGATCGCACCGTGCCACAGGCCGGCCCAGAAACCTGCAGGAGTGTCGGCCGCAAACCGGGCGTCCCCGGCGGCACAACCAACCAGGACCAACAGGCCAACAACAGCGACGGGGCCAACGAAGCGTTTCATCCTCTCAATGTGGCCACTGAGACGGGCAGGGGAAGCGCAGAAGTCGGCGCCGTCGATGTGCACGCGCGAGCAGAATCTGCGGCGCGTACCCTGCCAGCGGGCACGAAGCTCAGCGGAGCAGCAAGCGCGCGGCTCGAGTTACTTGGGCCCGGCGCGATGCCTGTGCAGCGCGCTCAGCAAGCTCTTCGCATCCGCGGCGAGCACCCTTGCCCCCGCGATCGACTCATCGAGAACGGTCTCCACTCCGCGATTGCCGAGTAGCTCCAATGCCGCCCGGAGCCGTTCACGGGCCAGGCATAACATCGCGGTCTCCGACATCTGGGTCTCGACGGTTTCGCGAGCGTCCTCCATTGTGCACAGTCTGCAATCAAGTCTGGATCATCGCGAGAAGTCCGCAACTCGGGTGTCCCCGTTCGGGACCCGCCGAACATGCGAGCAGTCTCAGAACGCCATTCGCGAGCGGAATCCGACACTCGGGAACCTTGGGCGCTCAATCTCGCACGCACCGGCTGTGCGTCCGTTGTTTCCCGCCCTGGTCTTGTCATGCGCGACCGCCTGCGCAGAGCGTGTCATCGAGAACGCTGTGACCTTCGATCCGGCCGTGGACACGGACCCCGATCCCGACCCGGCTCCGCAACCGGATCCGGACGACGACGACGACGACGAGTCCTCCGGTGGGAGTGATAGCTGGCCCGCTCCGCGTGTCATCTTCCTGAACTTCGACGGCCCGACGCTGGTGGGCGGTCCCGACGACTCCCGAACCAACACGGCGACGATCGCCTTTGCGGGGGGAGGAGAGTTCGCCCCCTACGGCGAGCCGGAGGCCATTCCAGAGATCACCGCTTTCCTTCGAAACGCGTGGTCTCAGACCAACGTGGTGTTCACGACGGAGCGGCCCGGCGGTGGCGACTACACGATGGTTGTGATCAGCCCGACCAATCCATACGAGCCCGAACATCACGGGGTCGCGGTGGTGGGCTGCGAGGACAGTCTTCGCAACTCGGTGGTCGCTGCGTTCTCCCAGGGGCCCGACGGACCTCGCACGCCGGAGGTTGTCGCGAGCTCGATCTCTCGGGAGCTCGGCTTCTCGTTTGGGCTCGACCCCGTCGAAGACCCGAACGACTTCATGGCCGCGGGCGTGGTTCCCGGGAGAGCGTTTGTCGACTCGTGCCGTCCCGTAGGAGAGAACCAGATCTGCGACGAAACAGATCTTTGCCCCGCGGGGAGCCGGAACAGTCTGGCGCAGCTCATCGCGCTGACGTTTGCAGGGTGACCCCATCACTTGCCGACGCGGCGGGCCTGAAGCTCGAGTCCGACCACACCGATCACTGTGACCACCAGTGCGGACAGGTTCACGCGAAGGACGTTGAACCAGGCCCCGTGAGAGGTGGAGACGCCGCTGTCGACACAGAACCACAGGAGTGTCGCCGCGACGATCGCGACGCTCGCCCACCGCTCGCCGCGGCGCACTGGAATGGCGACCAGCGCCGTCTGCAGGACGTAGTGCCCGGCCATGGTTCCGCCCAGCGGGCCGCGCATGAAGTCGAACATGAGCTGCGCGTCGGCGGGCATCGGCCCCGCGAAGAAGTACTCCGCGATCCAGCCACCCCACAGCGAAGCCGGCGGGAGGCTGCCCAACACAGCACTGGCAACACCAAACAGGACGAAGAAGGCGCTCGACCCAAGCAGATAGCGGTACCAAAACAACCCCCCCAGATCGACCGACCGCAGCCCGCGGGACGCTGAATCACGCATGCGCCGTGGTTACCGCGAATGGCCCGCGCTGCAACGACTCCCTCTGTCTGACAGCTCGCGGCGGAAGACGGCGCCACGGGGGCCAACTCGACGACACCGGAGGCGCTCTGACGACCCACGTTCGAGCGGGGCGTTACGGCATGCAGGGATTCTCGCGAGTTGCCTTGTCGAAGAAGGAGAGCTCGAGGGCGCTCTCCAGCCCGCGCTCGGCGTCCCGAAGCGAGCTGTAGTTCTTGCGTGCCGCCTCGATCGACAGGACAACGGGCGCCAGCTCGGCTGGACCAGCTCGCCGAAGCCGACTCACGGAGGAGGCGAACAGCCGTCCGGCGTCTCCCGGAGGCGCCGTGGTTCGGAAGCCGCACAGGGTGTTTCCGTCGTGCGAGGTGATGGCAACAGCGACGCGCTTGGGAGGTTGGGGGTGCACGCCCTGTGGCACTGCAAGCCATGTTCCGAGTTCGGTTCCGAGCGACGCGGAGGTGTGCTCCGAGCGCAGCCCCGGCGATGAAGTTCGAAGAAGCGAAGCGAGCCGCTCATCGGACCCTCTCAACGCCGATCGGCCCCCAGCCGGCTCCTCCCCATCAGCACCAAGACTGTTGCGGCGGCGGACGTGGCCCGTCGACTCAATGTGGACATTCACCCCCACCACTTTGAGACGACAGCGACGCCAGTCCCGCGGCCTCGGATTCGACCGCCCGCAGCGCGGACTCAACCACGCAGAGCGATCATCGTGCCCAAGAACCGCGCGCACCGGACCGTCTTGTCGGCAGCGTCGGCGAACACATCCGCTTCGACGACTGTCAACGTGCGGCCCGGCTTCAACACGGTCGCGACCGCGCGGAGGCGCTCTCCGATCGCAGGCGCAAGCAGGTTGACTTTGAACTCGGTGCTGAGCACCTCGGTCTGCGCATCGAACAACGAGAGCGCGGCGTATCCCGAGGCACTGTCGGCGATCGTCGTCGTCACTCCGGCATGAAAGTAGCCGTCCTGCTGACACAGGTCGTCACGAGCGGGAAGCACCACGGTCACCCGGCCGAGCTCCACCCGGTCGAGCGAGGCACCGAGCAGGCCCATGATGGTCTGCTTGGCAAAGCTGTCGCGAACCCGAGCCTCGAAGTTCGGGTTGCGCTCCTTGAATCCAAGCTCGGACATCAGCCGACAGGCTCGGGCGGGACGAACTCGTCGCAGGTGGTGTCGATCAGATCGACGGCCTGCTGGAAGAAGCCCTGGTAGTCGCCGCACACGCTGCCCTGCAGGCCGCGTTCTTCCCAGCTGTCGACGAACTGGGTGAGCCGCAGGCTGTCCTCGCCGCACCCAGCACCGCCAAAGAGGCCCAGTGTGACGATGGCTTGGTCATCGCCGTTCTTGGCGGCGATCAACGCCTGGCGCCATCCCTCGACCGTTCCAGAGGACCCATCGCCGTCGTCATCGTCCTCGTCGGTGATGAACGTGACCACGAGGATCGCGTCGTCGCGGATGAAGTCGCCATTGCACTCAAACGCCGGACGTCCCGGTGTGACCGCTTCGACGATCGCCCCCATCGGTTGCTCCGATGCCCCACTGGCCGCGGTGCCCACTCGCGCGGCGCAGCTGAACGCGGCCTGCAGGTCCGGCTCGCTGGCGTCCATGAAGCGTTCTCCGCTGGCAAAGTTGCACTCCGTGTTGGAGGCATCCGAGCCGCGCGGGTAGACCACGCCGGCACCCATGATCTCGCACGCCTCGGGCTCGACCGGTTCGTTGCATCCCCCCGGCGAAGTCGTGCACTCGAGCGAGGTGATGCACGAAAACTGGCACAGCGGGTTCTCGAGGTTGATGATCGGGCAACTGCCATCGGGCATGAGGCAGCCATCGGCTTCGACTTGGTCGCACAACGCAGGACAGTCCGCCGGCGGAGCGGGATCGGTGTCCACCACCATGATGTGATAGTCCTGCGCCTCGTCGAGCGTCTGCTGAATGGTGTTGATGAACCCCGGGAAGTTCGTGACCAAGTTCTCCTGGAACGGGCCCATCGAACCGGAGTTGTCGATCACAAACAGGAAGTCGACCTTGTCGCAGCCGCTCATGTCGTCGCCGTCCGGATCGATGCCGGTGTTGGGGTCGTCGGTGTCGATACCCACGTCGAGTTTGATGTCGTCGTCGTCGTCTTCGATCATCGTGGTCGAGGACTCTGTATCCGCCGCGGTGCCCTCTGCTGACTCGCTCACGGTGGTCATGGGGGGGGTCCCCTCATCCTCCTGACGGGCCTCTGTGCAGCTGACAAAGGCCAGCGACGACAACGCGAGCGTCCAACGACAATCCATGCTCTGACGCTATCACAGCCGTGCCTGCAGGCCCGCACGGACGACCTGTGCGAAATCGCCGCCGCGGCTATCGCGTCCGCGTCGAGCGCAGCGGCATCCGAGCTTCGATGTGGAAGTGGTCGTCGTGGCCCTTCGGATCGTTGCCCGGGGTCAACGGAGTCCGAAAGCGCTCGCTCCCGGCGAAGACGCGCTCCACAGCAGGAAGCACCTCCTCGTCGGCGTACGACTGCTTGACCTTCAGCACGCGCCCGTCGTGCAAACGAACCTCGAAGATGTCCATCGCCAGCCCGATCGCGTGCCGACTGAGGATGTTGGTCTTCCGCCCGTTGCGCTTGACGTAGCGATGGTCGTGAATCGTCGAAAACCGCAGCGCGCTAACGCCGAGTTCCTTCAACTCCGGCGCCAGCTCGTGCAGCGCGAGCGCGAGATGGCAATCCAACACGAACGGCCCTTTCCTCCACGTAGGCTCCAGCCGAATCCCGGCGAGCTCCATCGTGGGCACAACGATCGGCGTGTTCACCTTCTTGGCGCTGCCACCTTCGTAGGCAACCTCATGCTCGCCCAACGTCTCGAGGCAGCGCTTGCCGGCGTCCACCATCGCCGGGTTGGCCGGCCAGCTCCAACCGCGCGGCATGTTCGGCACCCGGCGCGACTTGGACTTGCCAGCCGCAACGGGCGAGGACGCGAGGGCCAAAGCCACCGCGCCCAAGAAGCCGACCAAACGAAACGCCATCCTCCGCAGTGTGGACCGCGGCGGGGGTTTGGATCAATCAGGCCGCGAGAATGCGCTTTGCAGCGGACAGGCTGCGAGCGAGCTCGCGCTGGCGACTGGAGCTATCGCCGCCCAGCGCCGCGACATAGAGAATATCGCCGTCGACATCGAGCGCCCGGACACTCATCTCGCGCTTCTGGCCGTCTCGCTTGATGCGAGGAACGGCTTTGCCGCGGCCGACGATGGGCGTCACAGCGGCGAGCATGCTGAGGTCCAGGGGCGTGTCGCTGTTGCTGACGAGCAGGCCGGCGTCGTCCACGAGCAGGACGGCATCCAGGTTGGCGCGGGACGCAGCGCTGGTCAGCGCCAACTCGAGCGCATCAGCGGCGTGCTCGGAGCGATTGACGCGCCGCTCGTTGTGGCCTCGTTGGGGTTTGGGGAGCTTGGCAATCCGCAGCGACATACCCACACTGTCCTACATCGCGGGACATGCTCAAAGAAATCGGCCGAGTCGGGTCCCAGTAACTTTGACAATGTAAATTTAACTCGTAGAACAGCAGACGTGGGCCGGCCAGCACTCTCCCAAGCCGGGATCGCCGCGTTCCGAGCCCGGGCTGTGGCTGTCGCGCTGGATCTCTTCGCCACCCAGTCGGAGGTCTCGCTGCGGCAACTCGCCAAGGCGATGGGCGTGAGCCCGACAACCCCGTATCGCTACTTCGAAAGCAAAGAGGAGCTGTTCATGGCGGTCCGGGCGACCTGCTACGAGCGCTTTGCCGCGGTGCTGGAGGCGCGGCTCAGCGTCATCGATGATCCGATCGATCGGGTGTTCGAGGTCGCGGCCGCCTACCACGACCACGCCTGTGAGCACCCAGCGGAGTTCCGACTGATGTTCCAGCTCGGGCAGCCGGATCCCCAGGCGTACCCGACCGCGCATGCCGCCGGTGTCGCGAGCTGGCAGGTGGTGCTCGGTGCCGTCGAGGGCGCGGCGCAGGCCGGTCACTTGGAGGCCGACGTCGAACACCTCGCCCATCTGCTGTGGTCCGGCGTGCACGGCATCGTCTCGCTCTCCTTGTCCAACCGCTTCACGGTCGGGCAGTCCGCCGAAGACCTGATCCGCCCCATGACCAGCGCACTCCTTCGCGCCCACGGATGGACCCCATGAACGACGAACTCTACGCGCCCAATGGCAACATCTTGCGAGAGCTGACCGCGCTGCGCGAAGCTTTTCGGCTGCCCCGATTTTGGCTACAGACGCGGCACAAGCTCCCGCGCGGTCAACGCCGAGTGCTCGTGATCCCCGGTTTCGGTACCGGCGATGGTTCCACGCTGGTGCTGCGGGCAACGCTTCGCTCTCTCGGCTACGACGTGCACGGCTGGGGACTGGGTCGCAACGGAGGCCAGGTCGAACAACTGCTTCCACGTGTGGCCGAGGTCGTCCGGACCGCGGCTGTTGATGGGCCGGTCCATCTCGTCGGCTGGAGCCTCGGCGGCTACCTCGCCCGCGAGGTCGCTCGAGACAACCCCGAGCACGTCCGGCAGGTGATCACGCTCGCCTCACCGATCATCGGAGGCCCGAAGTACACCGCCGCCGCTCGTTACTACCGAGATCGCGGCGTCGACCTCGATGCCATCGAGGCCAAGATCGAAGCACGCAACGCAACCCCGCTGAGGGTCCCCATCCTCGCGTTGTACAGCGAACGCGACAACGTCGTGTGTCCCGGTGCCTGCATCGATCACCACAACCCGGAGGTCGACCACGTGCGCGTCAACGACTGCGAACACGCCTCCTTCGGCTTCAACCCCGGCGTACTCGGCATCGTCGCCGAACGGCTCGCCACGATGGCCCACCTATGATCCTCGACGCCTCACTCCGCGATGCCTGGACCCAACACGGGGACCATGCCTCCATCACGATCCCCGAGGGCTGGATGCAAGGACGCTCGACGTTCGGGGGACTCACGGCGGCCGTGATGGCGGCACTTGCCCGCAACGCCGAGACCGACACCGACCGCGCTCTCCGATCGGCCAGCGTGCAACTTCTGGCGCCGGTTCTTCCCGGGGAGACCCGCGGGGAAGCCACCGTCCTGCGCCGCGGCCGAAACATCACCTTCGTCGAAGTCCGCCTGCTTCAGGCCGGCACGCTCATCGCTCGCTCCACGATGGTGTTCGCGAAGCCGATCCCCAGCGCGATCGAGATCGCCCCGCCGCCCATGCCCGAGGTTGGCCCTCCCGACAGCTTCTTCCCGCTGCCGTACATCGAAGGCGTGACCCCGGAGTTCACGAAGAAGGTCGACATCCGGTGGGCGCAGGGACGCCCCCCGTTCATGGGCGGGACCGAGTCCGCGATCACAGGACTGTTTCGGTATCGCGTGCCGCTCGGAGGCGTCGAGGGCGTCCTGGCGCTGCTCGACACCTACCCTGCCCCGGTGCTCTCCCTGCTCGACAAGCCCAGTCCGGCGAGCACCGTCACCTGGACTGCCCACCCTCTGGCGATCCCGAGCAGCTTCGACGACTGGTTCACGCTCCGATACGAGACCGTCACGGGATCCCGCGGGCTCCACACGGTGACCGGGCGGCTGTACGACAGCGCGGGGACCATGATCGGCTGGACCGAGCAGCTGGTCGCGGTGTTCGGATAGCCGGTCGCGACAAACGCCGTTCCGTTTCTGACCCCGCCGGACCGAAGGCCGGACAAACCGCGCGTAGGCCTGCCCCACAATGGGTCCCCCACCCCCTGGCCGCGCCAGGGTCACGGCCCAATGCGTTCTCCCCAGTCAAGGTCGGCGCTCGGACACCCGATGCCTCTGTCGTGGCGGAACATGAGCAGCGACCCCAACTGCGAGTCCTCAACGGAGGACAGGCCGCCGTTGCGGTGAACCCATTGGAGGTCGGGATTCGTGGCGCCCGTCGCGACTTGGCCCGGTTGCTTCGTGCGATGCAGGCCGCCGGTCACAGCATCACGCGCTGGCAAAGCGACGTGGTCAGTCGGCTGGCCCACTTCGATTCGGTCACCGCCCGCTATCTGATCGATGGGCGCGGGGATGAGGCCGAGGTCGATGCGGCGGTTCGGGGCCTGCTCACGATCGAAGCGTGGGTCGATGATGGGCTCAGCGGACCACAACGCGCGGAGGTTCGAGCCTTCGAACTCCTCATCCGCATCGAGGACCACGAGCTCCACGAGCCCCTGTTGCGGCCCCATCACGCTCCGGAGGAACACTCCCCCAGCGTGGGTGAACAGGCCCCCGATGGGCTCCGCTCTCTTCGCGCGGGCTTGCGCGTTCTCGAAGAGGCAGACCTCTTGGACCTTGGCCGCCGCCTGGGGGTCCCTCCGTTCGAAGAGCTCGACGCCAGTGCTCGGCGCGCTCACTTCATGGATTCGATCGTGGAGACGCTGCGCGACGATCACCTGCTCGCGATCTTGCTCGCCACACTCGAAGCGACCGCGCAGCGCGTACTTCTCGAACTCGTCCGCGGTGAGATCCACGAAGCCGAGCTCGAGGAGCTCGCCAAGCCGGCCCCGCTCGCCCTTGTCGTCGGCGGCGCGCCGATGGCTGGCCACAACCCCGTCGACCTGCTCCGCGCCTGCGGCCTGGTCTTCGGCTGCGCGTCGGAACCCGGCAAGGCATGGGTCCCGGTCGAGCTACAGCCCCGGATCAGCGGCGTGCTTGTCGGCCTTGGGCTATAAGCGGCGGCGATGAAGCCGGTCGACATCGCGCACTCCAAGTCGCGCAACGAGCTCGTCGTGACCTGGGAAGACAGCACGGCCTCCACCTACCCCGTCCCCTACCTTCGGAGTTGGTGTCCGTGTGCTGGTTGTCAGGGGCACGGCAACGAAGTGAAGTACTTGGCGGCTCCCGAAGAAACGAGCATCGGTGGGCTGTTCGAGATCGGGGCCTATGCGCTCGGCATTCGTTTTCACGACGGCCACGACTCGGGGATCTACACCTGGGAGTGGCTTCGAAAGATCAGCGCCGAAGCACCCCCGGCCGGGTACAAGCAGGGCCGCTTCGAGGGCGGCGTCTACGAGCCCTCCTGAGACCTGGCCCCTCGATCCCCGCACCGGCCCCGCGCCCAGGCCAGCATCCACACCGCCGGTATCGGGCCAGGTCCGCCCTGCCGCGCTCAGAACGCGGTGTTGGCGCTGGACGTGAGATCAGTCGCTTCGTCGGGAGGTTCAAGCTATATTCCGGGCCATGGCTGTCGACCAGGCAGACTCGGAACTGATCAGCAAAATGCTCCACCGGTGGTCCGGTTGGGAGCGTGTGCCCGAAGACATCGTCAAAGGGCTGTGTGACATCGCCGAGACCATTGAGGTCAAGCGGAAGCGCTCGGTGTTCCGCCGCGGCGAGCCCGGGCCCGGCCTTTTCCTCGTGAAGTCGGGCGAGTTCAAGCTGAGCCTGATCTCCAGTGAGGGCCGAGAGCAGATTCTCTACCTCGCGGAGCCCGGCAAGCTCATCGGTGAGGGCTTCCTGCCGCGCGACGTGCAGTGCGCCGCTTCTGGGTTTGCGATGACCGACTCCGAGGTCTGGCGCTTCGATACCGACGGTGTCGTCAAGCTGATCAGCAGCAACGAGACGCTCGCATTCGCGCTCATGCGACAGATGGCGTTCCGCGCCAACCGCCTCATCGACCTCGTCCTCGACCTTTCGCTGCGCTCCGTCGAGCGTCGTCTCGCCTCCTTCCTGTTCACGCTCGCGATTCGCAACGGCGCGGAGCAAGGCAAGCCGACGGTGATCCCTCGCCAGCTCGACATGAACACCGTCGCCGCTCGGCTCGGTACCGTTCGCGAGGAGATTTCCCGCGCGCTCAACCGCATGCAGCGCAACGGCGTCCTCAGCTTGAGCCGCCAAGAGATCGTCGTCCTCGACCTCGGCGCCCTCGAGCGCGTCACCTACGAATAGCGTCCGGTCCGGCGGACGAAGGAAGCCCCGTGGCAGGTTTGCCCGGGGCTTTTTTGCGCGCGGGAACCTGCCCCCGGCACCCGTGTGCCGCATGACTATCGCCGGCCTCCCGGGCACCATCTGAAGATGATCGTCTTTGGACGCCCAGGCTGGGCACTCGCTGCGACGCTCCTGTTGAGCTGCAAGGCCGAGCCATCTTCCGCGCCCCCGACGGTGGAGTCCGTCATCGCCGCAGCGGGTGGCTCGAATCCTCGTGAGACCCGTGCGGTCCTGCTCGGCACGGTGGCCTGCGTCTCGGTCCGGCGATGTGCGGATCTCATCACCACCCTCGCGGGCAAGCCCATGCCGAAGATGCCCGACATCTTGCTGGAGGCCCGCCTCGAACTCCTCCTTGCTGAGGTCGATGGACAGACGCTTGCCGGGGTGCGGCTCTCGGGCGCGGATGGATCGGAGCTCCGAGCTGAACTCGAAAAACTCGAGGTGGTCGTGGGATCGACCTGGGTCGTCGAGAGCGAGGTTGAGACGTCGCCCGACTCGGTCGTGGTGTCTTCGTCCGCCGTCGTGGCCAAGACCTTCGCCGCAACACCGCCCGCCCCCTTCGATACCCGGCCAGACGCGACGCTCGTCGCTCATGTCGACTCTTCCAAGCTCGGCCGCGCCCAGCGAGAACGCCTCGTCTCCGATGCCCGCGCGGCCGGAGACGCCGCGGAGGCGAGCGAGCTGAGCACGCAGAGCTTCCGTCAGGTGATGCGGAGCGAGCAATGGATCTCGTACCTCGAGAGCAACGCCTCGATCGACGCGTCCCTCCGTCACGCCGGGACGACGCTGTCCTTCGACGCCACGATCACCCCCGAGTCCGGCTCCCCACTTCAACTGGACTACCAGCGGGCGTCCGAGGCCACCTCCCGGAGCGCCTCGATCGTCCCCTACGCGAGTGCGTTCTCCGGCTCGTTGGTCCTTCCCATTCCCCTCGACGACCTCGAACGCTCCGAGGCCCAGGGGTTCCTGCAAGAGGTTCGGCAGATCCTCCCGATCGCGATCGCACAGGCACCCGCAGCGTATCGCCCGGTCCTGATCGAAGACGGCGCCGCCCTCGTCGATGCGCTGGACGACGACTTCGCGCACAGCTCACACATCGATGTCGACCTCGCAGCGAACCTCGTGGTCGACGACGCGGCAACCCTCTCCGCGGCCGTCACCGGATTTGCCAAGAGCGGTTACCCGCAGGTGGTCAGACTGACGGACGCGTTGGCCCGCGCCTTCCCGCAGCCCGGGGTCACGGTGCTCGAGCCTCCGGTCAGGGACTACGACGTCGCGCTGTTCGACCTTGATCTGGCAGCGATCCTCCCGCCCGTGGCGCCCTACTTCGGCAAGCATCCGCGGGCAGCCCTCGGGGCCTCGCACGAGATGCTGTGGTTCACCCTGGGCACCGATCCTCTCGCCGCGATGGACCGCCTGCACAAGCGGGCGAAAGACACGAACGCGAAGACCTCGGACGCATCCCTCCGGCTCCACTTCAACCTCATCGAGGCCATGTCGGCCGACCCCAATGCCAACGTCGAGGCGTTCGACGGCTCGCTGATCGTCGACCTCCAGAGCAAGAATCACCCCACCCACAACGCGACGACAGGCACCCTCAGCATCTCGGGGCGGGATTTCATCCGAGGGTTCTTCAGCGGCATCCGCAACTCCTACCGGCGCTGAAGATCCGATGGCGTCCCCGACAACGGGAGTCGCACCACAAACCGAGTGCACCCAGGCCGACTCTGCACATCGATCGTCCCTCCGTGAGCCCGGACCAGCCCCCGCACCACGGCGAGGCCCAGGCCGATGCCTTGCTGGCGGTCGGTCGTGAAGAAGCGGCCGAACAGCTTCTCGGCGGATTCGGGAGCGATGCCGGGGCCGTCGTCGATCACCTCGAAGACCACCTGGGTGTCCGAACGCGCCGCCCGAACCTCGACCTCGGACCCACCGTGTTGGGCAGCGTTGTCGAGCAGGTTGCCGACCACGACTTCGAGTGCGGCACGACTGCCTGCGATGACTCCGGCGCGGCCCTCCACGGCGACACCGTGCGACTCGGCGAACCGATGAAGCAGGGTATCGAGGTCCACCTCCTCGTTCTTGGTCAGCCGTTGCGCGCGACCCAGCTCCAGCAACCCGCCCACGAGGTCATCCAACCGACGCAGCTCGGAGATGCCGGTGTCGAGGAACCTCTCCCGTTGCTTCGAGGGCATCGAAGGATCGTCGCGTAGCAGCTCCAGGGTTCCACGCAGGGTCGCGATCGGGGTCCGAAACTCGTGGGCAGCGTTGCCCGCGAACGCCTCCGCGCCATCCATCCGGCGACGAAGTCGTTTGCCCATCGTGTCCACGGCTTCCGCCAAAGAACCGACCTCGGCCACCCTCGAGCCCCGCACCGATGCGAGCAGGCCCACGTCGTCGGAACCGGACGCGATCGACTGGGCTGCTGAGACCAAGCGGCGAAACGACCGACTGCCGAAGTAGCCGCCGGTCAACGCGACGAGTACCGCGATCAGTGCGATCGCCAGCACCCGCCACACCAACGGCGAGCCCATCTGCACCATGGCTTGCACCGGAGCTCGCGGCGTGCGGCTGACGACGACCGCGCCGACGATCTCTCCGCGCACCACGATCGGGGCGGCCACGAACAGCCGGACATCGCCAAAGCGGCTCGGGCCATCCAGCAGGGCGCGGCGGGTGATCCACGCGGGATCACGAGGGCGGGCGTTGCGACCCACCGCGCCGAGGAGTGCGGCCCGAACTTCGGGTGCATCCGCAAGCGAGCGGTCGTTCGGGGATACCGAGCTGGCGACGATCCGGGCCTCGGTATCGACCACCTGCAGCCCGATCAGCACCCGCTCTCGCGCTTTGGAGAACCGGGGCCTCGCCCTCTGGGCGACCTCGGTGAGTGAGCGTCCGGTGTCTTCGACTTCCGCCGCCAGATTCATCGCCCAGGTTTGCGCCTGCCCCTCCAGCGCGTGCGAAGTTTGGGAGCGCAGATCGTCGGCGAGGACACCGGTTAGCAGCAGCGCCACGACTGCAACGAGCCCGACGACCACGTGCGACACCAACAACCACACCGCCAGCGACCACTGAGGACGACGACCCACCTCAGACCTCCATCGGCGAGCGAAGCCGAAACCCCACACCGTGCACCGTCTCGATGGGGTCCAGACCGTGCGGCCGTAGCTTCGCCCGGATGCGGCGCACGTGCGAGTCCAAGGTGCGTTCGCTGACCGAGCGACCATCGGGATAGGCGTCTGCTGCGAGTTGGCCCCGATCGAGAACCCGAGTGCGAGCCCGGACCAGGCCGCTGAGGATTCGGAACTCGGTCGCGGTGAGTCGGATCTCGACGCCGCGGGCGAACACTTGATGAGAGGCAACGCTGACCCGAAGGGCGCCCACCGTCAGGTCCGGTTCGACACCGCCAGGCGGCTCGCCGCGGCGCAAGATCGCTTTGACCCGGCTGACCAACTCTCGAGGACTGAACGGCTTGGTGACGTAGTCATCCCCTCCCAGATCGAGGCCGAGCACCCGATCGACCTCGTCCCCGCGGCAAGACAGGAACAAGATCGGCACCCCGGAGGTCGCGCGGAGCTCTCGGCAGACGCTCAGACCATCGAGGCGGGGCAGGTTGACGTCGAGGACCACCAGGTCCGGCCGATGCTCGGCAAAAACGCGGAGCGCTTGTTCGCCATCGGCCGCCTCCACCACGGTGAAGTCGTCACGCGCCAGGGCGTAGCGCACGACTTCGCGCAGGGGAGCGTCGTCATCCACAACGAGAATCCGGTGATTGGGTTTCATAGGGTCCTCCCCAGGTCGAACTCCGTGATCTCGTCCAGAGCGCCGAGTCGGGCCCGCAGATCACCGAGACGCTCCTGCACGGGCACTGTATTCCCGGCCAACGAACGAAGCCCGATCGACAGGCGCAACTCCACCATGCCTTGCACCACCGCTTCGACCTCGGCGGCCGCGCGTGCACGGGCAGCCAGCAGGGCGGCCAGCCCCGGCGCATCCCCAGACGAGGCCCGGACATCGACGACGAGCGCGTCGACCATGCCCACCCGTTGGTCTGCGCGATGCAGGTCGGCGACCAGCTCGTCCAAGTCTTCGACCACGACCACACTCTCGGCGCGCGGGTCGGACATGGTGCTGCGCAGATCTTCCGCACAACGATCGATCCGGTCGCACAGAGGGCCGCTCGCCGAGGGAGGCGGTCCGGCCGACAGCAGCGGTAGGAGCAACGGCCAACATCCCAGCGCCGAGACGGCGACCGCACTTCTCACCCCGCGGCGTCCGAGCACCCAGGCCACCGTCGCGCCCACCACCAGGTACGTCGCGCCGATGCCGATCCACAGCGCGGGAAGGTGGACGACGTCGTTCACGGCGTCTCCTTCGCGAGCGCAGGCGGCGTGGCGAGCAGCCCTTCGGGCCGAGCATCCCATCCGTCGTAGCGGCCCCGAGCCGAGCGCCAAGAGGCCAGCGTGCTGGCGAACACGTTGGACTCCACCGGTCGCAGAAACGCCACGTCTGCGCGTGGGCGTGCGACGAACGGTCGAAGCACCCACCCGCTTTGGGCGACGACGACCCCCACCGCAAGCGCCGCAAGAGCGTTGGCCAGGACCTTCGCCGCGCCAGAGCCCGGCAGGACCCGAGCCACGGTGGCCAGGCCGACCGCTCCCGAGGCCAGGACCGAACCGCACAGCACCAACACGGCCCAGTGGTAGTCGACGTTCACGGAGAACAGCAGCCACAGCGCGGGGCTTGCAACAGCGAGCAGCAGCGCCGAGCGAGCGCAGCCGACGAGGACGGCCAGCGCAACTTGGCCGTAGTTCACCTCGATGCCGCACACTCGGTGAAAGGCTCGAACCGCAGGCAGCGTGACCAGCACGGGCACCACCCACAACAGCGGCAGCTTGATCGAGGCGTACAGCAACTGCAGGCCACCGCGGTAGGTCCCCACCACGCCGCCGAAGATCGCTGCCGAGGCCAACGCGATCAGAAGCAAGACGGGTCCGTGGTCGTGCAGGACCCGACGAGGGTCGTCTCTTCCCAGCCCGACGGGGTCGCGGATCAGAGCCGCGCAGGTATCCAGCAAGGAGGTCTTCCGATCCATCAGAGCACCTCCAGGGCGGTCTGGCCCACCGCAACAGCAACTCGAAGTGCGACGAGGGCTGCCAGCGCCGCCCACCCCACGACGAACCCGGGGCTGTCCCCCGTTGCTCGTCGCAGCATCTGCAAGGTCACCCCCGCACACGACAGGCCCACCGCCGCAAACCCAGCCACCAGCACCAGCGGCCACAGCCCGGTGGTGGCGACCAAGAACAACGCAGCCGGTGCGATCCCCAACGCGACGCTACCGGCCGCGGTCAGCCCCTGGCCGAGCGCGGCGACGGGCGTCTCGGTGGCGACATTGGGCCTCAAGAACAGGTGGCCGGCGACCAGCGCAGGGCCGGTCAGAACCATCGCCCCCACCAGGCCCGCCACCGGGATCGTGGAGATCGCCGCGATCACCTGGGGCGAAGGGGCACCGATGGCCGCGCTCAATCCGAACAGGCCCAGCCCACCGATAGCAGCGAGGACCGCCGGAACCGACGGAGCACAGATGGGGGTCGTTGGCCGGCTCGGCGGACTCGCCCCACGAAGGGCCGGCTGCGGGACACCGCCCATCGCCGGCCCACTCGACACGATTGTTTGGCTCATGCACTTGGACTAGCAACGCAGCCGCGCCAGTCCGGGTCGATGCCGTGCGGGTCCTGAGGCGAAGGCGTGCAGATTCTGTGCAGACGCCGACGGATCAGGACGGAGAGCCACCGAGCGGCAACACCTCGGCCTGGCGGAGACCGCAACGCGGAGCGTTCACGCGCCGATAGGCAGGGCACACGCATGATATGTACCCGGCGCATGGCTCACTCCAACTTTGCGCATGCGTTTCGCCCTGGGGCTCGCTTCGAACTGTCTCTTATACACATCTCCGAGCCCACGAGACCTCTCTACATCTCG
>CAJXVA010000083.1 GCA_913061055.1 uncultured Pseudomonadota bacterium
CCCCTGTCGTGGCGAGGAGGATGGCGGCGGCGATGATTCGGGCCCGGCGACGCAGGCGCGCTCGGGGCTCGGGACGCATCGGTGGCTGGAGGGCGAGGCCCACGGCGAACAACCCTGGAGTGAACAGCCACAGCATCACGAGAACGAACAGGTTCGTCAGGTAGTAGAACCCGGGGTGCGAGGCCAGGACCCAGACCCCACAGGCACACAGCGCCACAGCGAGCCAGGGCAGCGAACGACGCACGACGCCAGCCTGTGGAAGGGGAGTCTCCAACACCGCGTTCAATGTAGCCGGATCACACTGGAGCGCCATGTCCCGGCTCTCGGACCGGGTTGTCTTACCCACGTTCTTCCGGATCGGGTTCTCGCGGTAGGTGTCCTGGGTGGACATCCATGCACGCCTCCTCGTCGCCCCGCGGTCCGAGGGGGCTTGTGTCCACGCAGATCGATCCCGAAGACCGAACCCGAGCAACGCTCGCCGGGGTGCAAGGATTGCCGCCAAGGTCCCGCCTTGTGCCAAGGCCTGCTTGGGCGCTCATATGGCACAGCGCCACGTGGCTTCGTGTTCAGGGGGATTCAGCAGCGAGCCGTGGTCGGGGTTCTCCGCGTCGCGCGCGGGCGGTAGACTCCCCTTCACCCCGTGGGCGAGAACATCTACAAATCCGAGTTCGCCGACTCGGACTACGAAGCGTTCGGCACTCGGCTGGAGCAGCAGCTGGATGTGTTACGCGACACGCTACGCACGCCGGCGTTCAATCGACACAAGCCGAGTTTCGGTGCCGAACTCGAGGTGTACCTGGTCGACAAAGATTTGGCCCCGGCACCGGTCAACGAAGCCTTGCTCGAGCTGTCCGGAAATCCGCAGCTGACGCCCGAGCTCAACCGCTACAACCTCGAGTTCAACCTGTCTCCAGTCGATGCGGTGGGCTCTCCCTTTGGCGCGATGGATGCGGAGCTTCGAGGGTTCCTCAGCGATCTCGACGCTCATGCGAAGAGCATCGATGCCCGGGTGGTGCCGGTGGGGATCCTGCCTACGCTCCGCGAAGAGCATCTGTCCCTCGAATATATGACGGACCGGCCGCGGTATCACGCGCTCAGCGAGGCCCTCGCGCGGGAGCGCGGCGATGGGGTACCGATCAAGATCAACGGCAAAGATCCGCTATCGATGCGCGGCGAAGGTGTGACGGTGGAGGGCGCCAACACGTCGTTCCAGGTGCACTTGCGCTTGGCGGCGGATGACTTTGCGCGAGCATTCAATGCTGCGCAACTCACCACGCCGCTGGTGCTCGCCCTCTCTGCGAACTCGCCGATGGTGGCCGGTCACCGGCTGTGGCAGGAGTCTCGGATCGCGCTGTTCAAGCAGAGCACCGACATCCGCCTCAAGGCGCACCCCGATTGGCGTCAGCCGGCGCGGGTGTGTTTTGGCCAGGGCTGGGTGCGCGAGGGGGCGTGGGAGCTGTTCGCGGAGAACGTCGCGTTGCATGCCCCGCTGGTGCCGGCGCTCTACGATTCGGATGACGAGACGACTCCGCCACGCTTGCGCGAGCTCCGGCTCCACCACGGAACGATCTGGCCGTGGAATCGGGCTGTGTACGACACCTCGGACGGTGGGCACCTGCGCATCGAGTTCCGAGCGCTCCCGGCCGGGCCTACGGTGGTGGACATGATGGCCAACGCTGCGCTGGCGATCGGGTGGAGCGTTGCCCTGCAAGACACCATCGACGGACTCGTCGCGCGGCTTCCCTTTCGGACTGCGGAGTACAACTTCTATCGCGCCGCCCAGCACGGGCTCGACGCCATCATGCTGTGGCCCTGCGCGCATGGAGGCGGACTCGAGGAGCGCCCGGTCACGGAACTCATCGAGTCTTTCCTCCCGTGCGCTGCGGACGGGCTGGCGGCGCTCGGGGTGGATTCGAGCGACTCGGACCCCCTGCTCGATGTGGCCGCACAGCGCCTCGCGTCCCGCCAAACCGGCGCACGCTGGCAGCTCGACCACTACGAGCAACATCGTACGAAAGGCTCGGTGGACGAGGCTTGCCACGCGATGCTGGCGGGCTACATGGAGCGCATGACGCTCGGAGACCCGGTGGCTACGTGGAGCTGACGACCTGGACCAACCCCGACCCGGGCGCCATCCCCCCTCGGGTCGGTGACTTTCTGCGTTCTTTGCCCGGGCCGACCGCGATCGCGGTTCACGGGAAGGACCGCTCGCGCAGCCGTGTGCTGGTGACGCTCTCGCACGGCAACGAACCGTCGGGCCTCGAAGCGGTGCATCGCTGGCTTCGCTCGGGGCGAACGCCTGTTGTCGATGTGCTGGTGCTGTTCGGTTCGGTAGAAGCCGCCCGCGCGGAGCCGATGTTCTACTTCCGCATGCTGCCGGGGCACCGCGACCTCAATCGCTGCTTCAGGCCGCCGTTCGCGGACGCCACGGGGCAGCTCGCCGAGGCCATGCTGCACAGGATCCACGCTGCGAAGCCCGAGGCCGTTCTCGATCTTCACAACACCTCGGGCAGCAATCCGGCGTTCTCGGTCACGATCGGCGACTCCCCCGAGCAGCGTGCGCTGTCGTCGTTGTTTGCGCAGCAGATGATCGTGACCGACCTGCGCCTTGGCTCGCTGATGGAGCAGGACTTCGGGTGCCCGATCGTGACGATCGAAGCCGGGGGAAGCCAAGACGACACGGCCGCAGGAGTCTGCGACGCGGGACTCGAAGCCTACTTCTATCGTGACGAGGTGTTCGCCGACGCTGGCGAGGTCAGCCTGCTGGAGCATCCGTATCGTCTCGAACTCCAGCCACACGCCCGGATCGACTTCGCCGATCATGCGTTGCCCGATCGCGATCTGACGATGCGGGCGGACATCGAGCGCTTCAACTTCGCCCCAGTCCCTCCCAGCGAGCCGCTGGGGTGGGCCAGCGGTCTGGGCAGCCTGCGCGCGAGCACGGGACGCGACACCCGAGACGCACGCGAGTTCTTCCGCATCGAGGACGGTCGCATCTACACGCGCTGCACCCTCCGCATGTTCATGGCGACGACCCGCGCCGATATCGCGGCCTCGGACTGCTTGTTCTACTTCGTCCGCGAGGGTTGAGACAGCCGGTGCAATTGCGGTCTCGGGTGGCTTCGGTGCCACCCGGGAACCTCGAGCCCCTCGGCGCACACTGACTGCGTGATGGAGCGAGACACGATGGCCGGCCTGCTGTTCTTGTTTGGCGCGGTGCTTCCAGCGTGCGAGATCGAGATCCCCGATCCCGACGGTGTGCTCTCCGGCGGCCCGGAAACCGCGGGCGGCGGGACAACCGGCGGCAGCGACGACGACAACGACACGAACGGTGAGGACCCCAGTGGCGGTTCACCCGACGACGACTCGACCACGGGTGGTGACAACGGCTGGACGACCGCGCCGCCCACGGGCAACCCCAGCGGCGGCAATGCAAGCGCTGGCTCGGACACCGATGGCGGCTCCGGCACCGGGTGGGGATCCGAGGGCTCGGGCGGCAATGACCAACCGACCGGTGGCGCGGCAGAAGGCGGAAGCTCGGGCTCGGGCAGCAGCGGATACGGCGGGTATGGGTCGAGCGGCTACGGGTACGCGCTGCCCGACGCGGACGAGGACGCGGCGTGCCTTGGGTGGGCCGACTGCCTCCCGGTCGCTCGCTGAGTTGGCCCCCAGACGCCGGTAGGCGAGTCGTTGGAACCCTGAGGAGTCCTGGTGCGTCTCATCCAATGTGCGCCTCTCTCGTCGGACCCTGCTCTGCGCACTGAGCGCATGGAGTCTCGCTGGCTGCGACACGACAGCTCAGGCGGCCCAATCACACAGAACGCCCAACGCGGGCCCGAACCCGCCCGAAGCGGAGCCGCCCGAACCGGAGCCGCCCCAGCCGCCCCCAGAGGCCCGCGAGCCTCAGACGCGTGCGACCGTCTACTTGGTCTCGCTGGGCCCGTTCGATGCCGGAATGCTGGATGCCATCGAAGCGGGGCTTGCGGATGAACTCCAGGTCGAGGTCAAGCGTCTGGGTCGCAAGCCCCTGCCCAAGTCGGCCTGGTACGCGCCGCGCAAGCGGTTCCGTGCCGACATCATCCTCGATCACCTGCCCACGCTGATCCCCGATGAACCCGAGTCCACCCGCATCCTGGCTCTGACCCAAAAGGACATCTCCACGACCAAAGGCAAGTTCAAGGACTGGGGGGTCTTTGGGCTCGGCAACATGCCGGGGCAGGCGGCCGTGGTGTCGAACTATCGTCTCAAGCGCAAGGCAAAGGGCCCCAAACATCTGCGCCGCCGTATCGTGAACACGGCGATCCACGAGGTTGGCCACATGCTCGGCTTGGCCCACTGTACCGAGCACGACGAGCGGTGCCCGATGCAGGATGCCGAGGGCAGCATCGCCAACACAGACGCCAGTACGGGGCACTTGGGGCCACAGTGCCGCGCCGAACTCGAACGCGAACTCCCGCGCCGCTAGATATGGTCTAGTCAGTCACTGATGCGCTGTCTCGTTGCGTTCGGTTTGCTCTGCACGGTGTCGTGCGCTCCCAAGGTGGAGGCCACTGCAGGAAGCGGTGAGCCGGCGCCCGAGGCCAGCCCGACGGTGGAGGCGGAGACGGCGGTGGTCGAGGTATCGGGGACAAGGGCACTGGTCCTCGCCGATGACACACTGCTTCGGATGGCGCCCAGCGGCAGAACCGAACCGGTCGTCTCGGCCATCGGATGGACCGAGTGCAGGGTGGACGAAAGCTACGGCGTGACGTGGCTCGCGTCTGATACCGAGTTGGCGTTCTATGATCCCAAGGAGGAGCGGGTGACGAAAGTCGCCACCGGCATCGCCCGGCCAGAGCCAGGGATCATGGTTTGGCGCGTGCAGCATCGGATGGACGCCGCTCCGTTTCCGTTCCCCTCCGCCGGTACCGCCGACGGACTCGAAGACTGCGTCGCGCTTGTTGTCGACATGGACGCGGCACAGATCGGGGGAGCCGCCGTGTCCGAGGGAGACCGCGACTGGTACTGCTTCGTCGAGGACACGATCGGCAGCGACGAGCCCAAACTCGTCGACGAGCAGCTCGCGGTGAAGGCCGCCTACGACAAGGCGGAGCTGGTCGGCAAGGAGGCCCTCGTCGCGCTCGAGGCTCGTCGAAAAAAGGACGGCAGCCTGACACGCCCGCGAACATCCATTCGCCCAACTGCGCCGGAGGTGACCGTCGAGCAGAGCCCCTGCGAGGAGGGCGGTTGCGGGGCGGCGACCTACCTCGGCGGTGGCCGTCTGTGGAAGGTCGTCACGTCGAACTCCCGCGGGGACTTCTTCCACGAAGGCTGGCAGATCTACGACACGAAGACCAAGACTTGGTGGGACTTGGCCACGGACGAGCACACGGATCAGCCCAGCCAGGATGGGGAGTCGGGGAGGATGAATGTGAGCCCCGACGGCAGCTGGGCGGTGTTCGGCGGCAAGGTGTTGTCATTGAGCGACGCCACCCTGCTGGGCACGATCACAGGCGAGTTCTGCGGATGGGAGTGATGCCCATTCGTCAGTCCAAGCGGCTCATGATCTCGACGTCCCAGGTCTGCACCGATCCGCTGTTGGCGTTGTCCACGGTGTCGCGAACGATCAACGTCCACGTGCCGTTGACGGACTCGTCGCCGGAGAACCCGGTGGGTACGATCGGGACGCCGCCAGGGTGCAGCTCGGTGCTCTGAAGGTTGGCGACGGAGACTTCGTTGCCGTCCGGGTTTCGCAGCTCGATCTCCAGCTCTTCGGGCGCGGGGTGGTCGAGGTCGAGCAGGATGGTCACGTCCATGTCGACGGTGGTGAGGCCGCTGACCTCCATGGAGAGCTCGGCGGTCGCACCGCCTGCAGGAATGGTGACGGCACCGCCGGTGAACACGCCGCTGTTTGAGCTGTCCAAGCAGAGTCCGCCCGGGTCGTTGGCCAACACGGTGCTGCGAATGATGCCGGCGCAGAGCAGGCCCGTCGCACAGGGCGAGTCGAGATCGCACGCCATCGATTCGGCCGCTCCGGCGGCGCACGAGGCTTCGAGCACCGCGGTTTGGTCGTCGATGTCTTCAACCTTGCCGTCCAATGCGTCGAACGAGAGCAGGGTGTCGGCGGGCCAGATGAACTCGTAGGTCTCGCAGTCGTCCGCCGGATCGACTTGGTCTCCCGCGACGCTGAGCGTGTCGCCCTGCCACGAAAGCGCATTCACAGCGAGCGCGTGGCCGGGGTAAGGCTGCGGGCCGCGGGATCCGAACAGCACCCACTGGTCCGGAAACGTGACTCCGGCCGGAACCGGCGCGTCGGTGAACGATGCCCACTGGTCGCCGGTCGTGACCACGACCCAACCCGGCGGCACGCGTGCGGTCAGCTCGAGGATGCTCGGGTCCTGGACGGTGAAGGGCACATCGACGGCGCTGGATCCGGTGGTGTCGCTGGTGCTCGAGCTCGATTCGCCCTGCGTCTCAGTCGAGCCGGTGGTGGTGCTGCCCGTTGTGGAGTCGTCGGTGCTCGAGGACCCCGTCGTGTCGGTCGTCCCGGTGGTGCTGCCCTCGGCCGACGCCGTCCCGGTCGTGGTCGTCCCAGGCAGACCGGTGCTGGAGGTGTCGCCGGTCGTCGTGCCGCCGCTTGCGTCTGTGCCGGTCAACTCGGGGCTGCCGTCGTCGCCGCAACCGTAGGCGCAGCACAACAGCGCGCCGAGAAGAAGAGCCCCGGGCGGGGGCGTGGTGAGACGGACTCGGGCAGCGGCTCGCATGATGGGGCGCAGGCTAACCCAAACCGAGCCGCAGCTCCGCTGTCGCCAAGATGCGCCTGGGCACGGTCGATGGCCGGCCCGTCGACCCTCACCGCGGGGTTCGTCACAGCGACCGGAGAAAAGCGCGCAGGTCCGCGCGTCGTTGCGCGGTGACCTCGACTCGGGGCTGCGAGTGCTCGAGCATGTCCACAATTGCGGGACCGCTTTCGTTCCTCAATCGGCGCAACAGCGAAACCCGACCGCCGAGTAGCGGTCCTCGTCGGGCTGGATGCGAAGTCGCGCTCCCATTGAGCACTTCATTCCGATGCCCGAGTGGTTGTAGCTGCCGCCTCGCACTCGGCACCCGTCCTCGTCACAGGAGTCGACCCACTCGAGCGCGTTGCCGCCCAGATCGTAGACGCCTGCGTAGGCTTCATCGGGGGACTGGCAGCCGGGGTGCGTCGCGACTTCGGTCTGAGCCCACCCTTCCTCGGGCGAGTCCCAGCAGACATGCGCCGACTCCTGTGCCCCGTAGGGATAGGGAAACTGGCCGCCGGCGGAGCACGCCGCGAACCATTGATCGACCGCGGGATCATCGTAGTCGTCGACCGCGGTTGGACCCCCGCCGATGGCACCACACAAGCGCTTGTCGTGCGCTTCGCAGAACCCTCGGGCGTCGCACCAGTCGACACAACCGACGGGGCGCTCCAGGAATCGATCCAGGCCCCACGCGCCGGTTGTTTGGCACGACGGCTCGTACAGGTTGTCCTCGCAGGACTCGGGCTGGCCCTTCGGTGCCTCCGCAAGCCACGCGAAGTACTCACCCCGAGTGACCTCGTTGGCGTCGATGCAGAACCCCTCGGGCAACCGTTTCATCAAGCCGCCCGCAGACGGGCAGGGGTCCCCACCTGGCACCGGGGCGGGTGGCGAACTCAACGAGCGTTGCGAGATCGTGGGATCAGGTGCGCCCGCGCCTGCATCGCAGCCGACGCAGGCGAAGGAAGCGACCAACAGAATTCGTGTGTTGCGCAAGGTCATGGCTCACCACAGATGCGGAGGGGAGTTTGTGTAGGGGGCGTCGTCACCCATCAAGAAGCGCACGACCTCCCCATCGAACAGGTTGTCGTGCGTCTCCTCGCCCGACACCTCGCGAAACTTGTAGGGCTCGCCGACGTCGCCGTCGACCTCGTTGCTCTCGAGTCTCAGGCAGTCGATGCGTGAGCCCAGCACGCCGAAGTTCGTCAGCGTGTTTCCCCGAACGACGAACGACTCCGTCCTGGCCATGTGCAGCCCGGCGTCGATGAAGACGTTGTCCTCAAAGTAGTTCGGCGCTGTGTTGCCGTTGCGGGTGCCTCGGCCCGGGCGGTCGGGGTCGTCGCGGGAGTACCCGATCAGGCCCCAGCGACCGTTCGAGCTACCTACGGTCACGGTGATGGTGTTGCGCCGGATCACGTTGTCGGACTTCCCCCAGTGCACGATCGGTCCGTCTGTCTGGGGCTCGGTCAACCCGGTTTGGTCGCAGATGTTGTCGAGGAACCAGAGGTTGGTGCCGTCGGTATTGACCAGGTCGCCGCCGAAGTTCTCGTGGAAGTTGTTGTCGCGGATCAGGATGTCCGCGCTGCGAAAGTCCAGGCTCTCGACGTCGACCCCGAACTGGGGACTGGTGCCATTGATGTGGTGGATCTCGTTGCCCTCGATCAGCACCCGGACCCCGCCTACAATCGAGACCCCCTGCCGACGGTTGTCGTGGATCTCGTTGTTTCGAATCGTGATGTCGAAGCACGAGTTCCCCGCATCTCCGGAGCCGACGATCAGCACGCCATCGCCGGTGACGTCGCGCAGCTCCATGTCCTGCACCAGCACGCGCTCGGAGTTTCCTTCGATGCAGATCGCGTGCCCCTCATCGTGCGCACCGCCACCTTCGTAGATGTGGGTCTCTCGGTCGCCGGCGATCGTGCCGCCGCGGATGACCACGTCTTGCTCTCCGCGGACCGCAATGACGCAGTAGTTCCAGCGGTCGTTGGTCTCCATCGTGAGCGTCGCGCCCTCGAGCAGCTCGAAGACCATGTTGGAGGGAAGGGTGATGCCGGCCCAGTAGATGTCGTTGCCCTCGCGGCCCACGAGGTAGTCTCCTGCCGGCACACTGAACTGGCCGTATCCCTCGGCGTGGGCCCAGTCGATCGCCTCCTGCAGACCTTCGGTGGTCGCCGCGGCATCGGTCCCATTGGTGGAGACGCCCCAGTCTCCGGGGATGAGCAAGTACTCACCCTCCGAAGTTGCAGGCGGCTGTACTTCAGGCATGGGCGCGGGCGGATCGAACGAGCACAGCTCGGTGTCGAGCGGACCGGAGTTGCCACCGGTCGAGCTGCCGGTCGTGTCCACGCCGGGCCCGGTCCCATCGAGCCCGCCCGTGGATGTCGCGTCCGATGTTGAGAGGTCGCTCGTCGAGATGTCCCTGGTCGCGGCAGACGATCCGGTGTCGGTCTCGGTGCCAGACCCGGTGCCTTCGGGGGAGCTGCAGGCCATGCACGTGACCAAGAGACAACAACCGGTCCATCTCATCGACACACGATATCTTACTTTGTGGCACTGAGTGTCTGCGCGCTGCGCCGGTCTCAGGGCTTTTGTGCTTAGGGGGGTTCGGCTCCGAAGGGGTCCGCGTCCCCCAGTGCCGAGGTTCCGGTGGATGCCCTGCGCCCTCAGGACACCTGGGGCTCGCATCGTGTCCCGATGATTGCCACGTCGCCGTCGTTGAAAGAGGCGTTGAGCGCGGTACAGCCAACAAGGCCTACTACGCTCATGCAGGCCAGCGGGGGCGCCCTGTGGCTGCTTCTGGGATGTGTGGACGCTGTGGTCAAGGGTAACGAAGGCGTCTGCGTCGGCGATACTCCACAAGATGGAGCGGCGCGGCTTTGTACTGGGAACCGTGGCGAGTGCGCTGATGGGCTGCGCGAACTCTCCGAACGAGCAGCCCCAGACGGCGCCGGAAGTCTCACCAACACCGGGCGCGATTGTGGTTGGCGGATCCAACCTCTCCGTCGTGTTTGAAGGCGAACCTCCCAACCTGCCGCGGTCGGCCTATGAAGGGTGGGTTCGTACCTCGGCGCAGATGATCGCCGACTACTACGAAGGCACGTTCCCGGTCCCCGGATTGGAGGTCACCGTGGTCCCGCGTGGCGGCGGTGGGGTTGGATTTGGGAGTCACCGGCAGGGGCGATGGATCCGGGTGCGTTGCGGCCGAGGCACCCAGCAGCGCTCGTTGGATCGGGACTGGGTGATGGTGCACGAGATGCTGCATGCCACCTTCCCCGACCTGACCGACCAACACCGTTGGATGCAGGAGGGCCTGTCGACCTACGCCGAGAAGATCGTTCGCATTCGAGCGGGCAACATCACCGAGGAAGACATGTGGTCGCGGCTGAGTGGGTCCATGCATCACGGACGACCCCGTGCGGGCGACCGCGGTCTCGCCAAGACCCATACGTGGGGGAGGACGTACTGGGGAGGCGCGCTGTTTTGGATGGTCGCCGACGTGGATATCCGAGTGCAGACCGAGAACCGAAAGTCGCTCGACGACGTGCTCCGCTACGTTGCCTCGATCGGTGGTAACGCCCGGCAAATGTGGGAGCCGCAGCGCGTCTGCGAGGCGGCGGACAAAGCCACGGGAACCCGCGCCGTGTCGCAGTTGTACGACCGCATGGCAAAGGCCCCCGGCGACGTCGACCTCGATCGCTTCTGGGCGGATCTGGGGATCATCCGTGCCGACGATGACTCGGTGAGCTTCGATGATGCGGCTCCGCTCGCGTTCGTGCGGCGGGGCATCGCGACCGGGTAGGGGACCTCACGCCTACTGTGCTTCGGAAAGCACGCGCCGAACTTCCTCGAACGTTGTCACGCCCTCGAGCACCCGGAGAATCCCGGCCTCGTACAGCAGCTTCATGCCGCCGGCCCGTGCTTGAGCAATGATCTCCTCGACCGTCGCCTCCCTCCGAATCAGTGCCCGCAACGCGTTGTCGACCGTGAGCACCTCGTACACCGCAGCCCGACCTCGGTAGCCGCTGTTGAAGCAGTTCGAACAGCCGCGCCCCTTCTTCAGGGTGGCTCCCTTGAACATCTCGTCGGTCACGCAGAACTCCGTACGCTCGGCCTCGGTCATCTCGTACGGCTCGGAACAGTTGGCGCAGACCCGGCGGACGAGGCGCTGTGCGACGAGCATCGCCAGGGCGTTGGCAAGGAGGTAGTGGGCGACGCCCATGTCCTTGAGCCGCATCAAGGACTCGGCCGCGCTGTTGGTGTGCAGCGTCGACATCACCATATGACCGGTCAGTGCCGCCTTGATCGCGATCGCGGACACCTCGGAGTCTCTCATCTCGCCGATGAACACAACGTCCGGGTCTTGCCGAAGGATCGAACGCAAGCCGCTGGTGAAGGTCACGCCCGCGGCCACATTGATCTGCACATGGTTGATGCCGTCGATCGTCGCTTCGACGGGGTCCTCGAGCGTGACGATGTTGACACCGGGCCTGTTGAGCTCCGCGACGCCTGCGTGGAGCGTGGTGGTCTTTCCGCTCCCGGTGGGCCCGGTGACCAGGACGAGTCCTTGCGGGAGCGCGATGGACTTCTTGAAGCGCTCTAGATCCGCTGGGCCGAATCCGATGCTGTCCAGCGTGGTCAGGCTCGCGTCTTTCTTGAGCAGGCGAATGACGCACTTCTCGCCATAGACGGTGGGCAACGTCGACACCCGGTAGTGACAGGTTTCCCCTTCGTAGCGGATCGCGATGTGACCATCTTGAGGTTCGCGACGGTTGGCGATGTCCATCTCCGCCATGATCTTCATCCGGGTGATCATCGCGCCGTGCAGGCGCTGTGGCGGCGTGATCAAGTTCTGCAGGACACCGTCGATTCGGAGGCGAATCCGAAGATACGTTTCGTACGGCTCGATGTGCACGTCGCTCGCCTTGCGGTTGATCGACTCGACGAGCAGAAAGTTGCAGAGCGTGACGATCGGCGCCTGCTCGCCGGCGATCTTGAGGTTGTGAACGATGTCTTCGGCGGACTCATCGTCCGCGCTGCCCTTGTGCCCCCCGGTATCGACCGCCTTGACCGCGCGCGCGTAGAACTCGCCGCCCTGGAGGATGTCCTCCATCAGCGTCTGGCTCTCGAGGTGCTCTTCGACGAAGGACTTGAAGTCCGACTCCGTGCACGAGACCACGATCAGACGTTTGCCGGTCGCGAACTGGATGTCGTCGATCGCCGTCAAGTTGAACGGATCCAGCATCGCGACATGAATCGTCTCGGTGTCGGTCTGGGTCGGAATCGCCTCGTACTTGAGGATGAGTTCGCGAGGGACCGCAGACAGGGCCGCCGAGTCGATCTTGAACTCCTCGAGGCGGATGATCTCGACGCCCAGCTGTTGGTGCAGGGCTCCTCTCATCTGGTCCTCGGTGCACAGCCCCAGCTTCACGAGGATCGAACCGAGCCTGCCACCGCCCATCTTCTGAACGCCCAGCGCCCGACGAACCGCGTCGTCGTCGACGACTCCGGCTTCGACCAGGATCTCGCCGAGCCTGAGTCGAGGCCGTTCCTTCTTCGGAGGTTCGGGCGGTGGGGGTTCTTCGACGGCCGGTGTTTCGTCGACCGCGGGTGTCTCGTTCGCAGCGGCGGTTGGTTGAAATCGCTCCGGGAGGGGAGGGGGAGTCGGACGACGGGCCGCTGTCACAATCCCCTTGTGGGGTGCGCGGCCGGCTCGTAAAGCCCCGATCCCGGCCGCTGGTAGGCGGCGGTGGTCCGCGGGGGGGAAAAGTGTGCCCACGCTTTGGGCCTCGCTGTCATCACGCTGCGCGGAGAAGGCGAGTGTCCGGTGGCGGCCCCTCCCGCTCCCAGATTCCGTAGTAGCGTTCGCCCATGGGTTCACAGAGCCGATGGTTGTCGCTGTTCGTCGCCGCGCTTGCTGGCTTGAGTGGGTGCGAGGGGGAGGACGCCGACGCGAAGTCGAAGACCCAGACGGAGTCGAAGACGACCTACTCCTGCGAGATCACCGTCGCGGCGGTGCCTGGCGAGCCCGAGTCGTACAAGGGGCAGGCACAAACCACCAGTGAAGCCGAAGCCGAGAAGCAGGCCTGGGACGCGGTCTGCGTCAAGCTCCCTGAGGCGGACCGCGGGGACTGTCGCGACAACGACAAGTGGAAGTACGCCAAGGGCACCATGAGCGGTGAGCTCGCCGGGGGGGCGACGCACTCGGTGACCATCACGCTGACTCGGGCGGTCAAGCCGGTGGAGCACAGCAGCGGGAGCATCGAGTCGGAGTCGTCGGAAGAGGAGGCCTGCAAGGAGGCGCTCGCGAAAGCCTGCGAGGCCGCCGGTGCGCCCGGGGACTGCCTCGCCGCGGGGACGCACGAGGAGCGAGGGCGGGCGGCGGGGAAGACCACCTACTCCGGTTGATCACGCGCTGGCCCGGCCGCCGCTCCGTCATTTCTCAGGCTCGTCTGCCGTCCAACTGCTTCGCCGCAGCTGCCGCCACTATGCCTCGGGGCCGGTCTATCCACCGAGAATGCCTCGTCTTTTTGATCATTGCACGAATTGATGTAATGGTTAGGGCAGGGACGAGGACGGGTCATGTTGGACATTCGCAGGTTGTTGGAGAAGAGCGAACGGCTGCAGTGGTCGGTCGACGACATTGATTTCACCGCGCCGGGGGCCGACCTGGTGCGCGACGAGCAGCTCGGCGAGCTCGCGCCGTTCATGTCCGATCTGTACTGGATCGAACGGGTCGCGGCGGTGGTGTTCGACGCGATGCGTTCGCGCGAGACCGACCCGGTGCGCCGAGCGATCTTCGCCAGCTTTGCGGCGGATGAAGCTCGCCACGCCGAGGCCGAGCGGCGGTTGATGGTTCGCTGGGGGATGCTCGGTCGCCGTCAACGACCACAGCCCAACCCCAGCGTCGCCAAGCTGCTCCACGTGCTCGAGCGGGACGCCCATCGCATCCATCCCTCGGTGTTCGCCGCGATCATCCCGATGACGGAGCTCGTGCTCGACGGGGCTCTGGTGAAGTTCCTGACCCGGGTCGTCGACGATCCGGTGTGTGATCAGGTCTTCGAGCACGTCAATGCCGACGAGGCGCGCCATATCGCGATGGACTTCTACATGCTCGAGCACTACGGGCATTCCTATTCGGCGATGACCAACACATTCGAGCTGGTGCGGTCGATCGCCCGCCCGCAGGGCATGTACGCGCTGTTGTTCGGCTACTTCCCCACTCTCACCCGCAGCCGCGCGAGCCTGGACCGGCTGGGCATCGACCTCGAAGACGTGACCGCGGCGATGAAGCGATACACCGGACTCGGACAGCGCAACCCCGACATCGCGCGACACCCCGCCTATCGATTGATGTCCGGCTACATCGACCTCGTGACCGGCAACGATCGCATCGGATCCGCGCTGGTGAGGATCTCGGACGTCATGGACGGTTTTCGAGGCGGCCCCATCGCCGCGTGAGAGGCCATGCACCTGATTTCGGCATCGAGGCTGTCACAGCCGCCGGCGTGCGCGTCTACCCAGCAGAGACCACGATGAAACATGCCAAGTTGACCCTGGGAGCCCTCCTCGCCACGTTCGCCCTTTCGGCGTGCGATTCGGGCGGTGCCGAGTATGCGAAGAAATTGGGCGAGTTCGCGGATCAAGCCTGCGCCTGCAAGGACACAGACTGCACGACGAAGGTTGCCAAGGAGCAGGCGGACTGGCTCGCGGCGAACGCCGACAAGGCCTCCAAGCTCAGCAGCGACGACGCGGAGGCCGTGACCGCCGCCGGGACGAAGCTCGCCGAGTGCACGACCAAGATCATGACCGAGGCTGCGACGGCTGCGATGCCGAAGTAGGGCGACGCGCGGAGCTGTCGAGCTTCAATCCGTTCGGCGAGGCCGGAGCGCACGTCACCTACCCAAACCTCTACAGTGAGTGCGGCTGTCGTTCGGGATGAACGTCGGTCGACCGAACACGTTGAAGGCGGGACGCCGTCGTCAGGAGACCACCCTTGCTGTCCAGATTGTATTTGCTGTCGACCGTCCTGCTCTTCGCCTGCTCGACCGAGCCCGAGTCGGAGCCGCCCGAATGCGAGAGCCTTCAGACCCGCGACGCGTGTGAGAGCGCGGAGCCGGTCGGACCCAACGAGATGAGCGGATCACTGGGGGGGTCATGCGTCTGGGAGGTGCGCGTGAACGCGGCGGTTCGCTCCGATGGCACCTGCGAGTTTGGGGAGCCCGCAGGTCGGTGTATCGGCGACTCCGTGTCGGGGATCGGCTGCGCCGGTTTCGGTTTCACGTGCAGCCCCGATGGGCCCACCGTGAAGGGAGCTTGGTCGGAGGAGGGGGACGAGACGGTGCTGGTCTCCGCGAACGTGTGTTCCAACTTCGAAGGCGCGACCGTGTGCGCGCACCCAGACATCGAAGAGCGTCCCGAGTGCGCGTGCCTATGCGATCCGGGCTTCCCCGGGTAGCTCGCGTCAACCGATCGGTTCGCAGCCCTCGACCGGGCCAGTGTCGTTGTTGTCTTCGATGCACTCGTTGAACGCACCCATGCTCATGCCGTCGTCATCCACCACGACCGTGAAGGAGTACGGCGGGTCCGCGGGCGGAGCGATCGGAAGCTCCAGCGTGAGCGTGCCGCCAGCCGGAATCGCGGCCTCGGTGACGAAGGTCTGCAGCAGTGCGCCGTCTTCATACAAGGACACGTTCACACCCGGGCCCACGCCCAGGCAGCCTTCGTTGATGATCTTGACCGAGAGGTCGAGCTCCGCCTCGGTGCAGCTGAACTGATCGAGGGTGAGATCGGCGGCGGTCAGGTCGGGCGCGCACAGAGCTTCGAGCGAGCCCTGACCGTTGCGCCGGTAGCTGTTGTACGGGTTGCCGACAGGCGTGGTCCAGTTGGGGTCCTCGACGTCCGGGATGCTGCCGTCCACGCGTACGTTGGTCACGTGATAGCTGTGCTGGTTCCAGATCGGGAGCGTGCCGACCCAGTTGTCGAGACGGTCCTCGAACACCTCGATGCCCGCATCCCCGATCGCGCCCTGGCCGGATTCGTTGTTCGTGCTGACGATGATCTCGGCTTTGAAGTCGCCATCGACGTCGGCAACGATCGGGTTCTCGGAGCGAGTCCGCGATGAGTTGATGTCGATGAACAGCACCTCCTCGTCGGTCATGATGCCGTCGCAGTTGGGGCCTCCGGGGCAGTCGGGCTCGGTCCCGGGATAGATGCGCAGGTACCACTCGTCGCCATAGATGACCTCGGATCGACCGTCACCGTCGAAGTCGAACACCGAAGAACCGGTGCGCTGGGAGCTGCCATCGCGGGTCTCGGCGTTCCACAGCTCCTCGAGGGCTTCGGTCCCGTTCCACTGGACCACCACGTAGTTGTTGCCGCCTGCGGTCCCGATGTCGGGGATGCCGTCCCCGTCGAAGTCGGCGATGTTGGGCGGGCCGCCTGCGCCACCACCGGTGATCGTGGCCGAGGCCATCGTCGCGCCGGTCTGGCCGTCGAAGATTGTGATCGCGTTGCTGCGCACCGTGACGACCTCGGGCAGGGCGTCGCCGTTGAAGTCGGCCACGCCGCAGTAACCATCGGCGGGTGTGCCTTGCCAGAGCATCGAGCCGGCGAAGTCGACCCCGACCGTCCCCGTGAAGGTGTAGACGGTGGCGCCGGCGATGAGCTCGGGGCGTCCGTCCCCGGTGAGGTCGGCAACGCAGGAGATGGGGCCGACGCCGTTGGTCCCGGTCGCGTCCCCAGCCGGAGCTTGGAACAAGATGGCCCCGGCGGAGTCGTAGATCGTGTGCCCGAACGCAATCTCGGGGTTGCCGGTGTTGTCGAAGTTGACGATCGACGGTGCCCCGGAGACGCCGCCGTTGTTGTGGTTCTCCGATACCCACAGCACCGTGCCGTTGTTTCCTTGAACGGCGATGAGCGCGTTGGAGGTGGCTTCGGTGATGACCTCGGGGATGCCATCGCCGTTGATGTCGCCGATCGCTGGGTGGGAGCCGGGGTCGGTGCGGTAGGCTTCGTCGCCCAGGGTCCACAGCGGCATGCCGGTGTCGCCATGAATCGCCCGGAGGATGCCGTTGGCTGTGTATGCGGAGTTTTGATAGGTGTTGAAGATGATCTCCGGGACACAGTCGCCGTCGAGGTCGGCGACCTGCGGAGTCATGACGCACTGGTGGAATTCCGGGAAGTCGTCCGCCGCAACTTCGATGTGCGGCCAGGTCGGCTCGCAGAATCCGGTGCCCATGTTGCAGACTTCCTCGGTCTGACAGCCAAGGTCGCATGCGCGCTCCTGCCGCACGCCCCAACTGAAGCGCGGGACGGGATCGAAGACGCCCACTTCGGGTTCGAAGGCACAGGTGGGGTCCGAGAAGTCGGGCACGCACTGGCCCAGCTGTGGATCGCAGACCTCACCGTCGCCACAGTCGGAGCCGACCTGGGTCGCACAGGCGGCTGCCGAGCAGACGTCCCCGGGGACGATGCACTGGCCGACGTAGCAGAGCTCGCCGCCGCCGACGTCGCAGCAGACGTCCCCGCAAGGATCATTGGCGCCGCAGTCGAGCACGCAGGTATCGCTGTCGTCACAGCGCTGGTCTGCGTCACAACATCCGTCGCCGCAGATTCGGCTCTCCGGACACGCTCCTTCGGTGGAGCTCCCCGTGTCCACGCCGGAGGTGCTCGCGTCCGTCGTTCCACTCTCGGTGTTGGTCTCGGTGCCCTGGGTGGTCAGCGTGAGCGTGCCTGGTCCGGATGCATCCGTGTCCCCGGCACCGCCCGAATCATCCCCGCAGCCACCGGACAATCCGGCCGCGAATCCAACCGGGAGCGCAATGAGCGTGATGCCGCGAGTCGCCTGAAACCGGGGAGCAAATCTCATGCCCGATTAGACACCAGTTCCGCCCGACTGTCCGAGCGCGGTTTCTCAGCGGCGGCGTCGCAGACCCAGCAGGGCAAACGGCAGCAGCAGGAGCGCCGTTCCTCCGTCAGGGCCACTGTGGCGGCATCCGCAACCGTCGTCGGATCCGTCGCCACCTTGCCCGGCGCTGTCCCCATCGGTGTCCGCGCCCTCGGTCATCTCATCGGAGGTGTCAGGGCTGTCCCCACTGCTCGCACCATCCGTGGCCCCGGAGGTTCCGCTGCCGCTTCCACTGCTTTGCCCACCGCTCCCATCGCCGCCGGTCGAGCCCGCCGCCGCATTGCCCACGGTGAACAGAATCTCGGCCGTCGTGGTGTGATCGGCGTGGTCCTGAACCATCGCAATGGCTCGGTAGGAACCGTCGGGAACTCCGGTCAGCTTGAACTCCAGCGCCCGGTCGTAGTCGACGGCTTGCGCGAGCTCTTCACCCGTGTCTGCGTCCTCGAGCGTGAGCTGCCAGCCGTAGCCGCCAAAGTCATCCCAGGGGTCGACCTGAATGATGACGTCCTCGCCGGTTTCGTACTCGGTACCGTCGGGCGGGCTCGTGATCTCGATCGTGGGTTCGACCATGTCGATGCCCGCGGGGGCGAACGTGGCGAACAGGGTGTTCTTGTCGTGCTGGGCGTCGGGCACTCCGCAGTGACAGCGGTTGACGCCGGTACACGCCGCACCCTGGCCCGACACGTTGATGGTGTCGGCGCAGCTGTCGTTGAAGCCCAGGTCGCCGCCCTGTGTGGGCGCATAGCCCGAGGCCATCACCGAGTCGGAGGCGTTGGTGTGACCCAGTCCGAGCGTGTGCCCGATCTCCTGGCTCGCCACGTTGGCTTGCTGCACCGCCGGAGAGCCCGGAAGGAACATGTAGCAGACGTTGCGCTGACCGAAGTCCTCGCAATCCAGCGGAGCCACGCCGCCGCTTGGGCCGGCGGTCGTGTCCGAGTAGTGGCCGCCCATCATCACCATTGTGTAGGGCAGGACCTTGGGCGGTCGCTCTTCGTAGACGATGCGAACGGCAAGGTCGTCGAAGTCGGCGGACACCGCTTGGGCAGCGGCGATGGCTCGCGTCTCGCCACCGGAGTAGACCGGGTAGGGGTGTCCGGTGCGAGCGATGCGTGAGAGGTCCTCGGCCGAGTTCTCGCCGCTGCTCGACATCGTCGCGCCCAGGTAGTTGAGATAGACCGTCGTGTGGCGCGGCGTCTCCCCGCCGGGGCGGGCGTCGTAGTCGTAGATGCCGCCGGGGACCTCTTCCGGAAACGCGCAGATCTCGTTGAGGTCGGGTGCTCCACCGCCGGCGACCGGCCCGATCTCGGCAGCGAAGGAGTCCGCCGCGTTGCCGACCATCTCCGCTCCATCCAGCATCTCCTGCGGCACGACCATGGAACCGATCTGGACCAAGCCGTTGCCCAGGTCGTGGGGTGCCTCGAGCTGAAGTGGGGCTTCCTTGTGCGTGTCACTCGCGTAGTCGTCGAGCGCGGAGAACGACGGAGCCGGCTGCGTGGGTGCTGCCTTGGGCGCGCCCAAATCGATCACCACCGCATTCGGAGAGGGGTTGACGTTCGGGTTTTGCACGACCGTTGGCCGGGCGCTCACCGTCGCTGGCAACGCGAGAGCCAGGAGGGCCAACAAGGGGGAGGTGTCCCGAAGCTTCGATCCGACCACGACGAGGCTGAGGATACCGACTCTCACTCCAAGATTGGGGGTTTCGGGAGGATCGGCAGCCACGGGCATGGCGCCGGCTACAGATCCCGCGACAGCGGCCCTTACAAGGCCCCTCGGCACAACGCCAGCTCGGAGTCTTCGCATGTCTTCGCGGCCGCGGTGTCCTCGACATGTAGGGCATCTGCGAGCGCGAGCTTCGCGATGGCCAGCTCCCCGGCAGGTCGATGGGCGTCGGTCAGTATGATGATGGCGGCCTCGGCTGCGTGCACGGCTTCGGCATCTCGCGCGAGTCCGTGGAGTGCACGGGACAGCCGAACGTGGGAGAGGCCGGACGCCGCCGAGTTGGGCCCGAGCGCTTGATCTCGCCTCCGGATCGATTCCAACGCATGGGTACGCGCGGCTTCATGGTCGCCGCGCCGCCGAGCCAGCGAAGCCTTGAGGTCATCGATGTCCGCGAGGACAGGATGTTCGGGCGCGGCCTCCCGGAACAAAGCGTCGGCCGACTGGACGTGGCGCGCGGCTCGGTCGAGGTCCGACTGAAGCAGTGCGACCTGGGTTCGCGCGTACTCGAGGTACCCGCGGATCTCCGGGGGCAGCTCGCCCGGCGGTCCCAACAGGTGGCTGGTCGTTTCGAGCCCTCGACTCGCGGACTCGGCATCGCCGGCGGACAGAAGGGTGAGCACACGGTTGAGTTGGAGACCGAACGCTAGCTGCGGGTCACGAACCGTCGGGTGCAAGAGCGCGGCGTCGAACAGCTCGACCGCGTCCCTGAGACGCCCCTCGTCGATCAACGCGCTCGCCAGGACTTCTTGAACTTCGAGGGTCCGCGGGTCTTGGGGGGCGAGCCGGCGCAGCAAGGTGGTCAGTCCCTCGACCGCACCCTGGGTCTTGCCTTCGGCGAGCCCGATCTCGTGGTCGATGATCGCGTGCCGGATCTCCCATTCGGACACCGGCTCTTCAAAGCCCAGCGCGACCACAGTCTCGGCTTGCTCGAGATAGGCGCGGGCGGGCCCAACCTGGCCTTCCCGCAGCGCGAGTACGCTGCGTTGAAGGGCCAGTTCGGTGAGGAGCCGAGTATCTCGGGTCTCGCGGGCGAGGGACAGCGCCTCCGACAACATCGTGTTGGCCTTCGACGCATCGAGTTCGTCCGTGCTTTCCAGCAGCAGCGCATAGGCCTTCATATCCGTGAGGTTGTGGGTTTCGGAGAGGGCGTGGAGTTCCGCGATCGCTTGCGAGGCGTCCTCTCCACGTCGGCTTTGCAGCGCCGCGAGCATCCGAAGCCGCTCGGCCTCGCGCGCCGCTGCGTCTTGGGCGGCCGTGTCGCGCACCGAGGTGCTCTCGTAGGCATTGTAGAGGTTCCGCAGGGTCTGCAGTTCCATGCAAGATGCGGGCGCCGGGAGCAGCGCTCGCACGGGGGCGCTGGGTTTCCCGCTCTGGGCGAGGTCATCACGAAGCCCCATGAAGCGACCCTCGAGCCGATCGAGGCATGCGGTCTGCAGTGCGTAGTCAGTCTCGGTCAGGGTTTGGGCGACGACGTGCGCCTCGCAGGCAGCCACGCGCTGCGAGGCCACGGTGTCACGGTATTCGGTCATGTCTCGTGTCGTTGACACCCCGGCCTGCGCCTCCACCTTCCGCCTCGCCTCGTCGTTCCACGCGGCGTCGATCGATGCGGTGAGCTCGGCGGATTCGCAGGGGGTCGCGGTCGCGGGAGCGGACAGAAAACCGAACCCGGCCGCCGCGAGTGCACCGATCCCAAGGGCGATGTTCCGGACCCAGCGCCGCCGCGCAAAGAGCACCCGCTCGAGCTCGCGAGCGACCTGTTGCATGTTGGCGTGTCGCTCGTCCGGCGAGTTCCGCAGGCCTTGCAGTACGAGTTTGGCCAGCGCGCGCGGGGCTCCAGGGCAGGTCGCCGGTGGTCCGTCTTTGATCGACTGAAGGACCGCCTGAAGGGTCTTCCCGGCGAAGGGCCGGTGACCCGCGAGCGCTTCGAACAGCGAGACGAAGAAGGAAAACTGGTCGCTGGATTCGGAGCCACGCTCGCCGGCTCCCTGCTCCGGGGCCATGTAGGCCGGCGTGCCCACAATCGATCCGGACATGCTCCACGTGCTCGAGGAGGAAGTCATCTCGAGCTCCATCGTCCTCGGCCCAGCTTGGGTTCTTGCGAGACCGAAGTCCGCGATTCGAGGCTGTCCTTGTTGGTCGATCAGGACGTTGTGTGGCTTGAAATCCCGGTGGATGACGCCAGCACCGTGGGCGACCGCGAGCGACTCTGCGATGGAGATGAACATGGCGACCACCTCGCGCCAGGACCGTGGCCGCGCATCGAGCCAGTCCCGCAGGGTCCCGCCGGGGACGAACTCGAGGACCAGGTAGACGTCTTCCCCGTGGGCGCCGGCCTCGAACACCGTCACGATCCCCGGGTGGGAGAGGCCGGCCATGATCTTGGCTTCGTGTTGAAGCCGGGCGAGTTCGACCTCGGCCTTGCGACCGCGAGCAACCTTCAGCGCGACTTTGCGCCCGAGGTGGCGGTCAAAGACGAGGAACACGGTCCCCATCCCACCGCGCCCGAGCTCGCGATCGACGCAGTATCGGTCCGCGAACAGGTCCCCGGGCTGGAGGTCTGGTGGTCGATAGGGAGGCGGGGACGCGGCGAGGGCGGCGAGAAACGACTCAAAGCCGGGTTCTCCCGGTGGCCCGTCGCCGGAACTCGACCGCTCCGAGCTCTGTCCTTCACTCCCCATCCTGTCTTCTTGGATGCACGAGACGGGGGGTGTGACCGGGGCTGGCCGGTTTTTTCACATTTGGCCGTCACATCCGAGCGCGGCGGCATCTACCGATTGAGCGAACCCGACATGGCCTCCAAAATCACCAAGATCACGCCCGTTCTCCTGCTTTCCGGCCTCTGCGCGGTGGCTGCCTGTGACACCCCGAATGACCTCGATCCTGGCCAGTCCCTGCGGGCTCAGCTGAAGTTCGCCATGAAGAAACAGGTCGGCAGCTCGTTTGGTGCGGGCGGGCACTGGGATGACGTTCCTGAGGGACCGTTCCCTGAGGTGTTCCGGCAGGACATCATGCGGAACAGCGATGAGGTGTTTGCCGCCGCGTGGGACGCGAGTGAGGAGCCCTTGTTGGCCTGCAAGGATGTCTGCGTGGAAGCCGGTATGGACTGGACCGAACAGACCGGGATCGAGGCCAAGTATGACTTCGGCGAGCACGAGGTCTTCGAGGACGAAGCCGGGGACCTCCGGTTTGAAATCGAGGTGTTCGCCGAGGTGGCCTACGGCTGCTACTGCGCGGAGTAGGGCCCGTGGATGTGCTGGGTGTGGCGCACCCCGCCTGAGGGACCCTACTGAGAAGACCCTGAGACGAACGCTTGCATTTCCTGGCGCAGGCGCTCCTTGAGTCGCTCGAATCGTTTTCGAAGCGCCGCGGAGCGCTGCGCGGTCGAGCGTTCATCGTCGGGGTCGGCGAGGACCTCGGCGATGCTGCCCCAAGACATGTTGCGGTCGACTCTCAAGATGAGCAGCGACTGCTCGTCGGGCTCGAGGGCTTCTCGGATCTGTTGCAACCGATCCTTGGCCCGCGTGCGGACGTGCGGCGGCGTTGAAGAGCGGACGCGGTCGGCGACCTTACTGACGTCCGAACTCTGGAACGCATCGATCCGTCCACGCGGTCCTCGTGCCGTGCGAATCCCCGAGCGCAGCAGGTTGCGGGCGATGACATAGCTCCAGGTCCGCAGGCTGCTCTTCCACTGGAAGTTGGGCAGGTTCTTCCAGAGTCGCTCGCAAAGCTCGGAGAACAGCTCGTCCGGCTCCAAGGGCGGCCGGGCCATCGCGTGCAGGTAACCAAGCAGCTCCGACCCATAACGGTCCAGGGCCATGGTCGCCGCGCGGTCAAAAGCCTTGGCGTTCCAGGCCTCCCGGAGTTCCGACTCGTCGGGTCCTTCGTTGGGGTCGACCACGTCGATAGCCTATCAGTCACGACGAGGTGGAGTGCCATCGATGGTACCGATCGGAGAACAGGGGATCCGAGGCCCAGGATCGTCATAGCGCTCCTTGAACCGCCCGACTATCGATGGGCTCGATCGCACAGGCAACCACCTGATCAGATTGATCGGGTGGCGTCTAAAAAAAGCGAATGAATCCGCGCGAAAGGCTAGACAGCGATCTCGCTTTGACCATAATGGCGGCCCATGCAGTTTGCTTCGGCTGCTGCCTCGGTACGGCCCTTCGTTCCGTGCTTGAGGCTGCGAAGCGAGACCCTGCTCATCGACCAATCGGAAGGCTTCGGCGACGACTTCCGGGAGGTTGAGAGTGCGGTGATCGATCTTCGCTTCAACTACTCTGGTCTCGTCATCGAGGCCGGCAGTCCGTTGACGCTCGAAGAGTGCTTTCGCGACGGTCGCGGCGAGTCCGAGTGCCGCCGGGTACTCGAGAGCTTTGGCGCGGTCGAGCTGGCCGACCTCGAGGACATCGCCCTGCTGCCGGGCGCCTCGGCCGACTACGCCGTCAGCCTCGATGGCGACGCCGATGTTCTCACCGCGTTCTCCACGACCGTTGTCCCCAAGCTCAGGGCTCTGGGCTGGCAGGTGGATATCGACAAGGACTACCCCTGCCACGTCGTCAACGACGCGCGTTGGTATGCCTCGGTCACCGCCGATGCAGGTTCGGACGTGGCGACCGAGACGGATGCTGACCCAGGCGAAGAGCGGGGTTGGTTCGAACTTGAGCTTGGCGTCGAGGTCGACGGCGAGCAAGTTGACCTCTTGCCCGTGCTCCTCGATCTCATCGAGACCCGCGGTATGCAGGCGCTCCTTCAGACGCCTCGCCAGCGCCAGATGGCGCTGCCATTGGGCGGCAAGCGGTACCTTGCCGTTCCCCCCGGCCGAATCCAGGCCGTGGTGCGCGTACTTTCGGAACTCTATGAGATCGAGGGCACTGGGCCTGGAGGCGGCCTTCGGGTCCCGGAGCTTGCTCCCGATGTCCTCGACGAGCTGCAGAGCGCGTTCGAAGACGACAGCCTGAACTGGTCGGGCGACACCGAGCGCATGCGCATGAGGGTGCCGCGCAACGACCCACCCTTGGTCGATCCGCCGCGGGGGCTGAAGGCCACGTTGCGCCCCTACCAAATGGAGGGGCTGGCGTTCCTCCAGAATCTTCGGGAGCACGGGGCCGGCGCGATCCTTGCGGACGACATGGGGCTGGGCAAGACGCTCCAGACCATCACCCATATCCTCACCGAGAAGGAATCGGGCCGGATGCATGAGCCCGTGCTCGTCGTCGCTCCAACCTCTTTGGTCGGCAACTGGGCGCGCGAGATCGCCAAGTTCGCCCCGGCACTCGAGGTCCACGTGCACTACGGCAGCGGGCGCCGGCACGTGGTTCGCAACGTGAAGTTCAGCGACGTGGTGATCACCACGTATGGGCTGCTCATGCGAGACAGCGACGTGTTCGGGTCGCAGTCCTTCTACATGGTCGTCCTCGATGAGGCGCAGACCATCAAGAACGCCCGCTCGCAGGCGCACGCCGCGGTCAAGGCGGTCGATGCTCAGTACCGCATCGCGCTCTCGGGGACGCCGGTCGAGAACAACCTCGATGAACTCTGGGCGCTGTTCGACTTCGCGATGCCCGGCCTGCTCGGGGCCGCGGCACAGTTCCGGTCGGCGTTTCGCGTCCCGATCGAGAAGCAGGGCAACACGGACCGGATGGATACGCTTCGGCGCCGGGTTGCGCCGTTCATCCTCCGGCGGCTCAAGACCGAGGTCGCCACGGACCTGCCGCCCAAGACGATCATGACCCGACCGGTCGAACTCAAGGGGCCGCAACGCGACCTCTACGAGTCGATCCGCATCGCTGGCCACGCGCTGGTGCGAAAGGTCGTCAAGAAGAAGGGCATCGCTGCCTCGACGATCGACATCCTCGGCGCGCTGATGAAGCTTCGTCAGGTGTGTTGCGATCCGCGACTGGTTCGCTTGCGCTCGGCGCATGAGATCGAGCAGTCCTCCAAATTCGAGGCGCTGTTCGAGATGTTGCCGGACATGCTCGAGCAGGGGAGACAGGTGCTTGTCTTCTCGCAGTTCACTCGCATGCTCTCGCTGATCGGCGACGAACTCCGCGAGCGTGGGATTCCGTTCGTGGTGATCACAGGAAGTACGACGGACCGCCAAGCCGCGGTCGACGAGTTTCAGTCGGGGCAGGCCAAGGTGTTCTTGCTCAGCCTCAAGGCGGCCGGCACGGGGCTCAACCTGGTCGCCGCGGACACGGTCATTCACTTCGACCCGTGGTGGAACCCCGCCGCTCAGGCGCAGGCGACCGACCGTGCCTATCGCATCGGCCAGAAGCGGCCGGTGTTCGTCTACAACCTCATCGTCAGCGGAAGTGTCGAAGAGAGAATGGTCGCCCTGCAGCTACACAAGCAGGCACTCGCGGACGGGCTCTTGGCGAAGGACGACGTGCAGATCGAACTCACGGCCGGGGACGTCGACAACCTGTTCGCCCCCTTGGACGACAAGAAGAGTTCGTAGTCGCGCGTGGGGGGGCGACACCCAGGAGCGCCGCGGGTCGGCGCGGCCCGGCGGCCAGCCAGATGCACCGGGGCTCTTGGGACCGTCGCGAATCCGTTCGGCTTCGGGCTTCAGGGCCCCAGTGGACCCCCGTGAACGCGAACCGTGACTTGACCCACGTCACTGTTGCGGGCGCCGAGTCAGGAATCGGGGTAATCCCATCGCTCCGGACCGGCATTCACGAAGTACGTGGGGGGCGGTGTCCGGGACTCAGACGCGTGGAAGATGCCGCGCAACGAAGAAGACAATCGATGACAGAGAAACTTTTTGTGGGCGGCCTGAGCTGGGACACGAACGACGAGAGCCTTTCGAACGCTTTCGGTCAGTTTGGAGCAGTGAAGGAAGCAAAAGTGATCCTCGACCGCGAGACCGGACGGTCACGTGGATTTGGATTCGTGACCATGTCGGAGCCCGAAGCAGCCCAGACTGCAATGCAGGAACTCGACGGCAGCTCGCTCGACGGCCGAGCCATCCGCGTCAATGAGGCGACCGATCGTCTGTCTCTTATACACATCTGACGCTGCCGACGAGCGATCTAGTGTAGAT
>CAJXVA010000084.1 GCA_913061055.1 uncultured Pseudomonadota bacterium
GGCTGGGCGATGGCAGCCAACGCGTCGTTCTCCCCCGGGGCACTCATGCCGAGCTCGACGACCATCGCGTCCGGAGCATGCGGCTCGCCAAGTACGGTCAGCGGCACCCCCAGGTGGTTGTTGAGATTGCCCTGCGTACACAACACGGTCTCCAGCGACGCATCGAGGACACCGGCGACCATCGCCCGGGTCGTGGTCTTGCCGTTGCTCCCGGAGATCGTCACGACCGGGCCCTCGAACGCCGCGCAGCGAGCCGTGGCGAGGCGGGTCAACGCCTCCTGCGTGTCCGCAACTTCGATCACCGAGACCGCGCCGGTAGGGACTTCGTGGCCTGGTTGCACCAGGGTGGCAGCTGCGCCGCCTCTCAGCGCTGCCGCGATGAAATCGTGACCGTCCCGCGCGGCGACGATGGGAACGAACAGCCCACCGGCCAGCGGTTCGCGCGAATCGATGAACACCCCTTGAATCGGGCGATCTACGGATCGAATCAGGGTTCCGCCCGCATCACGGGCCAGTGCGTCCGGAGTCCATTGCACGGAGTCGCGAGTACCAGGATCGGCGTGCACCGCCAAGACAACGGCCCGCAACATGTCCGCTCAAGACACACATCAACCCCAACGTGCGTAGACCTGCCAGCGTGCTACTTTGGATCCGGTTCGCTTATGACAGTTCGAGATACGCTGCTGTTGGACCAGGGCTACCAACCGCTTCGCGTCATCCCGTGGCAACGAGCGATCTGTATGCAGTTCTTGGGCAAGGTCGAGGTCGTCTCCCAGCACGACTGGAAGGCCCGCACGGTCAGCCGCGACTTCGAGGTCCCCGCCGTGGTCCGCCTCGTGCGCACCGTCAAGGTTCGCCCGATGTACGTCCGATTCTCGCGCGAGAACGTGTACCTGCGGGATGGATACCGCTGTCAGTACTGCGGCGACCAGTTCCGGCACAAGGATCTCACCCTCGACCACGTCGTGGCCCGATGTCACGGCGGTCGCACCAACTGGAAGAACATCGTCGCGTGCTGTGTCGACTGCAATCGGCGAAAGGGAAGCCTCTCGCCCGAAGAAGCTGGCATGCCGCTGCGAACCCAGCCCAACCGGCCCCGGTGGCTCGCCCCTCGGGTGTTCCACCACGGAAACACCAAGCTGCCGGCCATCTGGCGAGCGTGGCTTCACTGATCTGGCCACGTCGGCTGTGACCGGAGTGACGTTGACCTGGCCACCCTCCGCTGTGAGGTTGATGTGGGGTTCGCCACCGCATGAGTCTCGAAAACGTCTCGATCACCTTTGATGCCGACAACCTGACCACCACCCTCGATGTTCGGGAAGTCGAGCTCGAGGAGCGCCTCAACGCGCCCTTCGAGCTGACCGCACGACTCCACGTCGAGGATGAGGACTTCGAGCCGGGGTCGCTCCTGGGCGAGCCGGTGACGGTTCTCATCGAGCGCGGGACGCTCTCCCGAGATGTCCACGGCATCGTGGTGAAGGTCCAGGAAGGTCGCAGGCCCACGGTGGACACCCTCGCTGTGGTCGTCACCGTGATGCCCGCGTGGTGTGCCCTCGGCCAGCGAAAGACGTCACGAATCTTCTCGTCGATGACGGTCCCCGAGATCGTCGTGAGCGTCGCCGACCCCGTGCTGGGAGCGTACGGACGCACCGTCGACACCTCGAACCTCACCGCGACGTATCCCGCTCTCGAGTACGCGGTCCAGCTGGGCGAGACCGACCAGGCGTTCGTCGAGCGACTCATGCAGGAGCACGGGATCGGCTACACGTTCGACCACTCCGGAAGCGCCGAGACACTGACGCTGTTCGATGACCTCGGTTCGTTTGGCGCGTTGGAGAGCGTCGGCAACACGGAGGGCGTGTTGCCAGTGCGTCCCGACGAGGCCTCCGCAGTTGGAGACAGCGCCGACGCACATGGGTTCGTGCTCGTCTCCAAGATGCGCCCAACGGGCGCCGCCGTACAGGTGTTCGACTGGCAGAACCCGGGCTCGCTTCTCACCGCGTCGAGCACCGCGACCTCCGTGTTCGATGACCTCGACCGCCCGGTGGACGGCGCCGAGAAGGCGCCGCCGCGGCTCATGACCGAGCACGACGAGCCGGTGGAGACGCTCGGCTCCCGAGACGCCGCCACAGACATTGCTCGTGTTGAAGAACTCGTCGAGATGCGCCGCGAACTCCAGCGACGCGACGCCGCGATCGGGAAAGGCCGAACGACCGCGATCCTGATGCGACCGACGGCTCGATTCACGCTGACGGATCATCCACAGCCCGCTCTCGATGCGCCCTACGTCTGCATTCGTGTTCGACACCGGTGGGTCAAGACCTCGGCCGCCGAGCCCCGACGGTATGAGAGTCAGTTCGAAGCCGTCCCCGCGGGCGTGGTGTGGCGGCCCAACCGCTCGCACATCAAACCCCGGGTCCACGGCATCCAGACCGCAACCGTCGTTGGGCCGACGGGCAGCGAGATCCACACCGATGCGCACGGGCGGATCCAGGTCCAGTTCCACTGGGATACGCAGGCCACCTCCAATGCCGGCCTGTCCTGCTACCTCCGCGTCATGCAGTCCTTCGCGGGCAACGGTTGGGGCTCCGTGTTCCTTCCGCGCGTGGGCATGGAGGTCGTCGTGTCCTTCCTCGACGGAGACCCGGACCGACCGGTGGTGACGGGATGCCTCTACAACGGCACCCACGACCCCCCGCACACGCTCCCCGACAACAAGACGGTCACCACGATCAAGACCCAGAGCACGGGGCAGACCGGCGGCTACAACGAGCTGAGCTTCGAGGACGCGGGCGGCAGCGAGGAGGTCTATCTCCGGGCCCAACGAAATCTCCGAGAGGAGGTCCTGCACGACCACGCCACCGCGGTGACCAACGACCAGAGCAACACGGTCGGCGGTGACCAACTCGAGGAGGTCACAGGGGACCAGACGCTGAACGTCACCGGCAACCGGACCCTGGCGATCGACGGCGACTTCGGGGAGACCATCTGTGGAAGCGAGACCCGGCGCGTGGATGGCGACGTGTCGGAGACCATCGGCGGAAACGAGACCCGAGTGGTCTCGGGCAACGTCGAGGAGACGATCGGTGGCAGCCGCACACAGAACGTCACCGGCGGGTCAACCGAGACCATCACCGGGGCGTTCTCTCTGACCTCGAACACGAGCATCACGACCAACACCCCCGGCACGCACTCTCTGACCGCCAACGCAGGGGTCACCATCACGACAACCGCGGGTTGCGACATCGTGGCGCCGACCGGGCTCACCGTCACCGGTGCAGGCGTTACCCTTGTGGACAGCAACTATTTCTCGATCTCAGCCGCCTCGGGCACCATCTCAGGGCAGTCCACCAGCCTTGTCGGCTACGCGCTGGGCGGCACCATTCTCAAGACCGACTTCGGCGTTGTGAGCACCGCCGTCAACGGTGTGAACCTCGCCGCCAATGGGGTGGACCTCGCCGCCAAGGGTGTCGGGGACGAAAAGGTCGGCTGCGACCTCAAGACCGCGGGCACGAAGATCAAAAACGTAGCTACCGATATCGCCGTCGCGGCGATCATCATGATGCTCTGAACGCCGCCGACTCCGATGAAGGTCTTCAAGCCATCCAAGCTCAGCGTGCTCACCCGGTGTTTCGAGCATCGGCGTCAGTACAAGCTGGGCGTCTGCGTCTTGGGCTGTGTGCCCATGCAGGGCGACCTCTCTCTGCTCCCTGAGCAGGATCTGTGGAAGTTCATCGCCGAGGCCATGGGCAGCGAGGGCACGCTCGATGCGACGATCCCCAAGATTCGCGCGGAGTACATCGTGCACGGGAGCGCGCACGCCCCCGGCGGTATCCCTCAGCCGTCCGTGCCGGTTCGAGCAGAGGTCGGTGGGCTCAGCAAGGACCTCGTCGTTCACGGAGACCGGTTCTGGGCAGGTCGCGAGCCGACGCAGCCGGTCCCCTTTCGTTCGATGCGTCTTCATTGGTCCTCCGCATTCGGAGGCCCGACGCACGCCCAAAACCCACTCGGCAAGGGCATCGATGCCGTCGAGCTGCAGACGCCCGGTCCGGACGCCAACCCCAAAGCGGTGCCGCTTCCCAATGTCGAGCGGAGCGACGACCTGGTCCGGAGCCCCGACGACCGTCCGACACCCGGAGGCCTTGGCCCGATCGACATCAGCTGGCCGCAGCGCCGCACCTTGGCGGGAACCCACGACCAGACGTGGCTCGAGACCCAGTTCCCCGGCCACCCCGTGGACGTCGACTGGGGGCTGCACAACGTCGCGCCCGGCGATCAGCAGCACTCCGAGGCGTGGAAGCCCGGGGCCCCGTATCGCTTCACCAACCTGCACCCGAGCATCGACGTTCTCGAAGGTACCCTTCCCCCGCTGCGCGCGCGCGCGTTCATCAGTCGTTCGCACCGATCCGGGGACGAGCGACCGACAGCCCACGCGCGGACGCAGGCGTCCCGAGCACCTCTGGGTGCAGAGGACCCGCTCGAAGAGGTGGAGCTCGAACTCCAAACGCTGTGGTTCTTTCCCGACCAGGAGCGCCTGGTCTTGGGATGGACGGGGTCTGTTGACGTTGCCGAAGAGGAGGCTGCGGACGTGGTGAAGCTGATGCTGGCCGCCGAGTCGACCGAGCACGCCCGCCCCCTGTCGCACTACGAGCAGGTCCTCGCGGACCGGCTCGACGAGGAGTTCGGCGCCCTCGCAGCCCTTCGTGATGTCGACCTCGTACCTGAGGACCTCGCGGCGGCGCCGGATGACGCCGACGACCTGTTCGCGCTGGAGGGCCTGCCCATCGACAACGGGCAGCGTCAGCGCGAAGAGTTGTTCGCCTCCGCCCTGGCCCATCTCGAAGCACAAGGCATCGACCCCGCCGAGTATGGGCTCGAGCCGCCTCCGCCTCCGGATGCTCAGCCCGCTCTCGACGAGTTACCCGAGCTGCTGGCGAAGAAACGTGCCGAGCTGGCCGAGGCCCAGACGCAGGGCGAAGCGATGCGCGAGTCGATGTTGGCGCAAGCCGCCGAGGTGCTGGACGGACTCCCCACCGACATGACGGCGGACAGTGTTCGCGAGCAAGTGACCGAAGTGGGCGACGGGCCTCCCAGCTTTCGCGCCGACGCCCAGAAGGCCGAACTCGAAGCGCAGGCCATGAAGGCCCGCATGCTTGGGGGTATCGACGACGCCCTCGAAGCGGTGATCGATGACCCGGCCCAGTACGCACATTGGCAGGCCGCCGAAGCCAAACTCCTGGGCGCATACCGCAAGACCGCGCACTACCAGGCCCCCGCCGCTCGGCTGTCCGGGGTTTCCGGGGGCGAGGCCCTCGCTCGGTTCGAGCACACGCTGAAGTCCGGACAAGGCTTTCGCAACGCCAACTTCACCGGTGCCATTCTTCGTGGCCTCGACCTTCGGGGTGCCGACCTCTCCGGCGGCCTGTTCGAGTCCGCGGACTTCACCGAGACGGATCTACGAGGCGCCAACCTCGACGACACCGTCCTCGCCCACGCCAAGATCGATCGTGCGCGCCTCGATCGAGCCTCCCTTCGGCGCGCCAACCTCGGCAAGGCCAACCTGGTCCAGTCGGTCCTCGACAGTGCACGCCTCGACGAGGCCGTGCTTGAAGGCACCCGACTCAAGGGCTCACGATTTCGCGGCGCCGTTCTTCACGGAGCCTCCCTTCGCGACGCCCACTTCGTCGACTGCGATGGCCAGCGGATGGAGGCTTCCAAGCTCCAACTCCTCGGGGTCACCTTCGAGCGGGTGATGTTCGGGGCTGCGGTCTTCGACGAGACCACCTTCCTCGAGCTTGACCTCCGCACCTGCGACTTTGCCGACGCCAGTCTTCGGGGCTGCACATTTCTGCGCTGCGACCTTCGCAAGGTCAACCTCGCCGGCGCGGTGCTCGAGGGAGCCCGAGCGGTCGAAGCGACCCGGCTCGAGGAGGCCGTGCTCACCCAAGCCAGCCTTCGAAAGGCGAACTTTCGAGGCCTCCGCATGAAGGGTGTGGACCTCCGCCAGGCACAGCTCGACGACGCAGACTTCACCGAGTCGGACCTCGAGCGCGCCAAGCTGTACCGGGCATCCGCGCGCGGGGCTCGCTTCGACATCGCCAACCTCCGGCATGCGGAGATGATGTCGATCAACCTCATGCAGGCCAGCCTCGCTCGGGCGTGCATCGAGTCCGCCGACTTGCGGGGCGCCAACTTGCACGGCGCCGACATGGCCCGCATTCGCACCAACGCCGCGGTGAAGCTCGACGATGCCCTGCTCACCCGGGTTCGCATCCACCCGAGGCTTGTCCGCGCGGAGGCCACGCCATGAAGCCATTCACCCCCAACAACCCCGTGCCCACCAACGCGGCGGAGTTTGGCGAGCATGTCCACCGGGGTCGGCCGTGCCACGACCTCGATCTCTCCAACGCCGAGTTTGGCGGGACCAAGGCAGGAGGCGCGACCATCACCCAGTCCACACTTCGCCGCATCGACCTCCGTGATGCAGATCTTCGAGAGAGTCGATTCGTGAACTGCGACCTCACGGACGCGCGACTGTGCGGTGCGAACCTGCAACACGCGACCTTCGTCGGCTGCGACATGACGCGAGCGGATCTCTCAGGGGCGCGGGTCGTCGGCACCAGCATCGCGCGATGCAAAGCACCTGGCCTCGACCTCCGCAACGCCGATCTCCGCACCGCGCGGCTCGTCGAGAGTGAACTGGAGGGCGCTCGCCTCGACGGGGCGGACCTGCAACGGACATCGATCCTCGACAGCACGATCACCGGCCTGGTGTTGCGGGGATGCACGCTGGACCAGACGATTCTCTTGCGAGCCGACCTGCGCAGTGTCCAGCTCGACGGCGTCAGGATGCAGGGCGCGATCCTGGTGGAAGCGGATCTGTCGGGCATGAACCTCGCGGGGATGAGCCTCGCCACGTGCCAATTCACGGGAGCCAACCTCGTCGGAGTCGACCTGCGCGGTGCAAACCTTGAGCAGGCCAACTTCACCGGAGCCGACCTTCGGCAGGCCAATCTCTCGGGCGCCTGCGCCAAGTCGGCCTTGTTCCTCGACGCCATCGTGGTCGAATGCAACTTCCAGCGCGCGCAGCTCGAACAAGCGATCTTCATGGGCGCGCGCGCCGACCGAGCCGACTTCTCTGGCGCAACGCTTCCCCAGGCCCAGTTCCAAAGGGCTGTCCTGTACGGCGCAGTGCTGGCCAGAACCGACCTCACCTACGTCGACTTCTCCGAGGCGGATGTCCGGCTCGCGGACTTCACCCGAGCCACTCAGTTCCGCGTCAACTTCCATGGCGCCGACGAACGCGGTGCCGTGAACCCTGGCCGCGCCCAAGCCCTCCCCGAAGACACCGAACTGCGGGCTGCCCAGCAGTGGACCCCCAAGTACTAACCGAGCCCTGAGGAACACGACCATGCAACCGACGCTCGAGACCACCACCCGCACTCATGCACGACAGGGCATGGCCCGCATCACCGGCAACATCGGCGACACCTGGTTGCTCGACGGCATCGACGGGCCGGCTCGTCGAGCCGCCAGCTGTCATCTTCGACCCGAGCAGGGAGACCGGGTGTGGTTCGTGCGGGAGGGGGATGCGTGCTTCATCACCGCCGTCCTCGAGCGAGTACGGCCGCAGGCACCCCGCGTGCTCGAACTTGGTGAGAACGTCAGTCTCCGAGCGTCGGGAACGTTGGATGTCGAAGCCGGGGACCAACTCCGCGTGCGGGCGTCTCGGGCAACGGCCGCCATCGAGAAGGTGTCCTGGTTCGCGAAGTCGGCTGTGAGTCACGTCGCCAAGCGAACGATGGTGGGTTCGGTGCTCGAGCATGTCGTCGACCGCTTCACGTCGCATACAAAGAGCAGCCAACGCACCGTCGAAGGCCTCGATCAGCTGCAGGCCAACGACGTCGATCATCATGCGAAGTCGACCCTGTCTCTGGGAGGCGAGCACACGATGCTCAAGGGACGCGCACTCATCAAAGCGGACGGCGACCAAATTCACATCGGATAGGAGGACCCAGGCATGTTTGCGAACTCTCAAATGATGGGCACCGACACCGGGTTTCCCGACGTGTGCCTCACCCCAACTCCCGCCGGCCCGGTCCCGGTGCCCTACCCCAACATCGCGATGGGGATGATGGGCGTCCCGCCGGTCGCCAAGGTGCTGTTTGGCGGCACACCCGCCCACAACCTGTCCACGGTCGTGCCGATGACCAATGGAGACAACGCGGGGGTCGCGACCGGGGTGGCGTCGGGATCGGTCATGGGCCCGTCCCGTCACCTCACCGGCTCGTTCACGACCCTGGTGGGCGGCATGCCCGCAACACGGATGACCAGCATGTCGCTGCAGAACTCGACCAACTGCCCCGGTGCCCGGATCGCGCCGAGCCAGACGAAGGTCCTGATCCTGGCCCCCTGAGCACCCCCCACGCCCGTTTGAGGTCGCGCGCAGTGCACAACGCCGGGGCCGTGCGAGCAGACCGCGCGCTCAGGCTCGCCTCATTCTTGCTCTCGGGGGCCGGTTCATGACATCCGTAGAGACAGGTTTTCAGTCCTGCGCGGACACTCCGCGACACGGACAGGTGCTGGGTTGCTCTACACGCTCCTGTATCCACTGAGTACGAAGATTGCGGCGCTGAGCTGGCTCAACGTCCTTCGCTACACATCGACACGAGTCATCGCGGCGACGCTGACGGCGTTGTTCCTCTCGCTCGTGCTCTACCCCTGGTTCATCCGCACCTTGCAGAGGATCCAGCTTGGTCAAGTCGTCCGGGACGACGGGCCCGAGTCACACCTGGCCAAGCGCGGCACGCCAACGATGGGCGGCAGCTTGATCCTCTTCACGCTGATCATCCCCACGATCTTGTGGGCGGACATCCGCAACCCGTTTGTGTTGATGGCCACCCTCACGACGGCGGGCTACGGCGTCATCGGCTTCCTCGATGACTTCATGAAGATCCGCAAGAAGCACTCGGGCGGAATGCCGGGCAAGGTCAAGTTTGCGCTGCAGTTCATCATCGCCACCGGGGTGTCGCTGTACATCTACGAAGGCAGCGAGATGATGCCCGAGCACATCCGCTACAAGCTCGCGCTCCCGCTGCTCGACTTCTACGAGTCCGATCTCGCGCTCCCGGCGATGGCCTACGTCGCGTTCGGCGTGCTCGTCATCGTCGGGACCTCCAACGCCGTGAACCTGACCGACGGCCTCGATGGTCTTGCCATCGGCCCGGTCATCATCTCGGCGGCCACGTTCCTCATCCTCACCTACGCAGCCGGCACGTTGATCGCAGGCTTCGACATCGCTCGCTACTTGCACATCCCCCACATCCCGGGAGTCGGCGAGTTGGCAATCTACTGCGGCGCGATGATCGGGGCTGGAATCGGCTTCCTTTGGTACAACACGTACCCAGCCAGCGTCTTCATGGGAGACGTCGGTTCGCTGCCGCTGGGCGCCGGTTTGGGATTCCTGGCGGTCGCGACGAAGAACGAATTCACGCTGCTCCTCGTGGGCGGAATCTTCGTGCTGGAGACCGTCAGCGTCATCGTGCAGGTCGTGAGCTTCAAGCTGACCGGCAAACGTGTGTTCAAAATGGCGCCCATCCACCACCACTTCGAGTTGAAGGGGTGGGCCGAGCCCAAGGTCATCGTTCGTTTCTGGATCATCAGCTTCGCGCTGGCGCTCGTGGCACTGGCCACGCTCAAGCTTCGATGAGCGTCCCGTACCGACGCGCCCTGGTCATCGGCCTGGGCGCCAGCGGACGGGCTGCCGTTCGCCTCCTGGTGTCGCTCGGCGTTCGCGTGCACGCGTACGACCGGCGCGAGGCCGTCGAGGATGCGCCCGAAGGCGCCGTGTTGTTTTTGGGCGCCGAGGTCCCCGGTGCCGATGCGTTCGAGGGCGTGGACCTCATTGTGCTCAGCCCCGGCGTCCCGCCCGGGCCCCATCGACAGGCCTGCGAACAACACGCGCCGGATGCCAAGATTCACGGCGAGTTGAGCTTGGCACTCGAGGTGCTCGGTCCGTTGCCCACGGTCCTGATCACCGGGACCAACGGCAAGAGCACCGTCACGTCCATGCTCGGCCATCTCATGCGCGAAGGGGGGCAGACGCCGTTCGTTGGCGGGAATCTTGGGGACCCGCCCGCCGAGCTCGCCCGCGCGGTGGCTGCCGGCGAGCGAGAGACGCCGTCGTCGTTGGTCCTGGAGTGCTCGTCTTACCAGCTCGAGACCTTGGACCCGGGGCCCACCCAGGTGGCGATGATTCTCAACGTCACACCAGACCACCTCGACCGCTACGCGTCGTTCGAGCACTACGCACGCACCAAGACCGCCGTATTCGCCAACCTCGAAACCGGAGGCCTGGCTCTGCTCGATGCCGACGACGGGTGGACGACCGCATTCGCTCCTCTGGCAGGAGATGCTCTGGAGCGGATCGGCTCCCCGTTCGCCAACATCCTTGGGGACGGCCCCGGCGACATGTTGCGCGTCGACGGCGAGCGCTACGACCGCTCGAGCCTACGTCTGCCCGGACGACACAACGCGAAGAACGCCCTGTTCGCGATCGCAGCGGCGAGACACCTGGGCGTGCCTGTGGATGCGGTCCGCGCGGGTCTTCAGAGCTTCGAGGGGCTCCCCCACCGGATGGTGTTCGTGCGCGAGCTGGGGGGCGTGAAGTACTTCAACGACTCCAAAGCCACGAACGTCGCGAGCGCGATGGCGAGTCTCAGCGGGCTGCGCGAGCGCTTTGTGCTGATCGCCGGCGGCAGAGCCAAAGGAGACGACCTGGGCCCGCTGGGCGAGGTCCTCCGGCAGCAAGGGCGCGGGCTTGTCACCGTCGGGGAGGCGGCTGCGCAGTTCGAGGCGCTCGCCCAGGGACAGCTGCCCTACCGACGTGCGCAGTCCATGGACGATGCCGTCGCCGCCGCCCAAGCGTTCGCAGAGCCCGGAGATCTCGTCCTCCTGGCCCCCGCGTGCTCCAGCTTCGACCAATATCGCAGCTACGCCCAGCGCGGAGACCGATTCACCGAGGCCGTGTTGGCCCTGGATTGACTGGGTATTACTATCCGGCGCATGTCCTCCGAAGAGGAAGAACTGTACTTCGCTCAGCACGAGCAAGACCTACGCGCAGACCAGCGCCACAAGATGACGCTGGCAGCCAAGGAGCTCGAGGAGAAGCGAAAAATCGCGCAAAGCGCTGGCACGGCTGACATCGAGGTCGCGGCGCACATCAGCGCCCTGGGCTTCGACGGCGACTCGGCGCGAGTCTTCGACCTCCTGCCCTTGGTCCACGTGGCGTGGGCGGACGGAAAGATTCAGCGCGGCGAACGAGGCGCGATTCTCAGGGTCCTGCGCAGCCGGGGTATCGAGCAAGGCAGCGAAGCCTTTCGCACCATGGAGTCGCTCCTCGAGGAGAAGCCCTCCGACGCTTTCATGCGGGAGTCGCTCGCGGTTCTGAGGGAGGTCACCGGGGGCCTCAGCGATCGCACGTCCACCATCGTCGACCTTTGCATTCAGGTGGCTGCGAGCTCTGGAGGTTTTCTCGGGCTCAAGCTCGGCGCTAAGATCGGCGACGACGAGAAGCGGCAAATCGAGGAAATCCTCGCGTCGCTCGGCCCCGCTGCGTCCCAGTCGTTCCAAGACGACCTCGCGTAGACCGACGGCTCGTCTCGTTGGCGAGCCGTACCCGGCTCACTTCCCCCCTCCCCCGGTCGTCTGTCACAATAGGGAATGCGCCGGGTGAGTTGGGTTCTTGTGACAGTCCTTGCCGGCTGTACGGGGCTCAACGGTGCCTTCGACGATCGACAGGACCCGGTGGGCACCGGCGGAGCCACGACCGCCCAGACCTCCTCGGCGGTGACGAACCCCACCGGGCCGCCGTCCCCAACGGCGAGCGGCAGTGGAGTGACGAGTGCTGGGAACACCACCACGGACTCACCGCCTCCCACCACGGTCGGTCAGACCGGTTCGACGGGCACGGGCACGAGCGGAACGAGTGGCGAGCGAAGCTCCTCCGGAAGCACAGCCGGCGACAGCGAGGTTCTCGACGCGGCCACCGGGGGCGACACCCGGGTTGTCTTCATCTATGCGGTGGACGGCTGGATGGCGCCGGGCAACTACCCGCCCGCCTCTACGTCCGGCGAATACTGCACGGACAACGCGGCGAGCCTCTGCGAATCCGACGGGGTCGCTCTGCTACGCCAACCCGACATCGCGCTCGCGGACGTCCTCGGACCTCTCGATGCGATGTGGTTCGGCCTCCCGGTGTTCGGTGCCGGCTCCAAAGGCGATACGGCCCTCGCGGACTCCCCCCTCGGTCTGCTCACCGGACCCGCGATCCGCCTCCTCGACGGCGGAGTCGAGGACCCAAGCGAGACGGGCCTGTTCTTCAGCGGCGGCTCGGCGAAGGTATTCGACACATGCGAAGGATGGAGCGACCCGTTCAGTACGGCCATCGCAGGTAGTTTCGAACAGGCGGGCCCCACGTGGTTCTCCGACACCATCGACGTACCCTGCGCGGATCACCTCCCGATCCTCTGCGCCTGCCTGTCCGGACCGGACCCGTTCGAGTAGCCCAAACCGCCGTTTTTTAGGTATTGGAGGCGGTTTCGTGCTCCCGTCGCCTTCGTGTCCGATGCTGCCGAAGCGCTCGAAGTCGACGAGCCATCCACCAGCCCCGCCGCTCCGCCATCTCGGCGAGAATTCGGCAGCCGGCCCATGGATCCGTGGCTGTTCTTCGCGGCCATCGCCCTGACCGGTCTGGGCCTTGTGATGGTCTACAGCGCTGGCGCCTGGCTCGGGCACAGCACGTACAGCGGCTGGGAGCACTTCCTGAGCCGACAAGCAATGTTCGCCGTCGCGGGCTTTGTTCTGATGGTGACGATGAGCCGCATGGACTATCGGCTACTGCGTCGCTTCGCCCCCCAGCTGATGCTGGGCGCGATCGCGATGCTGCTGATGGTCCTGATGATCGGAACCGAGATCAACGGTGCCCGTCGCTGGATCCGAGTCGGCTCGTTCAGTCTCCAGCCCTCCGAGCTCGCGAAAGTCGCACTCGCGGTGTTCCTCGCCGCGACGCTGGCTCGCAAAGGAGAGCGCGTCCGCGCGTTCACCCAAGGTTTCCTCCCGGTGATGGCGATCTCGGGCTTCACGATGTTGCTGGTCCTGATGGAGAAGGACCTCGGCACCACGATCCTCTTGGGATCGCTGACGCTCATCATGCTGTTCGTGGCTGGAACTCGGTTGAGCTACGTCGTCGCCGCCGTGATGCTCGCCGCACCGATCGCCTGGCAACAGATTCTCGGTGTCGACTATCGGCGCGGCCGCCTGGAGGAGTTCCTCTCCGGCGACGGCTACCAGGTGCAGCAAGCCCTGATCAGCATCGGGTCGGGCGGATGGTTCGGGCTGGGCCTGGGCAACGGCAAGCAGAAGCTCGGCTTCCTTCCCGAGAACCACACGGACTTCATCCTCGCCACGGTCGGCGAAGAACTCGGGTTCGCGGGCATCCTCCTGGCGATGGGACTGATGCTGCTCCTGGTGTGGCGGGGCGTCGTCATTGCGCGCCGCGCCCGGGACCGGTTCGGGCTCTACCTTGCGGTGGGACTGTCATCCCTGTTTGGGCTGCAGGCGATCGTGAACATCGCCGTCGTCTTGGAGGTCATCCCGGCGAAGGGCATCACTCTGCCATTCCTGAGCTACGGCGGTTCTTCCCTGCTCACGTCCTTGGGCGCAGTCGGGCTGTTGCTGTCGATCTCCCGAGCTCCTGCCCCATGGAGGCTGAGCGACCAACGGCGCGATGGTCCCCGGAGGGGGTCGGCCAAAGATCGCAAGAAGCCCGGAGAGGCCAGCGGCAAGGTGAGAAACGCCCGGCGAAAAAAAGCAGCGGGCACCGACGACCCCGCCGACCCTGCCGGATGATCCGAGACCTGCGTCCCGGCTCGAATCACCTCGAGTCGGGAAGCGGTCGTCAGCGAACGCGCGTTTGGCTGCCGCCGTCTCGAACCTCGAGCCGCGGCATCTGAAGAGAGCCATGGGGCCGAGTCTCGAGCCCCAGTTCGTCGAGAACCCGGAAACCCGCTCGGACCTGCTCCAACCGCAGCTGCGGGGAACGAGCCTGCACAGCCTCACTGTTCTCCCGGTCGTTCCCACCCAGAAGCTTCGAGATCCACCCCTGCGACGGCGGGAACTCGACCAAGGCCAACGATTCGTCGCTCGAGATGCCTGCCTCTCGATGTGCGAGGGCGACTGCGGTGTCGAGTCCTCCCAGCACATCGACCAGCCCAGCAGCTTTAGCCCGGACTCCCGACCACACCCGGCCCTTTGCGACGGCCTCGACCTCCTCGGCAGACATCCCACGTCCTTGGGCCACGCGGTCTTTGAAGTCCGCGTAGATCTGGTCGAGTGACGCTTGCAGTGACTCCCAACCGCGCTCGTCGTAGCCGTGAACCGTCGAGTAGGCCAGCGCGTTGTCGGAAGTGCTCACGCTGTCGAAGGTGACGCCGGCCTTGTTCCAAAGCTTGCGGAGGTTCGGCTTGCCCGCGAAGACGCCGATCGATCCTGTGATGGTCCCTGGCTGCGCCACGATCTTGGTCGCGCCGGCGGCCACGTAGTAACCGCCGGACGCCGCAACGTTCCCCATGCTGACAATCACGGGCTTGCCCGCGGCATCCGCCCGCACAACTTCACGCCAGATCGTGTCGGAAGCGACTGCGGATCCTCCAGGGCTGTCGACCCGCAACACGATCGCCACGACATCGTCATCGGCAGCGGCCGCAGCCAGAGCCCGGGAGACCGTCGCACTTCCCATCGACTCCGACCCGGTGAGCGCATCGCTCCCGCTTGCACCTCGCGTCACCGCACCAACGCCGTAGACGAGCGCAATCTTCTTGTCGGTCGTCGGCGCGGGGTCGATGCGCCCGACGTACGCCTCGAGAAAGAGGAGTTCCGCGTCTTCGCCTGCCTTCTCCCTGGCGGCGGCCACGACTTCGTCCTTGTAGCCGAGATGATCCACGATCCCGCGTTCGGTTGCGGCCGCGCCCAGATAGGGACCACCATCGATCCAGCCGGCGACGACTTCGGGGCCGACGCCTCGCCCTTCCCCGATCCCCTCCTGCATCTGCCCGACGAAGTCCTCGAGGAGCGTTCGAATCGCCTCCTCGTGCGCGGGCGTGTAGCGACGCTCGGTGTACGAGTTGAATGCGTTCTTGTACTCGCGCCGACGATCTCCGAGCACTTCCACGTCGAGCAGCTCGAAGGTTCCCTTGTAGAAGGACGACGAAGACATGAGGCCGACGAGACCCACCTGCCCGGTGGGCTGCATCCACACCTCGTCGAACGCCGCCGCGACGTAGTAACCCTGGGTCCCTGGACCCATCTCGCCAAACGTCTCGGAGAACGCGTAGGCGAACTTCCCCGACGCTCGGAACCGTAGGATCGCGTCGCGCAGCTCCTGGGCCTGCGCCATGCCTCCGACCCCGCCGTCGATGTAGGCGATCATTCCGGAGACCCGGTCATCTTCGCGGGCCCGATCGAGGCCATCGATCGTCGCCCGAAGCGTCGGGGAACTGCCGCCGAGGATCCCTGCGAACGGGTCAGATGCGTCGACCTCGGCGAGGGGACGGTCGAGTCGCACCTCGAGGACCGTCGTATTTGGGACCGACTCGGCCAACAAGCACGTCATCGACATCACGAACGCGACGGCGAGCCCGCCAAAGAACACCAGGCCGCCCAAGACGACGAACACCTTCTTGGAAAGCGCCAAGAGCAGCGACCAACGGGACGGCGAGGACTCGGACATCACGGCGAGCTGGGACTTTGTCGTCCCCCGCCGCCAAGCGCAACCCGGCGCGTCTCACTCGCTCAGGGCGAGGAGGCGGGGAAAGCCGACTTCCTGGAGCGTGCCTTCGCTCGCGTCGACGAGCAGCAGACCGTGGTCGGGGAACGCGAGCGCGTACTCCAGCAGTTGCCGCCGGGTCGGCGCCGCCCCGATGCTTGCCGCGTTTCCCGTCTTGAACTCAGCCACAAAGCGCCTCCCCTCGCGGGCCACAATCGCGTCGATGCGAAGCTCGTACGTTTCGTCTTCGCCATCCACCTCGACCACTGCCTGGGCGCGGACTTGGGTGTCGACGACAACATAGCCGGCGTCTTCCAGCACGCGGACCCCATGGATCTCGCCCCGAAGGCCTCGGCGCGCAACTCGACGTCCACGCCGCTGCGTACGCCAACGCACGAAGCGAACTCCGAGCCACAACCCGAGGAGCAACAAGCCTAGGCCGAGTCCGACCGCGCCTTCCCATGCGGGCATCAGCGTTGCACGCTACCGCCTGGGGTAGACCTCGCGAAGAAACCGGCCGTCCCTGGGCGGTTATTCGTCGTCGACCGGGGTCTTCTTGGCCTGGGCGTGCTGTGCCACGGAGAGCGGGACCGTGTTTCCGGCGTCCGCTCGCTGGACCGCGTCCGCCACGTCGGCGGACGGAGGTGGCTCACCGGGGCCCGGGACGCGCCGCATCTTCTGGGTCGCTCGACCATCCAGAGGAAAGAGACCGGAGCCTTCCAGCTCCCGGCGCTCGAGAGATGCGTCGCGAAAGTACAGCGCGTACTGGGCCGAAGCCGCATGAACTCGGAGCCACGCGTCGAGGCTCGGCTGGTAACGAGGATCTGCCACGAGGGAGAGCGCCTCGCGGATCTGCGTGTAGTCGACCGGCGACGAGAGCCGATCCTCGACGACCGTCAGCAACTCGGGGACTCGCTCTTCGGCGTGTCGCGTCAGCACCCGCCATTGCTCGGGCGAGAACTCGACCGAACCTTCGCTGTGATCGGAGGCCAGGCGTGCCATGGCCCGGTAGTCCCCGGTGGCGAGCTGATGGCGAAGCTGCCCTTCGAGCAACGCGAACACCTCGGGGCGAATCGCGATGAGCTCGTAGACCGGCTCATTCCACAGCCAGTCGTCATCCTCCTCGAGGAACAACACGCCGACCAAGTCGGTCCCCGCCGGCAGCGCATCGGTCAACTCGGCGATGCCGAAGGAGATCGGCGCCCACCGTGCCTGGCGTGCGGGGTCCCGCAGTCCCTCGACGAAGTCCTCGAGCTCGTCCGGGCTCACGACCATTCGCGCGGTCCGAGATTCGTCGTCGATGACCTGGTAGTGGTCCTCGAAGTCGGACATCAAAGTCCGCCACTCGCCGCTGAGCAATTCGACCTGCAGGTCGTGCTCACCAACGAGGTGACGCAATTGATCGCGGTCGCCACTACGCAACTGCTCGAGGATTTGCGCCTCGAGTTCACGATAAGCTTCGGCCGGAACCATGTACGCGTGGCAGCGCACTCGCCCAGAGGCTACCGAAAAAGCCGACTTGTCTCTACCGCGGTGACCGCTTCATCGACCAGAAGCCCCGTGTTATTGCCCAGCGCGAGATTCATGACTCCCCGGCCGAGATCCGCACGCTCCTTGACCCTGGCCTTGCTCATGTTGGGGGCATGTGGCCACCGTTCCATACAGACAGCCACCCACCCGGCCGATGCGCCGCCGCGGTGGATGGCCGCGGCCGCCGGCGATGAGGGTCGCGTCCTCAGCCTCTATGAAGGATGGAACGCGGTCGGCGTCCACGAGGTCCACATCGACAAGGGCTGGCGTTCGACCTACGTAAAGCTCAGCGAGCCCGCCGACGATCTCGCGGTCCTCGGGCCGCAGCGCTGGGCCATTGCCCATGGAGAGAGCGGTCGTGTCGTCATCCTCGACGGCGATGACCAGCCGAATACCGTCGCCACGTTCGAGCCAGCTCCGCTTCAAGTGGCCAGCGCCGACCTCAACCGCGACGGCCATGTCGACCTTGTCGTCGCATCCGACGGAGTCCGACCACTGCTTCACCTCCTGCACGGACGTGCTGGTGGGTTCTCGCCTCCGGAGCTCGTCCCGCTCGACCCCAAGGGACGCACCGCGCCGCGCCTCCTCCTGGTCGACATCGACCGGGAAGGCCACATCGACGTGGTCGCGGGACTTACCACCGGCGAACCACAAGCCCCGATTCCAGATCACCTGCGGATCTTTCGAAACGCCTCGCACGGGGGACTCGTTGATGAGTGGAGGGCCCAGGTTCAATCGCCGCACCAGCTCGACGCCGCGGATGTGGACGAAGATGGGCTCCCAGACATCCTCGCCACCGGGCCGGATGGGGCGTGGCTACAGCACAGCAGTGGGTTCGGCTGGCTCGACAGCCCGGAGAAACTCGCTGGTGGCACGGTAAGCGGCGGCGTCCTTCGAGACGTCGACCGCAACGGTCACCTCGACATCGTCCTGCTCCGCGCGGACCGGCAGCGTATCGAGGTCCATCCCGGCATCGGTGCCGGGCGCTTCGCACCCACGCAGCACTATGACGTCGGCGCTGGGCCGATCGCGCTCGCTGTCGTCGAGCGAGCGGATGAGACCCTGCTGGTCTCTGCCAACGCGGAAGCGAAGAGTTTCACGACGGCGAAGGTTGTGGGGGCACATACCGGGCCCCATCGAACCGGTAAGTGACCGGCGTCTTCCGACGTCTTCCATCTTTGTCGACCGAAGGCTCGGCAACGGTGAGGTCGACGACCCCAGTCGGTCCGAGCTCCGTGGTGTGAGGATCGGCAGGCAGCCTCCCAAACGTTCCGACGCGGTGGCCACAGGAGCCACGCATCACATAGGCGTCCCAAACCACCTTCACCCCGTCGAACCGCGGGACATACCCATCCAGCTGACCATCGCGATCTAGGTCAACATCGAAGAGGGGGCCGTACCGGGAGGCCGGATCGAGCCTCCGCTTAACCAGGGGAATCGACACACAGACCCCATCGAGCTCGACTTGGGGTCGATTCTCGTGCGGAGCCGAGACCCGTAGCAGCGTCTCCGAGATTGGACCCATGCGCCGCGTGACCGCATAGAAGCGAAGCTCGTCGCAGTTCACTCCACATCCGGAGATCGAGTGCGAGTACAAAGAGCCCTTACTGTCGAGGATCTGCCACCCACCGGCCGTCAGATCGGAAACGAGTCCAGAAAAAGCGGACTCGAACGGCCCAGTGTGGCGAAAAAACAACACCACGGCCCCACCCGGGAGCAAAAGTTGTTCTCGGCTCGCCGCTTGGATGCCCGGAACGTGTGCTGGCCAACGACCCTGGGAGCCACATCCCTCCATTCCCACCATGGAAGTGGCCATTGAACCGCACATGAACGCTACGGACATCGTCAGCCGGCGAGTGGCGTGAGAGAGCAACCTCATTCGACGCGCGCACCCTGCCACCACCTGCGCGTGCGGGCAAGTTGACCCTGAGCAAATGGCCTAGCTATAGTCCGCGCGCGTTTGACCTTCGAAGGCAACGCTCAACTCTCTCTCTCTCTCGAAAGACTCAAGATGAAGAAACTCGCTGCTGTTCTCGCCTTCGCTACGCTTTCCGCTTCCGGCTGCGCCGTCATCGGCTCCGGCCCTCCCTCCGGTGTCTTCTACACCGGCGTCAAAGGTGTCGGCCCCGCTACGCAGGCTGAAGTCTCCGACGGCGTCCGCCCCGGACCCAAGCAGGGTCAGACCTGCGCAACCGGTATCCTCGGCCTTGCTGCCTGGGGAGACATGAGCGTCGACACCGCCAAGAAGACCGGCGGCATCACTCGCGTTGACACCGTCGACTACTCGTCGATGCGCATCCTTGGCGGCGCGTACGTCAAGAACTGCACCGTCATCACCGGTGAGTGATTCCAACCTCCCGCGCTAAGCGGGATCACGGAAAAGAGGGCTTCTCGCGATGCGAGGGGCCCTCTTTTCTTTTTGGGAGTCATGTCCCTCCCCGTCCTGTTGGGCCGCGTACAGGTACCGCGGAGCCTCCACCTGATAGATTCGCCTCGTGATCGAGCTGAGCAAGGATCCGAAGATCGCCGAGCAACAGATCGAGGCCGTCATTTTCTATCTGACGACCTGCGGCTACATCGACTCGGAGTTTGACCTTCGCGAGAAGTCCTTCGTCCGCTCCTTCTTACGCAAGCTGGTCACGGCCCGCGTCGACGCCCAGGGCGACCTCGATCCGGAGCTTCGCTTCGAGCAGATCGAGCAGCAACACGAGCACTACGTCGAGCTGTTCCAGCAGGTGGACTACGAAGTGAAGTCGTTGTTCACCGAGGCCGTCGCCGACGGCGAGGACGTGGACGTCTTCGTCATCTCCAAACTCAAGCTCCGCTGCTTCGAGCTGTTCGAAGGACTCACCGAAGGCAACCGCGAGGCTCTCCTCCGCATCGTCGACGACTTCATCAACGCCGACGGCGTTGTCCATCCAGAGGAGGTCAAGTTCCGCAACGAGCTCGCCGCCCTGCTGGGGCAAGCCTCACGGGCCGACGACGATGCGAGCACCGAGGCCCGGGTCGCTGTCGAGAAGCCGATCGACAAGCCGACCGCCAAGACCGACCACCCGTTCTTCAAGACCTTCGAGCACCACTACTCGCCCGACCCCTCCGAGATCCGAGCGCAGATCGAGGCCGACATTCGGCTGCTGGAGAAGACGGAAGCCAAGTGGGCCAAGATGCGCGAGGCCGGAGACGGTCGGCTTCAAGGCAAGCAGCGTGTCGACCAGCTCGAGGGCGACGAGTTCCTCGATGGCCACGTGCACGCCGTGCCTCAGGGCGGCAACCGTGACTACGAACTGATCGTCTTGGGCGATCTGCACGGCTGCTACAGCTGCCTCAAGGGCGCGGTCATGCAGAGCGACTTCATGGAGAAGGTGAAGCGCTTCCGCGCCGACCCGGAGAACAACCCCGATGTCCGCTTGGTCCTGCTGGGCGACTACATCGACCGCGGACGTTTCAGTTTCAACGGCGTGCTGCGAGGCGTGCTCAACCTGTTCAACACGGTGCCCGAGCACGTGTTCGTGCTGCGCGGGAACCACGAGTACTACATCGAGTACGGCGGTCGGATCTATGGCGGCGTGAAGCCTGCGGATGCGATCAACAACCTGCAGCGGGTCCTGCCCGACGAGGTCTTCGAACGCTACCTGAAGTTCTTCGAGCAGATGCCCAACTCGCTGCTGTTCGACAACCTGCTGTTCGTGCACGGCGGGATTCCCCGCGACGAACTGCTCCAGAAGACGTGGAAGGGACTGTGGAGTCTCAACGACGACGACATCCGGTTCCAGATGCTGTGGAGCGATCCGAGCCGGGCAGAGATGGTACCCAAGGATCTGCAGGCAGCTTCGGCTCGCTTCTCGTTCGGGAGGCAGCAGTTCCGAAAGTTCATGCTCCGGGTGGGGTGTTCGCTCCTGGTCCGCGGCCACGAGAAGTTCAACGCCGGGTTCCGAGACCACTACCCGCGCGATGACATCCGGCTGCTGACCGTGTTCTCGGCCGGGGGCGTCGCCAACGATGACCTGCCCGAGGACAGCAACTACCGGGACGTGCGACCGATGGCGCTGACGATTTCCCGGACCGGGTCCGAGACCAAGGTCACGCCGTGGGCCATCGACTACCGCAGCTACCAGGATCCGGACCGCAACGCGTTCTTCCGAGCCGACCCCGGCCTCACGTCCTAGTCTTGAGGGGAAAACCTCTCGGTTTGCCCCGCTGCTGGAGCGGAGCTCCCCCCGCTCCCCTTCCAAGTTCGGGCTGCGCCCTCGCCGTGGCTGGATCCATGCGTGGTGCTGGGGTGAACGGATCCTTGCTCGCAGCGGGGTGGCGGGCCATCATCGGCGGCCCGAATGACGACGCGCTGCTTGGTGACCGGTGCTGGCGGACAGGTTGGACTCGACCTGATCCGGGTTTTGCGTGCCCGCGGGTTCGATGTGCACGGCTCCGACATCGCGCCGCGTCCCGGCCCGGCGCAGCTCGATGACGACGTGCCCTGGCACAGCCTCGACGTGACCGATGCCGACGCGGTGGAGTCGCTGTTCTCAAAGGTTCGGCCGCACCGCGTGTTCCATCTGGCGGCGATCCTCAGCGCACGCGGTGAAGAGGTTCCGCAGCGCACGTATCACGTCAACCAGACCGGCACCGTCAACGTGCTCGAGACGTGCCGGAAGCTGGAGGTCGAGCGGGTCATCTTCACCAGCACGATCGCCGTCTTCGGTCCCGGCCTGCCCGAACTCGTTCCCGACGATGTGCCGCTGCAACCCACCACGATGTACGGCGTCACCAAGGTCGCCGGCGAGATGTTGGGCGACTACTACTGGCGGCGATTCGGCCTGGACTTCCGGGCGGTCCGATTCCCGGGCCTGATCAGTGCTTCGCTTCCCGGCGGAGGCACCAGCGACTACGCGCTGTTCATGTACACCGACGGGGTGCGGCTGGGGCACTACGAAGCGTTTTGCCGGGCCGATACGCGCATCCCGCTGATGTACATGCCCGACGGCATTCGCGCTTTGGTCGAGCTCTCCGAGGCGCCCCGCGGCTCGTTGCGCCGAAGCACCTACAACATCGCCGCGTTTTCACCTACAGCGGAGCAGATTGCGGCCAGCGTCTCGACCGCGATCCCCGGCGTGAAGATCACCTTCGCTCCCGATGCGCATCGGCAAGCAATCCTGGATTCTTGGCCCCGCGTCCTCGACGACGACAACGCGCGCCAGGACTGGGGCTGGCAGCCCGAGTTCACCCTCGATCAGATGACCGAGGCACTGGTGCCGAAGATTCGGGCGCTCATCGAGCAAAACCCAGAACTGTTCGAGCGCGACCACTAGTCTTGTCTGAAAGGGGCCTTTCGAAAAGGCCCCTCCCGCTGCGGCCGGCAAAGCCGACCTTCGCTCCGCCCCAAACGTTCGCCCTTTCGGGCTCGGGCTCGCTTCGCGAGCCGCCTTCGAGGTTGTGGGATGTGCTCTAGCCTCGCGGAACCCCTGCACGGCAACTTTTGCCGGACGCCGTGCGGGCGCGCGAAAGTGACGGGCGGGCGTTGGGGGCCGGAACCCACCTTGGTGTCGGCTGTCGTACACAGCCTCGGCGGCGTTCGGTCGATACAATCGACCCGATGATGCGGCGTGCTCACCTTAGCCTTACCTTCGCCGTCGCCCTCGGCCTTCCCGCCTGCGAGGCCAGCAACGGCGACGAGAACGAAACCGACGCGCCGGCGACGACCACCGGCGAGGACGGGAGCGGCGGTACCACGCCGACCACGACAAGCCCGTCGACCACCGGTCCCGTGGATTGCATCGCCGGCCAAGAGACCTGCGCGTGTCTGGAGAACAACTGCATCGGCACGTTGGAGTGCGTGAACGATATCTGCGTGCCGGGCCCCGAGTTCGACATCCCCGACGACCCGATTCGCGTGATCGCGGGCCTGCGGGTCCCCATCGATTCCGAGATTCTCGCCGACGAGTTTTCCTGGGCCCAGACCGGGGGGCCCAATGCCAACGTCACCGGCATCGACACCCAGAGCCCGCTGGTCGATGTACCCGCCGGCGCCTCCGGTGGCGACGTCCTCACGTTCACCCTCACGGCGATCCGCAACGAGGTCGAAGTGACGGCGGACGTCACCATCGAGATCGTCGAGGCCAACTTCGAAGAGGGCCTGCCGATGATCATGGATCCGGAGCAACTGGGCACGCCCAACACCGTCTCGTTCCGCGGCGGTCAGCTGTGGGCAGTGATGGATGAAGGCTTCGTGTCCTGGTTCGACCTCGACTTCGACGACAAGCTCGGCGAAGAGGTCGCCGTCCACATGGGCCGACACGATATTCCCGGCGCGCCCTTCGGCGCGAGGATGGGGCAGGTTCCGGATCGTGATGACGATATCGACGTGCTGCTGATCGCAAACGCGGGCAACCAGGCTCTCGAGTCCCTGACGCTCAACGGCGGCAACATCGAGACGCTCTCCGACGAGACTGTCGATGCGGAACCGCTGGGTGCCGTCCGCCACCTCATCCAGATGGATGGCGAGATCTACATGACCAACGGCGAGGGCGGACAGCTTCTGGTGTGGGATCCGAGCCCGCCCAACGACGACGACGGCGGCGGGACGACGGGTGGCGAGCCTCCCATCCCGGCTGGCACGCGCGTGCTGCTGTCCGATCTGGTCATGCCTTCGGCGATCATCACCGGGCCTGAAGATGGCTTCCTATACCTCGGCGTCGCCGGAGAGGTTCTGCGTGTTCCCATCCTCGAGACCGGCGAAGCCGGCCAGCCCAGCGTGTACCTCAGCTTCGGCGACAACGCCGACCCGAACCTGATCGTCGACGGTCTGCAGTTCGACCGCGCCAACAACCTCTACGTCGGCGTCCCGCTCGAAGACCGCCTGGTCGTCGCTCGTTATGCGGCCGGGGAGGAGACCGAGGTCATCCGCGATATCGACACGGCTGGCGCGGATTTCTCTGATTTTGGTGGGTTGCGCTTCGGCGACGACGACTTCGGCGGCGCGACGCTCTACTACGGCAACGCCGGCGGTCGCGTGGGGCGCGTGTTCGTCGGACTCGGCAACTGAGTTTTCTTCACGGAACCGGACCCAACACCCGACCAACCGATGGTGGGCGCCTACCAGCTCCGCCATCGGTTTTTCCGTGGTTGGCATGGACAGCTCTTCGGGCGCCTCGAGTCGCGCTGCGAATCCGGAGGACGCTGACCCCCAGCGGCGGCAACTCGAGCACGCCATCGCCGGGCTGAGGCCCGATGACGGCAACCGCGGGGCACGCCGAGTCGACAGAAGGGAGTCGAAGGCGCACCGACTGCTCGGCCGAGTTCACGACGTAGATCCAGCGCGTATCCCCGTCACGGACCTGCCGGCTCGCGACGCTCTGCACCCACCGAGGGCTGTCCCCCATCGCCGCGTCGGTTCGGGTGGGTCCGCCCACGATCTCGAGCTCCACGGGCCGAGCAGCGCGGCCCCGCACCAGCGGCGTGGCGAGCCCGGCCGGTCCGTTGAGCTCGGTCGCCACCTCGAGGTACGCGGCGAGGTAGGCCTCGTACGCAGGAAACCCAGAACGGGGCCAGCCGGAGAACACCAGCACACCTCGGGCGCCGGCCACCAGACTCGCGTACACGTCGTGGCGGACCCACGCGCGAACGTCCGTCGTTTCGGCCGGCTCCTCGAACATTTCCAAGACCGCCCACGGCGTTTGGTCGACCTGGGCCGCGGCAACGATGGTCCCCGCGCCTTCCCGAACCCACGCTCTGCGTTCGGACGCACCAACGAAGTTGGCGTAGAGCCCGCGCAGCACCATGTCGAAGGACGCGGAAGCTTCTGCGAGGTCGTCACGCGTCCGATGGTTGGGCTGATAGCTGAGCAACGGCCGGTCGAGCGGGTCGCGGCCGCGGACGACCGCTTGCAGCCGAGCGGCGTACAGCATCTCCACCTCGGACCACGGTCGAAGCTCCTCGGGCAGGACGTACCAACCCACGACCGCTTCGTGGTCCGCGACCGCGTCGACCTGCGCGAGCAGCTCCGCCCTCCCCTCCGCGTCCATCCGCGGAGCCTCGAGCCCCAACGGGTAGAGCACGCCCAGTCCGGCTCGCTCGGCGGCGTCGAGCAGAGCCTCCGACGGGCGGGTTCCGTAGTACGGGCCCACCATGGTCACACCAGCACTCGCGAGCCGGTCAAAGCTCGCAACGGGGACCGAGTAGAAGCCGAACGGGAGGACCTGCCGGTCTTCGATCTCAGTGACGGAGGTGCAACCGGAGTCCACACGCATCGAGCTCGCGCCCGGGTGAGCCACCTCGAGCTTCGCTTGGGACCCGCACGCAGACAGGCCGAACAACACTCCCCAGCACCATCGGCGCACGCTTCAGTATCGTCGCAAGTCCGCCCCGGCACGAGTCCCCATTCGGACGGTTCGCCGCCCGACGGCTCTGTGCGGCGATCGATGCTCTGGACGTTGCTGGGGCGGTTGGCGCAGGCGCTCGCCCAAGCGGGGCTGCTGGTGCTCGCCGCGCGGCTTGGCTCCGCGCAGATGGTCGGCGACCTGGCCCTCGCGATGGCCCTGTGCTCACCGGTCATGGTCATCGTCGGTCTGCAGCAGCGCATCGTCTACGTGACGGACGTGAATCGTCGTTTTGGCTGGAGCACCCACGTCAGACTCCGGCGGTGGGCATCGGGGTTCGGCGTGGCCCTGGTCGGGCTCGTGGCAGCCACGACGTGGGTCCCCGTCTCCGTGGGCATCGCGCTTGCCATCGCCTTCGACAAAGCCGGGGAGCTCGCTGGGGACCTTCACCACGCGACATTTCAAGCGCGCGGCGCCATGCGCCTGTACGCGCAATCGCTGGGGCTCCGGGCGGCGCTCGGGCTGACGGCCTTGGGAGTGACGCTGGCGTTCACCG
>CAJXVA010000085.1 GCA_913061055.1 uncultured Pseudomonadota bacterium
GACCACCACCGGCCATCTCCCCGATGCGCCCTGGATTCCCGCACGGGATGTTTGGCGTGGGCTTCTCGTTCGATGCGATCGCTCCGCGAGCGATGTCTTCCACCTCGGGCATCGACTCGCTGCCCGCGATCGGGCCGTCGTTTCGCGCCGGCGGGTTCATCGGCGAGCCGCGCGAGGTCCTCTTGGGGGCCGAGTTCGCGTGGGCGACAACGCCAAGCCCATCGAGCCGTGGACACCGGATGTCCTCGATGCAGTTCCTGCTCCTGACGGAATGGGCGCGGGCTGTCCGAGCCGACAAGCGGCTCGAGCTGGGGGTCAGTGCGACCGCCGGCCTCGGTGGTCAAACCTTGGTCCACGACGGACCCAGCCCCGCGACGTGCCCGGTTCGAGCCTCGGGCATCATCAGCACCCGGGGCGGGCTGTTCCTCGGCGGGCGCTTCCTGCTGCGCGCAACCTTCGGCGCTCGCCGTCAGCATGCGCTCGCCATTCGGACCGGCCCAACGCTGGCCGCGATGGGTGGGGGGACGAAGGACTCGGGATGCACCCGCAGCGAGCCTCATCCCTTTGAGGGGTACGACGTCCCGGGCGCGACGCTGCAGCTGCGCAGCGAGCTCGGCTACGCGTTCCGCTGGTGACGCTCAGGACGGGTCTTCGAGGAGCTCGGCCTTCACGACCACCGGTGCGGAGCCCTCTTTGCCGTCGACCCGAATCGTTCGCTGCACCGGAAACCGACCCGGCTTGCGGACCTCGAGTCTGTGCACGCCGGGCGCGAGCACCAAAGGGTCGGCCCCCGCCGCGGTCAGCGATCCAACCTGGCCGACGTAGTTCCCGTCGACGTAGACGTCGGCATCCGCGTCTGCGTCCGGGACCTCGATCGCCAGGGGTGCACCCGTGCCCGGAGCAGGACGACACGCGCCGAGCGAGACGAGGCAAGCGAAGGCGATGGTTGGGACGCGCAGCATCGGTGCGGTGATGGTGATGGAAAACGGCCGCCGGCTCAACAGTCCCGCCACCACTCGTTGGCCAGTGAGCGGCTTCGTGGTTCCGCGCGCGCCGTGCACCGCGTCTCAACGCAGGCGGATCGACAGCGAACGCGCGTCGTGAACACCGACAACCGTCACGTCGAAGTCGGGAAGACTCAGTGCGCCGAGACGCCGAGCGATGTCCTGTGCTGACGCACTACCCACCAGCTCGATGCGAACCGAGCCGTCGGGATCGATGCCAACGAGTTTGGCCTTCCGCACCCCGGACACGCGATCCGCCAACGCGCGCTGGAGCCGGCGGACCCGTGACGCGGGATGCGGCGATTCAACCCGGACGACCACCCCCCCCCCGTCCCCCATCAGCTCGGCGGCCAGGGCGTCAGCCACCGCTCCAGCGCCGCGCTCACGAGCGCTCTGCTCATCAACGCCGAACGCAGCCTCGTCGGACTTCAAGAGCACGCGACCCTCGGCCTTCGCTTCCACCCGAATGCGCACCGCCTGCAGCAGGGTGTTCGGCACCGGCCCCAACGGTTGGCACTCGATCGCGACGGCCACGGGCGCGGACGTGCCGATGGGGGTTTGGGCCACCCCCAGACGCGCGAGGTCCTCACCGACCTGCTCGGCCTCCACCGTGCAACCGCGCCCCGCGGTGAGCTCCCCAAGATGGAAGCGAACCTTTGCGGGCGACGGCGCGGCGGGTGGAGCGACAAACTTGGCGAGGCGAGCGACATCGATCTCGACCTCGAGCTCGACGCGGATGCCCTCGGGGTCGACCTGCTCGGAGACGATCCGGTAGGCGCCGGTCCATCGGGTCCCATCTCGCTGGACCGACTTCTTGGCGTCCTTGTCGACGCGGCCCTCCAGCCCGTCGATCGCAGCCTGCAGGGCGGCCAGCCGGGCGCGCCGAATCGCCCTGGATCGAAGCGTTGTGGAGCTGGGCGCTTGCTTCCATTCGGAGGCCTTGGCGGCCCCGGAGCCTCGTACCGCTGCGGCGTTGGCGGTGGACGCGATGAGGCCCAGCGCCGCAACTGCGAGCCCGATGAAGTAGCGTCGAAAGCGCGATCCTGCCCGCACGAGCAAGAGCGTAGCAGTCCCCCACCGTAGGCGGTTGTGCGCCTGCAACCAGGCGTGAGCGGCCCGGCATTCTTGGGGGTAGCCAGCGCGACTCCCCTGGGCTACACGCGGCTCCATGCGCCCCCCGTTCGTCGGCCATCGACGCTACAGCATCACGCACCGTGCCGTGCAGCGGCTCCGCGAGTTGGTGCCCACTCGGGCCGAAGAAGACGACGAAGCACTCCGCGACCGGCTCGATGGGGCGCTGGGCGAGGCCGAAGACGGCGGCCGTGCGGTCCGCACGCTGGACGCGATGCTCGGGGAACCCCAGACCCTGATCCCGGTCGCCGAGTTCGGCGAGACGCTCTACGCGATCATCAAGGAGGACACCGTCGTGACCGTCCTTCCCAAGGGCCACGGCGAGGAGATCCTCCAGCGCGGCCAAGCGATGGAACAGCGGGTGGCGTCGGGCCAAGTCCAGGTCCACCCCCGGGCTCCGGAACGCGAGCGCTTTGACCCCAGCGTGCGGCGACGCTGGCACAAGGAACCGCCTCCGGTCGTGGTCGAGCGGGTGGGTCGTGCTGCGCCCGCCGATCTCCGGCCATCCGCTCCGGGTGTCGCGGAGCCGACTGCCTCCGCCCAAGCCGACCTCGGCGCCAGCGGACCTCCGGCCTCCAACGACGCGTCTGGGTTGGTGTTCCGCCTGCCCGAGCCGCCCCCGACCGACAGCCCCGTGGCGAGCGCGCTGCGTCTCGCGCTGGACGAGGGTCGCCGCCGCGCAGCCGTCCTCGCTCTGCAAGAAGCGCTCGAAGCTTCAAACCCCGATGATGCACTGGGCCCGTTGTGGAACGCGGTCGCCCAACAGGGCCTCCCCCGAACGATGACGGTCGGGGATCTCCTCGAAGCCACGCACGCCGCCCGCAGGTGAGCCGGAAGTCCGGCGCTTCTGCGCCCATGTGGTACCCCAAAGGAGGCATGGGCGTCGGACCGCAACGGATTCTCGGCATCGACCCCGGCACCCTGTGTGTCGGGTACGGCGTGATCGAGACCCATGCCGAGCGCGGTGGTGCGTTCGAATACCTCGAGTGCGGCGTCCTGCGCCCCTGCAAGACGCTCGAGGTTCCGGTGCGCATCGCGGAGATCGCAGCCGGATTGACCGAGATCATCGAGGAACTCCGTCCCACCGCAGTCGCGCTGGAGAAGGCCTACTACGGGAAGAACGCCGCCAGCGCGCTCAAGCTCGGCCAAGCCCGTGGAGCGATCATGTTGCTGACCGCTCAGCACCACCTACCGACCTTCGAGTACGCTCCCTCCACGATCAAGCAGCAGGTTGTGGGTCACGGACGGGCGACCAAGGCCCAGGTTCAGGCTCGGATCCAGATGCTCTTCCGCTTGCGCAAGACACCTTCGAGCGACGCTGCGGATGCGCTGGCCATCGCGCTCTGTCACGGGCACAGTGCACCGGCTCGGATCCAAGATGTGGAGTCCGACGCGCAGACTCGGACCCTGTCATGATCGGACATCTTCGCGGCATCGTCCTCGTACGAGACGCACTCACCGGCACCGTGGTGCTGGACGTGGGTGGCGTCGGTTACCAGCTCATCGTCTCGTGGCAGACGTTCGCGGACGTGCCGGGCGAGGGCGAGGAGTCCTCGTTGTGGGTACACACGCATGTCCGAGAGGACGCGCTCGCGTTGTACGGCTTCATCCTGCCCGAAGAGCGGCGCATGTTTCAGCTGCTGACTTCGGTCCCGCAGGTGGGCCCCAAGAACGCCGTGGCGGTGCTGGGCGGTTTTCCGTTGCTCGAACTGCTCGAGGCGATAGGCCAAGGCGAGCAAGCCACGCTTCAACGCATTCCCGGCGTCGGAAAGCGGACCGCCGAGCGCATCATCCTCGACCTCCGCGAGAAGGTCGAACCGTTGGCCGCGGCGCTGGGCGTCGAGGACACCGACGGTGTGGAGCCGTCACCGGGCGCGCCCACCGACGCGCTCGACGACGAAGCCCGGGCCGTGCTGGTCAACCTGGGCTGGAAGCCAAAGGTCGTCGACACGGCGCTCGCCAAGGCTCACGACAGCGATCCTCCGCCCGAGGACCTCGACGGTCTCGTGCGCCGCACCCTCGCGGTCCTGATGGGACGATAGCCGCCTCGCTCAGGCGTCGGATTCGTCGTCGAGATCCGGAACCGCGTGGAGGGTGAATTCGGGCTCGGGCTCTTCCGGCTCCGGCGCTGAATCCGTCTCTTCGCCCGCCATCAGCTCGGGCACGAGCCCGAGTCCACCCAACCGCAGGGCGTCTCTCAACCGGCGGGCGAGACCGGTGTGCCGCGAGTTGTCCGACGCCTGACCGATGGCGCGCTCGATCGCTCGTGTGTCGCCCACGATGACGCACAGCTTCTTGGCGCGAGTGATCGCCGTGTACAGAAGGTTACGGCGCAGCATGACGTGGTGTTCCGGTAGCAGGCACACGATCACCGCATCAAACTCGCTGCCCTGGCTCTTGTGAATCGACAGTGCGTAGGCCAACTGCAACGCGGAGACCTCCCGCCCCTCGTACTTCACCTTCTTGCCGTCGAAGTCGACCGTGAGGGTCGCGGCTTCGGCGTCCACATCGATGACTTCACCGATGTCCCCGTTGAACACGGCCTTGTCGTAGTCGTTGCGGGTCTGCATCACCCGATCGGTCCGCCGGAAGATTCGCCGCGGGGTGTTCTTGCCCCCCACGGCCCACTCGCGCTGCCCGGTGGTGAAGTGGGCCTGAAGGCTGCGGTTGAGGTTTTCGGTCCCCGCGATGCCCTTGTGCATCGGAACCAGCACCTGCACGTCGGTCCGGCCTTCGATGCCGTACGCGGCGGGGATCCGTTCGGTGGCCATGCGAACGGCGAGGTCGTGGACCCGCTGCGCGGTGCGGCATGCGACGACGAAGAACTCGCCCTGCTCTCCGGAGACGTCGGGCGCGAGTTGCTGACCATGCAGAACCCGGTGCGCATTGCCGATGATGCTGCTGCCCTCGTCCTGCCGGAAGACCTCGGTGAGCCGGACCAACGCGATCGGCGTGTCGGGGTCCTCGGCGACCGCCATGACATCGCGCAGCACGTTTCCCGGGCCCACCGAGGGAAGCTGGTCGGCATCACCCACCAGCAGGAGGCGGTGGGCATCGGTCAGCGACCCCAGAAGCGCAGCCCCGAGGACGATGTCGATCATCGAGCTCTCGTCCACGACGAGGAGTCCTGGTGGGAGTGGATCCGCGGGGCCATGGGCGAACGCTCCGGTCTCGGGTTGGAACTCGAGCAGGCGATGCAACGTGCTCGCCGAGTGGCCAGTCGTTTGCTCGAGACGCTTCGCGGCTCGTCCCGTCGGCGCCGCGAGCAGCACGGTGACCCCGTTGGCGTCGGCCAACTCGAGGATCTGCGCAACAACGGTGCTCTTGCCGGTACCCGGACCCCCGGTCAGCACCATCACGCCGTGCTCGGCGAGCGCCTCGACGGCCGCCCGCTGCCCGTCGCTGAGGTGGCCGGGCAGCTCGGGGACGCTCCATGGTTCGACCTTGCCGCGCGCCAGCGTCGCGAGGCCCGCGGCGACATCGTTCTCAGCCTCCAGCATCCGCACGGGGAACGCCAGCGGCGCATCGTCATTGCCGTGCTCCAACACGACCTCCCCGCTGACGACGAGGCGTTCGCCCGCATCGCGGACCGCAAACTCATCCGCGCCCAGGTTGCGGGTCGCTTGCTGCACCAGAGATTCGATCGGCAGCGCACAGTGGCCTTCCATCTCGGCTTGCTCGAGCACGTGGACGACGCCCGCGTCGAGCCGTTCCGCGCTGTCGGGCTCGATGCCCAGCGCCCGAGCCACGCGGTCCGCCGTGGAAAAGCCGATGCCCCGGACCTCCCGCGCCAAGCGATACGGATGCTTGCGAAGGACGTTGATGCCGTCGTCGCCGTAGCGGTCGAAGATCGAAGTCGCGAGATGGACCGGTAGGTCGAGTTCGAGCAGTTGGGCCTCGAGCTGGGCCATCGGACCGCTGTGGGTCGCATGGTGCTGGGCGATCTTTTCCAGCGTCCGCTGCCCGATGCCCTCGACCTCCATCAGTCGCCGCGGCTGCTGCTCGAGAATGGTGAGCGTGTCGAGCCCGAACTTGGCGACGATCCGTGAGGCCATGACCGCCTTCACACCGGGGTAGCGCATCAACCGGCGTTCGATGCCGAGCTTGGTCGTGGGAACCGCGACGGTCATGCCCACGATTGCGAACTGGCGGCCATGCTGCGGGTGTGAATCCCAGCGGCCCCGAAGGGTGAGTTCGGCACCGGTCTCCACGCTCACCATGCGGCCGACCGCGGTCACCAGCGTCTCGTGGCCGGGTGCGAGCAGCCGCAACACCGTGTAGCGCGAGCGGGGGTCGTGATAGACGACCCGCTCGACGGTGCCCTGCAGCTCTACCTCGTCGGCCACGGGCAACCCTCGCCAAAACTGGGGCCGGCGTCAAAGTGCAGCCGCGCCGACGGGCATCCAGCCCTCCAGGGCCGCACGCACCATCACGAGCCGATCTTGGCCCCACAGCCGCAGGGTCGTTCCGTCCTCGTAGGTGAGGACAAAGCTGGGCACACCGCAGATCCCCTCGTCTTGAGCCCGCTGCGTATGCTCGCGCAGCGCCGCTTTGACCTCCGGCGCGTCGGTCCGAGTCAGGATCGCGTCCGCATCGAAGCCGGCATCGGCCAGGACCGGGCCCAAGGTCTGCGGCGTATCGATGCGGCGATCCTCCGCCCACGCCGCCCGATACAAGGCGCCGATGCAGCCCGGCTCGACCAGACTCGCGCGCAGCGGAAGCACGGAGCGCAGCGGAAAGTGCGACGGGAATCGAAGTGGGACCCCCCAACCATCAGCCCAGTCCTGCATGTCGCGGAGCGCGTAGGCCTGGCGGGTCTCGTTCATCGCGTGCAGTGGAACGTTCGGCGTACCGATCGCGCGAAACAACGCACCCAGGAGGATCGGAGACCACTCGACATCGAGTCCGGCCCTCGCGGCGATGCGCTCGATCTGCGTCGCGGCGAGGTAGCTGAACGGACTCGCGAGGTCGTGGATAAAACGAAGCCCGGTCACGCTCCGCGCGGGTCGGGCTGGAAGGACAGACCAAGCATCGAGCGGCTCCTGCCCTCCGAGGTCCCGCAGCAACAGACCGATACGGTCCTGCCCCCAGAGCATGCGAGGCCCACCCAAGAACGTCGGCACGCCAAACGCCCCCGCTTCGAATGCGGCGAGCGTCGAGGCGCGCAGCGGCTCGCGGCCGGCGTCGATGGTGGCATCGACGTCGATGTCGTGTGGGGCCATCACCCGCCTGAGCACATCGCGGTCGCTGAGGTCCTCGCCACGCTCCCAGTACGCCTCAAACAGCGTCGCGGTCCATGCCTGCCGTCGCCGAGCCGGCGCGGCGCTGAGCATGCGCATCGCGTCCACGCTGCGACGCGGGTGACCGTCTGGAGCCTTCAGCGACACCCCGCCAAGGTCCGCCCACAACGCGATGTCCCGCGCATTGGCGGCCGCCCGTGCAGGAGCCATCACGGTGTTGGGGTCGTCGGGAGCTCCGACGTGCCGGAGCAACCCGCCCAGCAGGACCGGCTGCAGCTCGACCTCGGCACGCGTTCGGATCCGGTCCAACTGGCGGAACGCGAGGTAGGCGAACGGGCAGACGACGTCGTAGACGAAGCGGACCGTCGAGGACATCGGGTCAGTCCGGCTCGTCGGCGCCGGCGTATCCGAGCGAGCCGTCCAGCGGGCGTTCCGTACCGTCCGCATCCGCAGGAGGATCCCCTTCGACCCAGAGCGCGATATCGCCGAACGGAGTCAGCGGAGGTGCGCCCAGGCGGAAGTCACCACCGTCGGCATCATTGAACCACAGCGGGTTGTAGGGCTCGTCCACGTGCACACCGCCGTCGCCTGCGAACCCGGAGGTGTCGATTGCGTTGGTGGCGAAGTCGAGTGGAAAACAATCCAGCGCCGCGGACGTCCCCGAGGCACCGACCAGGATCGAGTTGCGAACGGTGCCCTCGGTCTCGAAGCACTGCAGGCTGTCGGGTCCAGCGCCATCGTTGCCCGCAACGGTGGAGTACAGGATGTCGACGGTTGCAACCTGAGCGTTGATGCCCGGGCCACGGGTACCGTCTCCGTTGCTGCCGACCGCCGCGTTGTCCAGCGCGAGCGTCCCGCCCAGCAGCCGGATGCCGCCCCCGAGGTTGTTGAACACCGCAGACCCATCGAGCCGCATGACACACGGACCCGTGGTGAAGATGCCGTAGTCCGCGTTGTCGCCGACCTCGGATCCTTGCATCCACAGCGTTGCGTTGCTGCAACGAATGCCTTCACTTGCGACGTTGTTGGAGACACGGATGCCCACGGTGTAGACGCGCCCGTCCATCAGCGTGAACCCAGCCGCTCCCGCGCCATCCCCTTCGAGGGAGGGCACGCCGCCGTTCCCCACGATCGCGATCGTAGCGTCGACGAGCAGGCTCGCCCCTTCGTCGTACGTACCGGGTGCGACCCGCAGCAACGCGATGTCGTCCTCGACCAAGGAGGCCAGTGCGTCGGCGAGTGAGCAATTGGGCGTCGCCTCGCTGCCATCGCCGCCGGCACAAACCGCTGCGGAGTCGACGAAGATCGCCTCGTCCTCGAGGAAGCACTCGCCCACGAGCGAATCGGCGGGGTCGAGGTGACAGGCGCCCGTCGTGCATTCGTCGTGCGCCGTGCACGGCACACAGGCACCGGTGGGATTGCAGATCGGCAACTCCTGTCCGCAGACGAAGGTCTCCACGTCTCCGCAGGCCCCGCACTGACCGGTGTCCGCATTGCAGGCGGGGGCCAGCGGATCGCCGCCGCCACAGAAGTCGGTTCCGCCGGCGGTGACACACGACACGCAGGTCTGCGCGGAGCAGTACGGCCGGGTGCTGTCGGCCCGCTCGCATGCTGCATCGAACGTTCCGTCGGGGGTGTCGCACGGCAGCATCGGTCCACCCGTGCTGCTCGAGCTGGTGCCACTGTCGTCAACCGAAGCGGAGGTGTCCGTTGTGCCGAGGGTCTCGAGTGTGTCGATCGACGTGGACCCGTCGCTGCTCGAGGCGCTTCCGTCGGTCGTGAACGTTGTGGTCGCGAGTCCGCCCCCGACCCGGCATGCCGGAACGGTGGGCTCCGCGGCTGCGCAGCCTTGATCGGCCGACGCGGGACGACACAGATCGCAGAATGGTTTTCCGACGCCCAGCGCGGCGCAGGTCTGATCGCCTTGCTCGTCACCGCAGTGGGCGACGAAGGACAGCGGGCTCGTCGCGGAAGGCTCCACGCTGCACGCCAGCAAGCCCGGCACACTCATCAGGGCAGTTAGAAAGCCTCGCGTGATCCACGTCGAGGGCAAGGTCCCGGCATCGGCGCGCCGCGCCGGACGGTTCAAGCGCATGCAGCGATGGTAGCACCGGGCCCCACGGGGCAGGCTGCCTCGGGTGGATCCACTCGGACCCGGGGTCATCCCCCGTGAGCGGGGCATTGGCCCGCGAGGGGAACCCCGTGAAACCGTAAACATTCCGTACACATCGCCAATACTCTGACGGTTGGGTCGTCGAATCTAGAGCGCGACGTCCTTCAAGACCCCTCGACGGACGAGGCCACGTGATGCCGCGCAGGAAGCCGAAGTCCGATGATCACCAAGCACAACGTCACCGCTCCCCATCCTACGACGCCCTCGACCCGCGAGGACTCCCACGCCTTTTCGTTGGACTCCCTGCGTGCCCTCGAAGCCAGCCAGCCCACCGCCGTGGCGCAGGCAGCGGACAGCTCCGGCGTGATCGATCTGGACGAGCTGCGTCTCGCTGGTCCCATGGGCGCGGCCCATGATCTGACGACGTCGCGACTGGTGACCGAGCCCGAGCCGATGCTTCCCCCTCCCCCCTCGGCCCCCCGTTGGGCCGTCGCAACGCTCGGCCTGCTCGGAGGTGCCGTCGTCGCCCTGACCACGATGGTCGCGTTGGGCATGCCTCACGGAACGCCCGCCACCGAGGACCCCGCACCCCGACCCACGATGGCAGCCGCGGCCGTCTTTGACCACGACGGGGACGCTCGGTTTGCGCATGGTCTGCAGATCGACGGCGCCGTGATCCCGCATGTCACCGCGGCAGCACCGGCTCCGACCCCGGCGGTCGAGGCTGAGCCCGAGCCCGCACCCGCGGCCAAGACCAAGGCTCGCGCCAAGAAGTCCACCACGCGCTCCAAGGCGAAGCGGACTTCGACCGCAAAGCCGAAGACGGTCACCACCACCGCGCCGGCGCCCGCCCCCAAAGCGGCGTCCAAGCCCAAGGCGACCGACGAGCTGAGCGTACAGTGCATCGTTGACCCCGCCTCGTGTGGACGCGGCGCGGCCAAGCCCAAAGCCAAGCCCAAGACGCCCACGATCTCGCTGCCGACGAAGCTCACGTCTTCGCAGATTCGTAAGGCGCTGACGGGACCCAAGTCCGAGGCCAAGCAGTGTCGAGACATGCACGCTGCTCCCGCGGGCACGACCGTCAAGGTGAAGCTCTCGATCGCGGGCTCCGGTAAGGTCCGTTCGGCCGCACCGCAGGCGCCTCACGCCAACAGCCTCGGCCGCTGTGTCGCCGCCGCCCTCGGCACCGCAACGTTCGAGCCCTTCGGGTCGCCCGCGATGGGCGTGGTCTACTCCGTCCGGTTGTAAGGAACGCCCATGGCCCACGCTGGGGCCGGCACAGTTCCAAACGACGCCCCCATGTCGAGATAGGCATGGGGGTGCCAAAAATCGCGGGGGTCCGCCTCGAACCTCAGGGTTCGGGGCTCTCCTGCGTCCACGGCGAAATCGCTCAGCTCGGTGCGGTCGGCGAGCGTGAAATGCATGGAGAGTTGCTCGCCGGCGATGCGGTAGGTGAACGCCTCGGTCGTCCAGTCGTCGAAGTCACCGCGGTGAAACCATCCGACCCCGCGCCCGTCGATGCCGGCGGGTCTGAACTGATACATGTGGAACCCGATACCGCCCGTGGCATAGCGCTCGAGGTCGATCCACATGTGTCCGGCCGGTGGCTGTCCCAGGTTGGACCCGGCCGCGCGGTGCGGCGCGATCGGGCCCGGCTGGTCCCGGAAGTAGCGGGCCCCTCGGGTTTGGGTCTCGGGGTCGTAGTCCAGGGTCAGCCAGTCGATCGCCCCTTCGGACTCGACCGCGAACGGGAGCTCGTGGCGCACGCCGCTCTTGCGAAACTCGAGCACCAAGGTGCCATCCACGACGTCGTAGTCGAAGCTGTGGGTGTTGACGAGGCCGACTTTGCCGTAGCGGTACAGGCCCTTGCCGTCGCCGTGGAAGTAGTAGAACCCGACGTCGGACCCATCCACGCCCGGAAGCGCTTTCCACCACCACATCCCGGCCAACGCTCGAACGGCTTCGAGGTCGGAGGCGCCGACGGCCTCGACATCTTCGACACTCACCGGCTCGACGCGCTCGATCGGCTGCAGCAAGGAGACCGACACCACCATCAGCGGAATGGATGCGGTGACCGCGGCGTAGGCCGCCACGACGCTCGGGCGCACGGAGGACATCTTCACAAGTGCATCGTACCCCGGCCCGCTTGCCCGCCCGAGCGGTTGCTGTGACCATGCCGCCGTGCCCGCCCTGCCCTCGATCGTGCTCGCGTCGGCCTCCCCGCGCCGGGCCGCGTTGTTGCGCGCGGCGGGCATGTCCGTGCAGGTACGACCCGTGGCCTGTGATGAGGCTCCCACTCCGGACGAGGCGGCCCTCCCGTACGCGCGGCGCATCGCGCACGACAAGCTCAGCGCCGCGGTCGAGCAGCTCGGCGACACCGACGGCCAGTGGATCCTCGCCGCCGACACCGTCGTGTGGGTCGAGGAACACCGCGTGCCGTTGGGAAAACCCGCGGACCCCGACGCCTGCCTCGCGATGCTGCAATCCATTGCGGGCCCAAACGGTCATCGAGTGACGACCGCATGGGGGTTGGCCACGGGGGCGAACGACATCGAGGTCCACGTCGAGACCACCCGGGTTTGGTTTCGACCGCTCGCCGCCGCCGAGATGAACGCATACCTGCGCACCGACGCGTGGCGAGACAAAGCGGGGGGCTACGGCATTCAAGCCGAGGCGGCGAGCTGGGTGACCCGCATCGAGGGCTCGTACACGAACGTGGTCGGCCTGCCCGTCGCACAGGTGCTGACGCGGCTGCAGGAATGCTCGCCATGACGCCAAGCCTGGCCCAACGGCTCGCCCAGGTTCGGGAGGCCGTGGCCTCGGCCGCGGCGCGTAGCGGGGAGGACCAACCGGTCACACTGATCGGCGTCAGCAAGCGGCAACCGCTGACCGCGATCCTCGAGGCGCGGGCTGCGGGCCTGCTCGACTTTGGCGAGAACTACGCCCAGGAGCTGCACGAGAAAGCCGAGGCGATCCAGGATGCACCAGCACCCCGTTGGCACTTCATCGGGCCGCTGCAATCCAACAAGGTCAAGCTCGTCGCCGGCTCGCACCTGATCCACACCGCCGACCGACCCAAGCTCCTCGAAAAGCTCGAGGCGCGCGCCGTCCCGCAGGATGTCCTCATCCAGGTCAACCTCACCGGCGAGCCGCAAAAAGCCGGCATCCGCCCGGATGAGCTCCCAGACCTGCTGGACCGATTCGCCGATTTCGACCACGTACGCTGCCGGGGGCTCATGTTGATTCCGCCCCAAGGCACGCCCGAAGCCACGCGCCCTCACTTCGCGGATCTGCGGGCGCTTCGGGACCGCCACGCCAAGATCGCTCGCCCCGGTGTGCAACTGCGTGCACTGTCGATGGGCATGTCGGCCGACTTTCATGTCGCCATCGAAGAGGGCGCAACGCTCGTCCGCGTGGGTACAGCCATCTTCGGACCCCGTGGGGTTGTGGCCCCGGCCTGAGTAGCGCTACGTAGGAGCCGTGGCATCCGGCATTCTCCTGCGGCGCGGCGATCCGCCGTGGACCCTCGACTACGACGGCCGATCGATCCCGTGCGCGCCCGGTGAGAACGTCGCCGAGGCGCTCCTGGCCGCGGGAGAACTCGGGACGACGCGCAGCCTCAAGTTCCGGCGGCACCGCGGACCGTACTGCCTCAGTGGAGACTGCGGCACGTGTCTGGCCCGGGTCGATGGCGAACCCAACGTTCGCGCATGCCTCACGCCTGTCCATGATGGACAGAAGGTCGTTTCCCAGAACCGTCTTGTGGGACGAGGACCCGACCCCTCCGCACTCGCCGACAAGTTCTTCGCCAAAGGCATGGACCACCACCACCTGATGGTGCGACCCCGGGCGCTCAACGAGATCATGAAAGAGGTCGCACGAAACCTCGCCGGCCTGGGCACCCTGCCCGATCGCGTCGACGGCCGCGGTGCAACGTTCCGCCACGAAGCGCCCGATGTGGTCGTGATTGGGCGGGGACAAGCCGGGCGCGCGGCAAGCCAGGAGATTCGGCGCCGGGGCCTGCGCTGCATCGCCCTCGAACGCATGCCCGGCGGTGCGAAGCATGACGACGACTTCGATGCCGGCGTTTTTGGCATCTATCCCGACGAGGGGTTGATCTGCGCAGCGGCCGTTGAACCGCGGGCGACCGACCGCATCTTCACGTTGCGTCCTCGGCACCTCGTCGTCGCCACCGGTGCCCGCGACCCCATGATCCTGATCGACGGCAACGACACGCCCGGTGTGGTGTCCGCCCGTGGCTTGGTCGCCGCGATGTCGAGACAGCACTTCAGGCTCCCAGACGACGTCGTCGTGATCGGCCCCGACGACCCCGGGGCTCGGATTGCACGGGGCCTCAATGCTCGTCACCTTCGGCCGCAGGACGTGGAGCGCATCGAAGGCTCGGATGCCGTTGATCACGTGCGGCTCACCGATGGCACCCGCATCGACGCTTCGCTCGTCGTGCTCGCTCCGCGACCCGGCCCCGCCAGTGAACTCGCGCGGCAGGCCGGCGCCCCGGTGCGATGGAACGGCGCCGGGTTCGAGGTGCAACGGGAACACCCTGGCGGCCGCGTCCCCAGCCCCGGACCGTGGACGCTGTGGGCCGCCGGAGAGGTCGCAGGAGTCCCCACGGGCCGATCCGCGCACGATGGACAGGTCGTGGCACAAGCGCTGTGTCACCGCGAAGGAGCCGAGTCATGAGCCACCGCGTATTCGTATGCCGATGTGAGGACGTGACGACCCACGAGATCGAGGATGCCCTGGATCGAGGCCTCTCGACGGTCGAGGAGATCAAGCGCTACACGGGCCTGGGAACCGGCCCGTGCCAAGGCAAGGAGTGCATGTGCACACTCGTCGGGCTGTTGGTGTCGCGCGGCCTGGCCGATGCGGACGCGGTGCAGCCCTTCACCGCTCGTCCTCCGGCCGAGGCCGTCACCTTTGGTGCCCTGGCCGCCGTCCCCGAGTCCCCGCCGGAGAAAGGCGGCGCATCGTGACCGTCACAAACGAAATGGGCTCGGCGGATGCCGCACTGCCGCAGCGCGCCGACGTGGTGATCGTCGGCGGCGGCGTCATGGGCCTTTCGACCGCATACCAACTCATGCGGCTGTCCAAAGGGCGGCTCAAGGTGGTCGTGATCGAGCGCAGCTACCTGGTCAGCGGCGCGTCGGGTCGCAACGGCGGTGGCGTGCGCATGCAGTGGGCGGACCGCCAGAACGTCGAGCTGATGATGCGCAGCATCGACATCTGCAAGGGCCTGGCACAGGAGCTGGGCATCAACACCTGGTTTCGCCAAGGCGGCTACCTGTTCCTCGCCCGAACCCCGCAAGCCGAGGCCCAGCTCGAACGCAACGCCGAGCTCCACCACCACGTGGGCGCCCCCACCCGCCTGCTCAGCCCCGAAGCCGCCCGCGAGATCGTCCCGCAGCTCGACGTCACCGATGTTCGGGTCGCAACCTACAACCCCGACGACGCGGTCGTGTTTCCGTGGGCGTTCGTCTGGGGCTACGCGGCGCAGGCCGTCAAACGCGGCGCGGTCGTTCGCACCCATACGTCGGTCGAGCGGATCGAGCCCGAGCCGGGCGGACGCGACGGATTCGCGCTCCACCTGTCCACCGGGGAGTCTATCGAAGCCGACACCGTCATCAACGCGACCGGGGCCTGGAGCGTGGGCCTCAACCGCTCGCTGGGCATCGAGCTTCCCAACCACCCGCACCGGCACGAGATCATGTCGAGTGAGCCGCTCAAACCGTTCCTCGACCCGCTCGTCGTCGACCTCGCCTGCGGCCTGTACTTCTCCCAGAGCACCCGAGGCGAAATCGTGGCGGGCGTCAGCATGCCCAGCGAAGGCGACGACGCGGACCCGACCGAGATCAACCTCGGCAGCTCCATGCTGTTCCTCGGCCGACTCTCCCGGGCGCTGTGCCGGGTCATGCCCATCGCGCGCTCGCTCAAGGTGCTTCGGCAGTGGTCCGGACCCTATGACGTCTCACCGGACGGGGATGCGATCCTCGGCCGCACGCCGGGCTTCCCCAACCTGATCCAGATGTGCGGTTTCACCGGCCACGGCTTCATGATGGCGCCGGTCGTCGGCGAGCTCGTCGCGCGCAACCTGGTGCAGGGCAAAGACCACCCGGTCCTGAGCCGCTGGAGCCCCGGACGCTTCGACGACCCCAGCTACACCGGGCGTGGCGAGACGATGATCATCGGCTAATCCCCGAACAACGACCCCAAGAGAGCGAGAAATCATCGAAAACGGACCCCATAGTATGAGTTTTAGCAAAACTCATACTATGATAGTCGCATGACCGGGGTTTTGGCGTGGCCTGCCGTCCGCTACGAAGAGCGCAGGTGGGTGTCGTCGATCGACATCCCTCGGCGCTGGCGCGCGACGTTCGCGGGGGCCTATCGCTCTGCCGTCCCGGCCGCGATCGCAAAGAGCTCACTCGACCTTCCCGCCGCGGTCGCGGCGCTGGTGTCTGAGGCAACCACCGCCCTGGCCGCCTTCGATGCCGAAATGGGGGCCGACATCACCCCCTTCGCCGCGATCCTGCTGCGGTCCGAGTCCGCTTCCTCCTCGAGGATCGAGCAACTGACGGCGTCAGCGAAGGCCATCGCGCTCGCCGAGCTCGGCGTCACGAGCCGGCGCAACGCGGTGGAGATTGCCGCCAACACCACAGCGATGCGAGCCGCCATCGACCTCGCCGACCGGCTCGACGCCGATGCGATCATCGCCACTCACGCGGCCCTTCTCGGTCCGATCAACCCAGGCGCGACTGGAGCCTGGCGTGACGAGCCGGTCTGGATCGGCGCCAGCAACTACGGGCCCCATACAGCGGAGTTCGTCCCGCCCCACCACGACAGGGTCGGCGATGCGATCGATGACCTCGTCGCGTTCATGACCCGCGACGATCTTCCCGCGCTCGTTCAAGCCGCGCTCGCCCACGCACAGTTCGAGACGATCCACCCATTCACCGACGGCAACGGACGGACCGGCCGTGCCCTGTTGCACAGCTTTCTTCGTGGCAAGCGGGTGACTCGTCACATCGCCGTACCGGTCTCGGCCGGGCTGCTCGTCGACGTGGGTCGCTACTTCGATGCCTTGAATGCCTACCGGTCCGGCGATCCTTTCCCGATCATCGAGCGAGTCGCAGAGGCCGTCTACGGCGCGGTCGACAACGGTCGTGCACTGGTCGAGGCGCTGCAAGACGTCCGGCAGCGTTGGGTGGATGCTCTGGACGCGCGTCCCCAGGCCGTGGTCTGGCGCGCGCTCGACCTCCTCCTGTGCCAGCCCGTGCTCGATGTCGCGTTCGTGAAGGCGGAGCTCGGGGTCGGCGCCCAGGCGGCCGGAAACGCAATCACGAGGCTGGTCGAGCTTGGCGCACTGCGCCAGTTCTCTGCGGGCCGGCGCAACCGAAAGTACGAGGCTCCTGACGTGTTGGCCGCGCTCGATGCGTTTGCTGCCCGCGGTGGTCTCCGCGCGACGAAACGATGATCATCGGCGCGTGCCCTGGGGCTGTGGACGGGCCAACCGTTCTCGCGACCTGCGGCGCCGCAGACCGAGGAGCAACAGCGCGAGCACCATCGCGCTCGTCGAGCCGCCCCCGCTCGTGCAACTGCAGCCGCCTCCACCACCATCGGCACAAGCGGTCGTGGTCGGCCCCTCGTTCCCGTAGAGATCGAACGTGCGCGCCTCGATGCAGACGTCCTCGCCCTCGGGCGCCGTCAGCACGAGTTCTTCCGAGGGAACGTCCGGAGTCGTCCACGGCAGCTGAGTGCCAGCCGGACCCGGATTCATCGTGATATCGACGAGCATCGGTGTGCCCGGATCGGTTTCGCCTCGCTCGAGCGTGAAGGACCACAACGTGCGCACCTCGCCGCTGAAGGGGTCCGTGCTTCCGGTTGCCCGCAGATTGCGGATCACCGGCTCGGTCAATGCAACCGGTTCCGCTTCGCCCTCCACAGTGAAGGTCCACTGCAACAGCGGACCTTCCACCATCGTCTCGGTCGCGGCGCCAGCACAGAGCCCCTGCTCCCGCTCGGCCGCGTCGCACCCCGAGATGGTGACCGTGGATCCGGCGAGCGGTGCCGGTTCGATTCTCCACAGCCACCCGGCTTCAGGCGCGGCGAGGGGCACCAGCGCGGCCGGCTCGTCGTCGACATCGACCACAAGGTCCTCGACCGCAATCATCACAATCGGGTCGGCGGGATCCGCCCACTGCGGGACAACACAGACCCGGTCCGCGAACACGAGGGCCGATGAGGTGTCGGTCGTGCCCCCATCGCGTGGAAAGAGGAGGTGAGTGCCTCCCTCGCACAGCTGGGAGGAGGCAGACGCGGCGGTGGGCTCGGCGCCCCACAGCGCCACGAATGCCCCGAGGGTGGCGAGTCTTCGACCCCAACGCGAGCTGGGGGGGTGCGGTTGGTAAGCCATACGGGTCGACAGTGTCCACCGAAGCGCAAACGATCACGCCTCGATGCTGGCGCACTCCTCACGCGTCGATGGCTGATCCGTCCACATCGATGGGCGCGGGCGCACGGCGATGGATCTGCGCAGCGGGATTCGTCATCCACATGGGCTGCGGCAGCGCCAATTCGGGCGATGCCACCACCGGGACATCGTGTGGCGGGGGTCAGCGGCGGCAAACTCGCGCCGTATTGCAGCCTCGCCGACGCCGCGGTCCCGGGTCGACGGAACGTGCTGGCGGGTCGAGCGACAGGGCGTTCAGCCGCAGGAGGTGCTGGTCCATCGACCGTCGACGGAGTACGGATCGGGACGCACGCCACAGTCGCCGTAAGCGATCGAAGCGCCAACGTCCCAAAGCGTCACGTCGGTATCGAGGTCGACCACGTTGCCCGCCGCATCGAGTTCGGCGTCGGGAATGATCGTCACCGGGACCGAAGGGTGCGATGCGATCGAATAGAACATGTCGACGATGTCCTGCGACTCCATCCGCATGCATCCGTGGGAGACGAAGTCTCGCTTGAGGAACCATTGCCGGTCCTCGAGGTCGCAGCTGCTTGCGCCGCCGGGACAGGAATAGGAAATCGGCCCGTGAAAGCCGTACGTGTGCTGCCCGCTAGAGTTCTCGACGGTGAGTCGAAGGAACGGGAACCCGCCGAAGTAGTCCGGCGCGTAGCGACGCGGGATGTTGTACCAGTAGTCATCCGTGTCGTGCCACGTGGCGAAGAAACCCGCCGGGGTCATGCTGCGACCCGACGAGGTGAGCGCTCCGGGGCCCGTGGGATACACCGCCGAAAAGGCCGTGGCCCGGTCGAAGAGATGCACCGTCTTGCGATCCAACGACACGATGATCTCCGGGCGCTCGAGATCTGGAAGGTCGGTGGGGACCTCATAGGTTCGCGGTGAGTCGGCCTTCCCCTCGACGTCGGCGTACGGGTTGTCCTCGTCGAACGCGACGCCCTCTCCGGGCTGCTCTTCGTCGATGACGTTCTGCGGCTCGGCATCATCACAGCCCGCCAGCATCACGCACAACACCACGCCCACGCCCCAGCGTCTCCCCATCACGTTGCACGGCTTACTTCCGGATCGTCTCCGTCGCAACCTGTTTCGGCGTGGTACACCGGCCACATGGACGCTCGGTGGCTGCTGTGGCTTCTCGTCCCCTCAGTGGGGTGTGGCGACATCACCTCGGAAGTCGCGATTTCGTTCGAGCGACCCCGTGACGACGCGCCGCTGAGCGACGTCGACAACATCACGGTTTCCCTGACGCCCGATGGCTTCAGCGAGCAGTTCCTGGTCGACGGATCCGACGCGGCGGTGGAGTTCGAGCTCCCGCCCGATGACGTCTCCCGCAACCTCTCGGTGTTCTTCGCCCGCGGCGAGACACTCGTCGCGTACGGAAGTACCCCACCGTTCACCTTCGCCGGCGCCGCCGGGGCTGGGGTCGTCGTGTTTCTGGGCTACCCCGGCAGGCTGGCCACGCTCGATCGCGATTTCGCACTTCCGGACGCCAGCACCCTGATCGCCAGCTCCGCAGGCCGCGGCGCAATCGCCTTGGGCTCGGACGGAAGCGCGGTGTTTCTCGACGCCTACACCTACGGGCTGGTCCCTATCGCCCCCTTCCCCGAGCCCACGCCAGCGGCGAACGACGGGCTGTTCGTCGGGGACGGGACCGGCAGCGTGACCCGCGTATCGTACGCCGAGCAGGTGACCGCGACGCGCTACGTCTACGGGACCGACGCATGGGTCACAGTGTCCCAAGAAGACATGCAGCCGCGCCCGGATGCCGCAGCTTGGTTCGATCCCGAAACCGCGCGCGTCTACGTCTCGGGCGGAGGAGACCAAACCTCGATTCTTCAGGTCGAGGTGGCGACCGAGGACAGCACGTTGCCAAGCATCATCGAACTGGGCCTCGAGCTCGACGGCCCGCGACGCGGCGGCACGGTGTTTGGACGACCCGGCGAAGGCGAAGCAGGCCTCGTCGCGTTTGGCGGCGACGATCCTTCGCTGCCGCTCGCCCTGTCCGTCGCCTCTGGCCAAGCGGCCGAACCGGGCGGCGGTGCTTGGACAGGCGCAAACTGCGTCGCTCTCGACGAGACGCGCACGCTTTGCGCCGGAGGATCCCTCGACGGCGAGACGACCGTGCAGGGTGCGATCGTTGACACCTCGGACGCGGAACTCACCGTGAGCCGGCTCCCAGACCTGCTCGAAGTTCCGATGCGGGACATCCTCTGGCTGGAGGATTCCGCCGCGGTATACGCGCAAGGCGAAGGGCGATTGTTCCGGTTTGACCGCGTCACGCTGGAGCGCGAGGAACCCTCCGGGAGTCCACAGCGGGCCACCGGCGGCGGTGCGGCCACCCTTCCGACGGGCGTCACCATCGTCGCAGGCGGCGAGGACGAAGACGGCGCGGCGACCGAAGTGTGGCAGCTCTTCTCGCCTGAACTCTGAACGCAATGAGCCCGCGTGGCCGTATTGGCAAGGCCGGGCCGCGGCTGTATGGTTCCGCCACTTTCGCGAAGAGCTCCTGATGGCCGCCGATACACTCTCGATCACCGACAACCGCACGGGGAACAACTTCGAACTGCCGATCAACGACGGCACCGTTCGAGCCATGGACTTTCGTCAGATGAAATCCTCCGAGGAGGACTTTGGCCTGATGGTCTACGACCCCGCGTACAAGAACACGGCATCCTGCCGGTCGGCGATCACGTACATCGATGGAGACAAGGGCATCCTGCGCTATCGCGGATACCCCATCGAGCAACTCGCGGAGCAGTCGACCTACCTCGAGGTCGCCTACCTTCTGCTCAACGGAGAGCTGCCCAACAAGACCGAGTCCGCAGCGTGGACCAACGAGGTCACCACGCACACGTACGTGCACGAGTTCCTCAAGACGTGCATGGAGGGCTACCGCTACGACGCGCACCCGATGGGCCGTCTGGTTGCATTCCTGGGGACGCTCTCGACGTTCTACACAGGGAGCAAGGACGTTCGGAACCCGGAGATCCGCAACGAGCACATCGTCAAGATCATCTCCAAGCTGCCCACGATGGCGGCATGGGCGTACCGGCACTCCCTCGGACGACCGTACGTCTACCCGGACAACGACATGTCCTACTGCGGGAACTTCCTCAGCATGCTGTTCCAGCTTGCCGAGCCGAACTACAAGCCGAACCCGATCCTCGAGCGAGCGCTCGACGTGCTGTTCATCCTGCACGCCGACCACGAGCAGAACTGCTCCGCCAGCGCAGCCCGGGCCGTCGGCAGCTCCGAAGCCGACCCCTACGTCTCCCTCGCTGCAGCCTCGGCCGCGCTGTACGGCCCGCTCCACGGTGGCGCCAACGAGGCCGTCCTGCGCATGCTCGACGACATCGGCGAGATGAAGAACATCCCGTCCTTCATCGAGGGCGTGAAGAACGGCGAGCGTCGCCTGATGGGCTTCGGGCACCGCGTCTACAAGAACTACGACCCCCGCGCCCGCGTCATCAAGAAGCTGGCCGACCAGGTCTTCGAAGTCACGGGTCGAAACCCACGGCTCGACATGGCGCTGGAGCTCGAGAAGATCGCCCTCAACGACGAGTACTTCGTCAAACGGAAGCTGTACCCCAACGTCGACTTCTACTCGGGCCTCATCTACCAAGCGATGGGCTTCCCCACCGAGATGTTCCCGGTGCTGTTCGCGATCCCCCGCGCCAGCGGCTGGCTCGCACAGTGGAGCGAGATGCTCGACGACAAAGAGCAGAAGATCGCGCGCCCGCGTCAGATCTACACGGGCCACGGCGCCCGCGACTACGTCCCGATGGACAAGCGCTAAGCTCGGCCCATGCCGCTGCTGATTCTTGCCGCGAGCGTTCTAGCGCTCGCGGCGTTTCTATTTTGGCGTTTCGGACCCGGCGCGTCCTCCGGCGCGGTGTTCGTGCTCCTCGTCGAACCCAGCGGCGATGTGCGCCTGACGGGCTCGGTCCCGGGGAAGTCCGACTCGGACGCTCGCGATTTTGTCGCGAAGATGGACCTGCCTCCGCGCGCAAAGATCTGGGCACATCGAGACGGACCCGGACTGCGCTTGGAGTTCTCCTCGCACGTCCCGGACAACCTCAGGCAACGCACGCGCAACTTCCTGGGGACATAAGTCCAGCACTGGCCAGCTCGCCCTAGCGCCGTATAGTCCTCGCCATGGTCCATCCGTGGCACGACATCCCGAACAACCCCGACACGGTTCACGAGGGTTTCAACGCGGTGATCGAGATCCCACGCGGGTCCAAGGTCAAGTACGAGCTCGATAAGCCCACCGGGCTGCTACGGGTCGATCGGGTGCTGTACAGCTCGGTTCACTACCCGGCCAACTACGGGTTCATCCCGCGCTCGTATTGCGACGACAAGGATCCCTTGGATGTTCTCGTCTTGGGCTACGAGCCCGTGCATCCGCTGTCGATCATGATCGTCCGTGCGATTGGGGTGATGCACATGGCCGACGAGGGCGAGCCTGACGACAAGGTCATCGCGGTGCCCAAGGACGACCCCGCGTTTGCGGACATCACCGACATCACCCAGGTCCCCAAGCACACCTATGTGGAGATCAAGCGCTTCTTCGAGGACTACAAGGTCCTTGAGGAGAAGGCCGTCGTCGTCGACGAGATTCGCGGTGCAGCCGAGGGCATCGAGGCCGTGAAACAGGGCCTGGCGTACTACCGGAAGGAAGAGAACCGCCTTCGCGGATGGGGCTGAAGCGAGCGCTTCGCCGACCCGGCCGCTTTTCGGCTGCAGTCGGGCCCCGCGTGGACCATCATGGACGGCGATGGCCTCCCCATCGACGACCGCGAGCCTCCTGCTGACCTTCGGCCTCGTGGGCCTTTCGTGCAAACACGATCCAGAGCCTCCCGTGCAGGGCCGGAGCTCGTCGCGAGCCTCCAACGAGACCCTTCCGCCGGCACCTCTCCCCGACGTCGGCGCGCGCCCGCAGGGACAGCCCGAGGACAAAAACAGCGGCGGCAGTCTCACGCTCCCTGGGCTGCGGGCCAGCCGCTCCACCTGCGTCTCACCGTGCGCGGTCATGTTCTCGATCGACGCCGTCCAGGATTCGAGCGACGACAACCCGTTCGCCCACAGCGGCGTGTACTGGGACTACGGAGATCCGGAGTCCGACGCTCGGGATGGACTCATCGAGCGCGGCGGTCAGTTCTTCCAGACGAAGAAGGGCGCCCCGCGATCCCACGACACCAACACGCCGCTTGGTATGCACACCTACCAGTGCGCCGAGGGTATCTGCACCTTTCACCCTGGGGTCTCGATTCAGAATGCCGCCGGTGACTGGGCCACGGCCTGGGCGACCGTCCAGGTCCGCGCCCAGAGCACGGCATATCCGATGACCCGGACGGTCTGCGTCTCCGCGTCGGGGCGGTGGGGTGGCGAAGTCCCGTGTCCCTCCGATGCCGAGCAGGCCACCCGCCTCCCCGCGCTGGGAAGCTGGAAGAACGACACCCGATACCTGCTGCGACGAGGCGAGCAGTTCGACACCGAACGCTCGTGCATCGGCTACGGCAGCCGCGGCATCACGCTCGCCTCGTTCGGCGACAGCTCCGACCCCAAGCCGCAGCTCGCCGAGTTGGGCGTGGGCCGAGGCCGAAACTGCACTCGAACCGTCACCAGCGACCGCGAGATCGACAGCTATGCGGTGCCCTTCTGGGTCGAGGACATCACGATCACCGACATCCGCGTGCCCACCGTCGCGCTGGGCATGACCTTCAAGAACATCACCCTGCACGACCTCGACATGGACTACGAGCGACAGCCCGAGGGCGGCGCGGTCTATATGCAGTCGACCGACCGCTGCTCCAAGGACAACAGCCTCTCGTGCGGGCGCGTGCCCCTGCCCTACGGCCTGTACATCAGCGGCACCACGATCGTGGGCTCCCGGACCCAACCGCCGGGCGTCAACGTGGGCTTGGTCAGTGCTGCGTGCGCGAGCTTTGTCGGCCTGCTCGACACCGAGATCCGCGTCGCCGAGGAGCACAACGTTCGGCTCGAGTGCTCCTCGCGTTTTCTCGCGCTGCACAGCGACATCAACGGCGAGCACATCGGCCGTCGCGGCAAGAAGAGCGCGATCACCATCCGCCCCGAGGGCACGCTCGCGCAGGACATGTTGCTGGGCCGCAGAAAGCAGTACAGCAGCCGGGACGAGGTCTTCGAGAGCCGATACACCGTGTTCAAGGACCTGTACTTGGGCACACCGCGAAGCGTGAACAACTCGGCCCGGCTCCAGATCACCCCGACCAAGGCTTCCGACTCCGAGGTCTCTCGGTACGGCGTCATCTCCGGCAACGTCACCGACATGGGCGAGGGCAAGCCCCACGCGGACGCCCGGCTCGCGGGCGCCGGATTGGTTTGCTACGACGACAACACCTGGCAGAGCAAGAACGGCTGCGAGGACACCGGACAGGCAAACATCCCCGCCTCGGTCTACAGCCCGGCGCAGACACAGTTCCCCGCGCCCGACGTGCCGCAACCACCGGCGAGTTACTGAGGCACTGCGCGAGCCCACGAAAAAGCCCCGCTCTCGCAGGCGGGGCTTCTTCGTGGAGTTGGAGGGCGATCTAGTCGCGTCGGCGACGGACGAGACCGAAGCCCAGCATCATCAGGGCACCCAAGCCGAACGTGCCGCGGGGTGCCGTGCTGCAGCCACCGTCGTCGCTGCTGTCCTGCGTCGCCTGACCGTCGGTGTCGCTGCCGCTGGGCGTGCTGCTGTCGGAGTCGTCGGAGTCCGAGCCACTGCCGGAGCCCGACGTGCCGCTGTCCGAGTCCGAGTCGCTGCCCGAGTCTGAGTCGCTGGCGCCCGAGCTGCCGTCGTCGCCGCCGGTGGTTTCTGGCGCATCCACGCCGACGTAGATCGTGACCTCATCGAAGCCGACGTTGCGGTCGTGGTCGAGGGCCTCGACGCGCGCCGTGTACGTACCCGCGGCGAGGTTGCTCAGGTCCCAGCGACGCTGAAACGTGAAGGAGACCGACTCTTGAACCTGCGAACCGTCGTCGACGACGAGCTTCCACCCCACGCCCTCGTGGTTGTCCTCGACATCCACTTCGATCGTGACCGTGCCCCCAGTCGGGACTTCGACACCGTCGGCTGGGGTGGTGATCGCGACCGTCGGTGCTTCCATGTCGGGGCTGTTGGCACCGAAGTACGCCATGAGCTCGGCGTCGGTGTTTTGAGCCCCACCGTCGCAGAACTCGTCGTGCGTGGCTTGGCAGTTGATGCCGCCCGTCGCGTCGTCGTACGGCACACAGGTCGGCGCCCACGTGACATTGGCGCTCCCGACGAAGGGGTTCATCACCTTGGAGGGATCGCCAATATGCGCCAGGCCGAACGCGTGGGCCGCCTCGTGCAACGCGGTGGTACCCAGCGTGGCGGAGTTGTTGGGGTTGATGGCGTCGGTGAACGCGAAGGTCGCGTCGCGCCACCACATGTCGCCACAATCACTGCTGCAGGAAACGCCGAGGACCCCGTTGCCCAGGCCAAGGATGCCGGGGGATCCGCCCATCATCACCATCGCGTAGGGCAGCTCCGGCGGCGGCACCTCGTCGTACGCGATACGGATGCCGTAGGGCTCCATCAGGCGTTCAAACACCTCGATGAGTGCGATCGCCTGCGCCTCGGTGCCGCCGAATCCGGGGTACTCGAGCGGGCCGCTCAGACACGGGGATTCGTTGAGCGCCGCGTTGGTGCCCGGCGACATCGAGGCGCCGAAGAAGTTCAAGAAGATGGTGTTGCGGTGCGGCGGCGTCGTCCAGTCGAACATCGGGTCGGGGGGCTGCGTGAAGCCGCCCTCCTTCGTGCCTGGGCGTACCTGATCGCCGATCTGCACCAAGCCCTTCTCATCGAGCAGCTTCTGGAAATCGTCCGCGCGCTGCTGCAGCTGTAGCTCGGTCAGGGGCGCGACCTGTCGGACCTCCTCGCCGAACAGCGTGTTGGACGAAAGGGTGTCGGTAGGGTCACCGGCGAAGAGCAGCAACGAAGAGATGAACACGCCCGAAACCATCAATTCCCAGATATCACACGGCCAGCCGGGGAACCAGGGAACCCGCCTGGGGATGCGTCAGGTCGGCGCACCGCCGCTGTGGGGGGTTGCGGCATCGAGCAGGCGATGCAGCTCGCCGACCACCGTCGCCGGATCGGCACTCATCTCGTGGGGTCGGTTGGGATGCTCCGAGGGGAAGCCCAGCGCATCCTCGTGGT
>CAJXVA010000086.1 GCA_913061055.1 uncultured Pseudomonadota bacterium
TACGAGATGTAGAGAGGTCTCGTGGGCTCGGAGATGTGTATAAGAGACAGGCGGAGCATCGGTCGGTCGAAAGCGGAAGTGCTCGTGGTAGCGGGCGTAGGCCGCAGTGACGCGGAGCGAGGCCCCCAGGTGCGCGCCCATCTCTGCCTGAACGCGGGCCTCGTCGTAGTGCCGACCCACCGCGGCCAGGATCAGCTCCAGGACGTTGACCCCGGTCATGTGCCCGAGCTCGTGGGCAGCGGTGTGCAGGGTGGCTTGCCCGTCGCGAAGCGCGAACAGATGCGACAGCTTTCGGCCGCACTGAAACCGAAGTGCCTCCGCCAGCTGGGCTTCGTCGATCGCACCCAGTTGCTGAAGCGTTTGACCGAGGAGACCTCCGCCGCTTTGGGCCATCTGTCCCAGCCCCTGCATCAGCGTCGCCTCATCGACTCTTCGCAGCTCCAAGAGAACCTGCCCCAGCACGTCCGGGCCGCTGACCCAGTTGGTGAACACCGGCATGCCCCCGCTGAACCACACGCGCCGCATCCCAGCGGGTTGGCCTCCCGAGGCCGGCTGCTCGACGTCCATCGTGCCGGTAAAACGCTTGTGCAGCAGTGCGAACAGCAGCCGGGGAGGGCTTACCTGCGCAAAGTTCAGCACCGTGGCTGCAGCAGCGCTCTCGTTCGACACGCCTGATCAGCGTAGCACCGCTGCGCCCCCACCTGGTACCGTTGTGCCGATCGCGTTCTAGCTGCCCATGAGCATCAGCTTCATCGACGGAAACTCAAAGATCCGCTTCTCGGGGGTCACCGACGTGGGACGCGTTCGCGACCACAACGAGGACAACTTCCTCATCGCCGAGGACCTGCCGCTCGCCGCCGTCTCCGACGGCATGGGGGGACACGCGAGTGGCGAGGTTGCGTCGCAGATTACAGTCGATACGCTCCGGCGGTACTACACGGACACCCACGAGACCGGGGCCGACACCTGGCCGTTCCCGATGCCATCGCTGCACGTCGAGCGCGACCGCATGACGGTTTCGATCAAGCTGGCGAACACGATCATCCACGACACCGGCAAGCGCGACCCGTCCAAAAAGGGGATGGGCTGCACGGCGGATGCGATCTACTTCAGCCAGGGGCGATTCTTCATCGGCCACGTCGGTGACTCGCGCGTCTATCGCATCCGAGGGGCTCAGATTCAGCTCCTCACCGAGGACCACTCGCTGCTCAACGACTACAAGCGGATGAAGGCGATGAGCGGAGAGGAGACCGAGAACTTCCCGCATAAGAACGTCGTCGTGCGGGCGCTCGGTCTCGCGCCGCACGTCTTTGTCGACATTCTCGTCGAGGAGTATCAGCAGGGCGACCTGTACCTCCTTTGCTCTGACGGCCTCACTGACATGCTGGATGACGACACGATCCTGGCCACGATCACGCGGTTTCAGAGCATCGACACCGCCTCGCAGACTCTCGTGCAGCAGGCCAACGAAGCCGGTGGTGTGGACAACATCACCGCTCTGGTCGTACGCATCGAGCCTGCGTGAGTTCTCGCGGCAGGGCGCAGACTTGCCTCGGGCTGGCCTGGGGTAGGTTCGCCGAATCATGACCGTCGTTGCAGCGAAAAGCGTCGTTTCGATCCAGTACACCCTCAAGAACGGCGAAGGAGAGACGATCGACGCCTCCGAAGCTGGCGATCCGCTCCGCTACCTGCATGGCGCCGGCAACATCGTTCCCGGCCTCGAAGAGGAGCTCGAGGGGAAGAAGATCGGCGACAAGCTCGAGGTGGTCGTTCAGCCCGCCGATGGCTACGGAGAGGTCTCCGGCCCCGGTCCGCAGGCGCTGCCTCGTGAGGCGTTCGAAGGCGTGGAGCCGGCACCAGGGATGTCGTTCGTCGCCGAGGACGAGGACGGAAACCAGATCCACCTGTGGGTTCTCGATGCCAACGAAGAGCGCGTTGTGGTCACTCCCGACCACCCGCTCGCCGGCGTGACGCTGCACTTCGCGGTCGAGATCGAAGCTGTCCGCGAAGCCACCGCCGAAGAGCTCGAGCACGGCCACGTGCATTGAACCTCGGGCGCGCCTCCGCATCGCGCGGAGACGAGCTTCGATGACGAAGGGCCTCGGCGTCCTCGCAGCTGCGAGGGAGCCGCGGCCCTTCGCATGGGTCGACCCGCGGTCTCCCGGATTCCGGGACCGATGAAGGACCCGGGCGTTCGGTGCCATTCATCGTGGAGTCCGTCGCGATGTCGAGCCTTAGATACGCCGTATGTGTACTTGCAGCCACGTTCTGTGCCGGCTGCCCGTCTTCAGATCCGCCCGCCGCGGGGGGCGGATCCTCGGGAGGATCCGAGTCGACCGGAACCCCTGCGACGATGGGCGGCAGTGGTACCGCGAGCACAACCACGGCCGAATCGTCGTCCACCGGCGCGCCGACGATGACGGATCCGAGCACGACGATGGGTGCGGATACGAGCACGGGCGGGGAGACGAACAGCGAGACCGACAGCGAGACGGGACCCGATCTTGGCTGCCCATACACGCCGGTGGAGGGGACGCCTGCGATCTCGTTCGAGATGGTCGCCGATGGATTTCGCGAACCCGTGTTGGTGGTCGGAGATCCGGTCGATGTCGACGTGCTCTACGTGCTGCAAAAAGGCGGACAGGTCAAACGGCTCGAGGCGGGTGCCACGGACGCGCCGGACGAAAACTGGCTGGAACTCAGCGTATCGAGCGTCAGCGAAGCGGGGCTCCTTGGGATGGCGTTTCATCCCGACTACGCGAGCAACGGCCTCATCTATGTTTTGCACAGCGACACTTCATCGTCGTGGCGCGTCACGGAGTTTGCCGTGCGTGGTGGGACGGTCGACATGGGCTCGGCCCGCGACGTCTTTGGCACCGCACAGCCCGCTGCCAACCACAACGGCGGCATGATCCAGTTCGGCCCCGACGACATGCTCTACGTGTCTGTGGGCGACGGCGGTCCGCAAGACGATGGGTGCGGCAACGGCCAAAATGGAAACACGCACCATGGTTCGATCTTGCGCATCGACGTCGCAGCGGATGGCGAGGCGGACACGGCAACAGCATGCGGAGCCGCGTGCGGGTGCCCGGCGGTGGGTGGCTTCGACTACACCGTACCCGCCGACAACCCGTTTGTCGGCGATCCCGCGATTCGGGATGAGATCTATGCGTACGGGTTTCGGAACCCCTGGCGTTTCTCCTTCGACTCCGAAGACGGTCAGTTGTTCGTGGCGGATGTGGGGCAGGGAGCGTGGGAAGAAGTGACGGTCGTTGAAGCGGGGACGAACCACGGCTGGGGCGACATGGAAGGCAATCACTGCTTCAACGACGGTGGGTGTGACGACAGTGCCATGCCTGGCCAAGCGAACTCGGATGGACTCATCGCGCCGGTTGCCGAGTACTCCCACGGCGGCGGTGGTTGCTCGATCACCGGTCTGGGCAGCTACCGGTCCTGCGAGATTCCGGATCTTGGGGGGACGTACTTCTACGCGGACCTGTGCACCTCACAGGTCTGGGGTGTTCGCTACGACGGGACCAACGCAGAGGTCACCGAGCCCCTCGGGAATGTGCCCGGCGGGATGAGCCCCTACGGCGGTGGGTACAACGCCTACGGCGATGTGTTCATCGCTGCGGCTTCGTTCGTGGATGGATCGGGCGCCGTGTATCGAATCGCTGCAGGTGCCTGAGCAAGAACCAGGAAACTCCGTCGAAGGAATCGAGGCCTACGCACCATCGATGATCGTCCATGACTACTCGCACTGACTTGCTTCGTTGGATCTGTCTTCTCGTATTCGTCCCTGTCGCAGGCTGCATCAATCCGACGCTTGCGGAAGACACCGACGGCGGATCGTCCGGGAGCAGCGCGACGTCGATGACGACAGAAACGACGGGAACCCCGACGACGGCAGGGTCGTCTTCCACCGGTGGGTCCACGGGCTCGAGTGAGGCGACAACCGCCGGTGGTCTACCGCCGGGCTCCGGGTGTTGCGAGGCACATGCGGGGCCGGGATGCGACGAGTCTTCGGTTCAGACGTGCGTGTGCGACGAGAACGCTGCGTGTTGCGGGTTCGATTGGTCTGCGGAGTGCGTGGAGCTTGCCCAGGGCACCTGCGAGGCAACGTGCGAGCCGGACGCGACCACGGGGGACTCGACCACGGGCGAGACCACGGGCGACAGCGGGTCGACGGGCGGGGACACGGAAGGGACGACCGGGTTTGGTTCAACGGGTGGCGAGGAACTCGGGCCCTGCTGTGAGTCGGTTGGTGCAGGCGCTGGCTGCCTGCACCAACCGACGCAGCAGTGTGTCTGCGCAATCGACTCGGGTTGCTGCGATGACGACTGGACGGCGGAGTGTGCCGCGCTTGCGCAGAGCGATTGCAACGCGTGCACATCGGGGGACTGCTGCACGCCGCAGGGCAGCGCGGGATGCAACGACCAGGCGGTCGAAACGTGCGTCTGTGCTCTGGACGACTTCTGCTGCAACCAGACCTACGACGAGATCTGTGCCGACCTGGCCGCATCCGAATGCGAGGCCTGCTCTAGCGATCGCTGAAGTGGGTGTCCACGGCCTGCATCGTGCGCTGAAGCTCGGAACGCAAGCCGGCGAGCTCCGGAACGCTAGGGTCGTCCAGCTCGTCGATGTGCTCTTGTAGATAGGCCCGCGCATCGGGGAGCGAGACGTAGCGTTGGTCGCACTGGGCGTCCTGGATCACAGGAAACCGGGTCGCAAGTGCATCGCCATTGAGGCCGTCGTGGACGACCACCCAGACGCTCCCACCGCTGGCCTCGAAGGCGTGGCCTTCGGCGTCCCACTGCCACCACGCTTGCCCGAGCAACTCGAAGGACATCGCGGCCGGGCCGAAGGCACTGTATTCAAAGCGCTTGGCATCGTCGCCCTCGGCGTGCGGACAAGGGTCGTCCGAGTCCGAGCGGGCCGAATCGTCGGCGGGGGGCTGGCTCGGAGCAGACTGCGGCTGGCTTGGGACCGACGGTTCGGGCGTTGGCGCGAGCGGAACTGGGCAAGCCCCCAGAAGGAGGAGCGCGAACCCGGCGAGGGCTAGCTGCTCGGCCATACCGTCGGCGGGACCGCGATGATGCCGGACATCCATGCGTAGGTCTTGAGCGGCACGAGCTCCATCGCCTTGGGGTTGGTCGCATCGTAGTCCCAGTGGAACTCGGAGACATTCGCTCCCGTCCCGCAGAAGACGTGCATGCCTCCGCGTGCGCAGCCAACCCAGAACGGGACCTTGTCGAGCTTGTTGAGGCCCTTGAGGTTCTCCGGCTTGCGTCGGTAGTCGACCACCATGTCTTTGACAGCCAGCTTGTAGTAGGTCCCCTTGGTTCGGGCGACATGGGCGGAGTAGCTGTGCTCGCTGTCGGACTTGTCGGTGACGTCCGGGTTCCAGTAGACGCCCGTCCAGCCCTTCGCGATGAGGGCCTGAATCAAGAACGTCCCCTTGAGTTGGTTGCGCCGGGTGATCTGTGCAACCCCATCCCAGATCGCTCCTTTGCCGACCTTGTCGAACGCATACTCGGCGCACTCCATCGCCCACACCACGCAGCTGCTCTTGGTCAGCGCGGATCCAGCTGGAGGTGTGTACGACGAGTGGTCACCGTAGTGCGTGCCGTAGCCGCGAGAGGCGATCGCGTCCCGGTGGGCCTTCGTCTTCTTCTCGATGGCCTCTTTGCCTGCTTTCGCCAGCTGCATGCTCATTGTGCGTTCCAACCCCTCATGTGGGCTGAGCATAGCCGCGCGCCGTGATGCCGTCGAGGCAGACCCGTTGGTCTGTCATTCCTTCGGCACGCCGTCGTCGTCGGAGGGGCTGAACAGGTTGATCGGCATCGCCAGGCGCCGGATGCCGTTCGCGTCCGGCTTGGGCATGTGGCCAGCACCGACGTTGAGCGACACGGACTGGAACAAAAGCCGTGGAGCGGCGAGCGATCCGTCGCGCTCCTTGCGGAACTGGACGAAGGCCTCCTTGCTCGTGTCGCCGGTGAGCTGGATGTTTTGGGCCTTGGACGCGCCGATGGTCGTCTCGTAGACGAGCGCCCGGCCGCCGGGTTGGTAGTCGTGGCCGACGAAGACTCGGGTCGAGTCCGGGAGTGTGTAGAGCTTACTGGTGACGGCGTCGTAGAGGGCCTCGGCGCTGCCGCCGGGGAAGTCGCACCGCCCGGTGCCCTGGTCCGGCATGAACAATGCGTCGCCCGTGAACACGGCGTCGCCGATGTGGAAGCTGAGGCATGCCGGCGTGTGCCCGGGCGTGTGGAGTGCGCGCACCTTGAGGCTCCCGGTCTCCAGAATATCTCCATCGGCGATGAGTCCGTCGAACTGACTGCCATCGGTCGCGAAGTTCTCCCCGAACCCGAAGACGGGTTTGAAGGTCTCTTGCACGCTTCGAATGTGCTCACCGATGAGGACCTTGGCGCCGAGCGCCGACTTGAGCGCCTGGGCGCCGGTGATGTGGTCGGCGTGGGCGTGGGTCTCGAGGATCGCGTGGACGTTGAGCCGGTGCCTCTTCACAAACGCGATGAGGTCCGTGACGGAGAGGGCTTTGGTCGACGAGCCCACCGGGTCGTAGTCGAGGACCGGATCGATGATGACGGCGTCTCGCGTCTCTTCGTCCCACACGATGTACGTGAGGGTGGCGGTTCCAGGATGATACTTCGCCTCGATCTTCATACTCGGCACTACTGCACGGGGCGTGCCGACGTGTCTTCAAGGGTCTGGTTGGCCAGGACGTCCGCTGGCTCGGCAAGTCTTGCGTGATTCGTGGTGCCGGAGCACGTCCGGGCGCAGGCGCTGCGTTCCGGCGCCGTGGGGGCGCCGCAGTGTCGGGACACGTGTCGCACGACGGTTGAAACGCGAGCAGTCGGGTTTGACTCGGGGCTGCTAGGGCGCCAGCCGGTAGACCGTGTCGCCGTTGACGACCATCGTCCACGTACCGGCCTCTTCGTGTGGAGGCGTGTCCACCTTGAAGGTGGTCTTTTGGGTCATCACGCCCACCACGAAGTCGTCCCCGACCCAGCCTGCGATCGGGCCTTCGGTGTGCTCGTTCCCAGCGCCTTTCTTGCGGTCGTACGAGACCCGGGAGTCGGTCGTGACCTGCAGTCGAACGCCCTTGCCTTCCCAGGTTCCCGCGTAGTCGCTTCTCTCCGGAGGCAGGGGCACCGGGGAGCCGCACCCGAGAACCACGGCACACGTAACGAGGAGAGCGAGACCGCGCACGGCCCAGATGCTACCCCGTTCCCGCGAAACGGCCAGCTGGAACCCCCCATCGCGTGAGCGGAGCCGGTGCCGCCTGTCTGAACGTGCGGGGCGCCGGGTTGGGGGGATGCCGGACGGCGTCGGATGGTTCTCCGGGCAACCGGAACGCGGTACCGTGGTTGGGATGTTGCACAAGGGCGGACTGCTCACGCTGACGCTGGTCGCCGCGTCTGCGGGGTGCAACGACTCGTTTGAGTGCGCGTCCGACAACCATTGCGAGTTGGACGGTGTCGCCGGCTTCTGTGAGTCGATTGGCCATTGTAGCTTCCCCGATGAGGCTTGTGACACCGGTCGGCGGTTTGGGAATCTTGCGGGAACGCTGTCGAACCAGTGCGTTCCGCCGGCCGAGCCCGAGCCGACGACGTCGGATGCGTCCACCGGATCAGCGACGGAGTCCGAGGACACCGGCTCTGCGACGGGCAGCGTGACTTCGGCGCAGCCCGGTGCGAGCTCGAGCGGTGCGGAATCGAGTGGGTCTAGCAGCGGCGAGCCGGATCTTCCGTGCACCGTGCTCTACGAGGATTCGTTTCCAGGCGACGCCCTCGATCCCACCTGGCAGATCCTGGGGGACCCGGTCGTCCTCGGCGGCGCAGTTCGTTTCGCGATCGACCCCGACGAGTTCGGAAACTACGAGAAGATCGTCGCGCTTGGCGGCTCCAGGGTCGACCTCACCACGGGTGTCGTCACCCTCGAACTCGACGCCGTGCCGCAGACCATCCGAACGCAGGGCACGCTGTCGCTCGAGGGTCCTGACTCGACGGTTGCGTTGCTGTGGGAGTCCGGGGGGGTCCGCCCCTTGCTCGGATCGATGTCGGTCGACCACACCGCCATGACGCTGCCGTGGGTTCGTGTGGAGTTCTCTCCCGGTGCTTCGGGCACGTCCAACGTCGTCTTCTCGGAGTCCGAGGACGGCCGCGATTGGGTCGAGTTCGGCGCGGTGGAGGACCTCGCCTTCGATGCTTCGGATGTCCAGGTGGAGCTCACCGCCGGTAGCTACGACGAGTTCGCGATCCCTCAGGAGTTTGCGGCTCGTTGGATCTCGATCTGCGGCGACCCAAGCGGCATCTAGCGACGTCTTCTAGCTCGCGGCCATCGCAAAACGGGTGGCGACGAAGCTGAGGATGTCGTCGAGATCGAACGGCTTCGAGAAGAAGCGGTCAGCGTTGAGCGCGACGCACCGCCGGCCCGCATCGATGGGGTCCTCGGCGCTCAAGACCACGATCGGGAGATGCGGGTAGAGCGCGCGAATCCGGCCGATAAGCTCGCTGCCCCCGAGTTTGGGCATGTCGAGATCGGTGAGCACGAGGTCTGGTCGGGTGACGCGAACGATGGACCATGCGACCTCACCGTCCGGCGCTTCGTCGACGGTGTACCCCTCCTCGCGGAGTACAGCTGCGAGTCCGGTACGGGTCCCGACGTCGTCTTCAGCGACGAGCAGTCGTTTGGCTCCGTTCATGCCCTGCATCATGACGTGGAATCCTCACTCGTTGCCGGCAAGCGTTGCGGGTGTTGCTTTTTCTACCGCGCACTTAGAATGAGCAGAGCCAATGAGTCGCAAAGATCGCGATTGCCAGCCTGCTACCGCGCGTTCTCCCGCGGAAGCAGTCGTTCACGCCACTCAGGACGCCGTGCTGGCGATCGACAGCGAGGCGAAGGTCACGTTCTGCAATGCAGCTGCGGCGAGGATGTTTGGCTTCGATGAAACCGAGCTGATGGGTCGAAGCATCAACAGCCTGATGGCCGAGCCCTACGCCAAGGAGCACGACGGATACATCCGGCACTACGAGAAGACCGGCGAGCGGAAGGCTATCGGCCGGGTGCGCACGGTGAGCGGCAAGCGCCGCAATGGCGAGGAATTCCCGATCGAACTCTCGGTCACCGAGTACGAGGAGGGCGGCGCCAGGCGGTATGCCGCGATTCTCCGCGACATCTCCGAGAAGGTCCGGCTCACGCAGGCCCGAGTGGAGACCGAGAAGATGGCCGCGATCGGCACGACCGCGAGCAAGTTTGCCCACGAGCTCGGCAATCCGATCAACGGCATGGCAGTGAGCGTGCAGCTGCTCAAGCGCTGGCTCGACCGTTCCGCGCCGCCGACCGATGCCCGAGTGATGGAGCGACTCGCGCTGCTCATGGGTGGCATCGACAGGTTGACGGAGCTGCTCGGCGAGTTCCGGATGATGTCTCGTCGCCACGAGTACCGGTTCGAAGCGACGGATCTCGCGGTCATGGTCGCTGAACTCGCGGAGATGGAGCGACCGGCCTACAGCCAGCGCAGCGTCGGGATCGAGACCGACGTGGCAACCGACCTTGGGCCGGTACGGGCAGACGTGGGCAAGCTCCGGCAGGTGTTGCTCAATCTATGCAAGAACGCCTTCGAAGCGATGCCGGATGGCGGAACGATCAGCGTGTCTGCCGATCGCACAGCCGTCGGGGTGATGATCGAAGTCAAAGATACCGGGTGCGGGGTGCCGGATGGATTGGATGTCTTCGCGCCGTTCACGAGCTCGAAGCTCGAGGGGTCGGGCTTGGGACTCCCGATCGCGAGGCAGATCGTCGAGGCCCACCAGGGGACGCTGTCTTACGAGGCGCCCACGGCGGGCGGCACCGTGTTTCGGATTCAGCTGCCCGGCTAGGACACCTCGGAGTTCCGCACCACCATCACGGTGCGGTCGCATCGGTTCACGACCTTGCCGGCGGTGGTTCCGATCACCCGGTCCAACCCGGAGTAGCCGTGGCTTCCGATGACGACGAGGTCGCAGTTGCGCTCCTTGCAGACGCGCAGCACGGTGTCGGCGGGCTGGCCGAGCTCGGCGACGACGTCCGCGACGATGCCGTCGGGGAGCCCCTCTGCGACACGCTTGAGTTGCCCACGGGCGTGCTCGACCAGGAAGTCCTCGAACTCGTCGCCTTGGAGTGACCAGGCGATCGCGGGAATGCTGTTGGGGATCTGAACGGCCCGACACAGGATGAGCGCGCCGCCGCAGCGGTCCGCGAGTTCTACGGCTTGACGGAGGACTTCGGGCTGACGCTCCGAGCCATCGAGTCCGACGAGGATCTTCGTGAACATGAAGCGACAGTGTGGGTCTCGGCGCTGCCCTGGCGCGCAAAAAATTCGTATTCCGCCGAATTTCGCTAGATGCCGCAAGAATTGCCGGAGACCAAGCCGGCACGCAGGGTTTGCCGGCAGGGGATCCAAGGCAGACCTCAGGGACTTGGATTCGGGGTTGGCGTCGTTCTTGCTCTGTCTCAGGGCGATGCAGCGCGACGACCTCGATGCGGAGCAAGAGCTGGCCCTCATGAAGCGGTGGAGAGCCGTAGGCCTCCCGGGCGCTCTGTCTTCACTCGTTCGATCCCAACAGTCGATGATCGCGCTGTGGGCACGTCGCTACAGCAGCCGGGAGTGCTCTCTTGCGGATCTCGTCCAAGAGGGAAATGTGGGTCTGATGCAGGCGATCGAGCGCTTCGACCCTCAGCGAGGGGTTCGGTTGGGGACCTTCTCCAGCTGGTGGGTCCGCGCGCACATGTTGCGCTTCGTCGAACGGAACACCCGGCTGGTTCGCGGCGCGACCACCTCCGCCCGACGTCGGCTCTTTTACCAACTCGCGAAGACGACGGCCGCACTCTCCCGGGATGGCGCCGTGCCCGACTCGGCCGAGATCGCCGAGGCGCTCGGTGTTTCGGTTGAGGACGTGGAGGCGATGTCGAGCCTGAGAACCCCCGCCGCGTCGCTCGATACGCCCGCGCACGACGACGACGTCGCGTGCATGGATCGGGTCTGCGATCCCGGCCCATCTCCCGAAGATGAGTTGGCCGGCGCCGAGCTGGCCGAGCGACTCCACGGTGCGCTCGATGACTACGCGGCCGGGCTCGATGGTCCCGCGCTCGCGATGCTCCGTTCTCGTGTCGCGAGCATGTCGCCCACTCCGTTGCGCGACCTCGGGGCACAGTGGGGGCTCTCGAATGCGGCGATTCGACGACTCGAGAAGCGGGTGTCCAATCCCCTTCGGCGCCACCTGTATCGCAGGATGGGGGACGCGGTTGTCGAGACCCTTGGCAGCTGCTGAGGCGTTTTTTCGGGTCGGTTAGGATCGAAACCGGACGGAGTTGCACATCGAGGGAGCGTGGTCGTTGTGGCCACGAACCCCGACGATGTCTGCCTTCACGAGCCTCCTCACCGCCGCCCTGCTCCAGCCGTCCGAGCCGCCCGAACCGACGGCTACCGCTGAACCATCCACAGTCGCGGAGCCAACCGATCCGGCCGCCCCGGTGGTAGAGCCCTTGCCAGCCCCGGCACCCGCGCCCGTCGCTGCGCCGGCACCTGCACCTGCGCCGGTCGCTGCCCCCGCGCCGAGCGCTGCCCCTGCAGCCGCGACGCCGCCGGCCCCAGCACCACCGCCCGACTCACCGTTCAACCGCCGTGGTTTCATTCTGCGCGCGGCCGTCGGCATCGCGAACTGTTTGGGCGACTTCTGTGACGACGACGAGATTCGCACGAAGATCGGTCCTGGCGCGCTTTTCGAGCTCGGCTATCGCCCGATCGAACAGATCAGCTTCGGGGTCGGCGTACAGGCGAGCACGCTGAAGATCGACGTGGATACGGACCCAGGCGTCAACGTCGATGCCCGGGCGATCATGGTGTCTCCGTTGGGGTTCTTCTTCGTGCACCCCGTGAAGAACAGCCGGCTCGATCCGTACGCGGGTGTCGGCGTGGGCTGGTCGATGATCCGGGAGTCTTTCGAGTCCGAGTCCGAGACCGATACTCCGGACTTCGAAGGGGCGCCCTCAGACTCCGACACGACCACGTACACGCTGAAGCGAGGTACGGCGCGCCTCACCGCGGGACTCGACGTCTACGTCTCCGAGCGGGTCGCCCTCGGTCCTCGTTTCGACATCTTCCTCGGGTTCGGAGGCGAGGTGTGTGTGGACGACGGGATGGACGAGGAGTGCGACGACGTCGACGACGCGTTCGACAACGACGAAGAAGAGGAGCTTCCCCGAAACTGGATGTTCGGGCTCAACCTCTCCGCGACGTTTTGAGCCCGGCTTGCTCGTGGGCTACCCGCCGGACTACCCGCCGGACTACTTGGCGGTCTTCTTGGTGTGCTTGCGGGCCAGGAGCAGGGCGACCTGCTCAGGGTCCTCGTCGCGATACTGATTCATCCGGTACTGGATGGTGCGCGGCGACACGCCGAGGATCTTGGCGGCCTTCGAGGTGCTGCCCCCGACGGACTCCAACGTCTTGAGGATGACGTAGCGCTCCACCTCTGCCATCGAAGAACCGGGAACGATCGGAAGCTCGTCGAGCGCCCGCCCCGAGCCGAGAATCGCGCGCGGAAGGTGGCGGACATCGATCTCGAAGTCGTTGCACAGGGCAACCGCGTGCTCGATACAGTTCTCGAGCTGGCGGACGTTGCCCGGCCAGTCGTAGCTGCGAAGCGCATCGAGGCTGCGCTCGCTGATGCTTCGGATCTGCTTTCGAGCCCGACTGGCGTGCTGGGAGAGGAAGTGCATCGCCAGCAAGGGGATGTCGTCTGCCCGCTCCCGCAGCGTCGGCATGCGGACGTTGATCACGTTGAGTCGATAGAACAGGTCCTCGCGAAACCGTCCCTCTTTGACGTCGGCGAGGAGGTCGCGGTGGGTCGCCGCAATCACGCGGACGTCGATCGAGATCGGGGTGTCGCCCCCAACGCGCTCGTAGGTCCGCTCTTGCAGCACGCGCAGCAGCTTGACCTGAACCGACAGCGGGATTTCTCCGACCTCGTCGAGAAACAGCGTGCCACCGTGAGCGCGACCGAACCGTCCATCGCGGGCGGTATCCGCACCTGTGAACGCGCCTTTTTCGTGGCCGAACAGCTCGCTCTCCAAGACGCCTTCGGCCAAGGCGGCACAGTGCACGGGGACGAACGGACCGTCACTTCGGGGGCTGGACCGATGCAGAGCCAGTGCCGCGAGCTCTTTGCCCGTGCCACTCTCGCCGGTGAGCAGGACGGATGCCGGGGAGTCGGCGACCTGATGCAGAAGGTCGAGGACGTCTCGCGAAGCCTTGGACTGACCCACCCAGCCAAGGCCGGGTTTCTCGGCTTCACGTTCCCGTCGAAACTGCTCCAGCTCGCGCGCAGTCTCGCGGTGGGCCAAGAGACGCTCCACCACGACGAGGAGTTCGTCGAACCGAATCGGTTTGGTGAGGTAGTCGTCGGCACCCTGCTGCATGGCGTCGACCGCTCGTTCGACGGTGCTGTAGGCGGTCATCACGATCACCCCAACCTCGGGGTGCGCCTCTTGGACCTTCGCCATCAGCTGCGTGCCGTCCATGCCGGGCATGTGCACGTCGGTGATCAGCAGGTCCGGGACCGCCGCTTCGACGAGGCCGAGGGCCTTGAACGCGTCTGCCGCGCCACGAACCTCGTATCCTTCTTCGCGCAGAAGCTCTACGAGACCGGAGCGGGCGCTGGATTCGTCGTCCACGACGAGGATCTGGGTACGTCTCGCGGAGCTCTTCGGCATAGCAGGTCGTTAGGATGCGAAATGCGGGGAAGGCGGTGCCGGCAGATTCTGCGCCCGGTACCATTGCCCAGATGTGGGCCCGCAGCTCCCTGCTTCTCCTCGCCATCGCAAGCTGTGCTCGAGGTGGGACGAATGTTCAACCACCCCTTGCCGAAGGGACCGTCGAGAACAACCGTGCTCCGGAGGAGGGGCAGCCGGCCGAGGGCGCACGGGTCGCGGAATCGCCGGAAAATCCCGTCCAGAGCCCCGAGAACACACCCGAGATCGCTACCGATCCGGTCGGGATGGTCGAGAATCCGCCGCGCTCGTCCATCCCGCTTGGCCTTCAGCCCGAGGCGACGGTCAAGCTGCAGCCAAAGCAGGCGCGGACCTCTGGGAACCTCGTCGACGGCACAGTCGGCGGCGTCGCCTTCCTCGGCGAGCGCAGTGAGTTCCTGGTGGGGGGAGGCAATGATGACCGGATTCACGTCGCAAAGATCGCCAGCGGCCGGGAGGTGTGGGTCTCCTCGAGGCTGGGTAAAGACGTCCAAGCGGTCGCCTCCTGCGGCGGTGAGTTCTTCGCCGGCCTGACCTACCACAACCGACTCCTGGTCGTTCGCAAGCCGTTTGGCGGTCGCGTGCAGGTCGAGTCGGACTCGCACGCGGGCGGAAGCAAGTGGCTCGACTTCACCGAGGACTGTCAGCACATCCTGACACCGGAGTTCCTCGGGGAGCTCTTCATCTACGAGCGAGCCAGTGGGGCGTTGGCGGTCGAGCTGCCTTCGGACGGGTATCGCAGTTTTGGCGTCAGCAACAACCGGACGGTCTACCGGGCGCGGTCCACAGACCCGGCGATGGGGGACGGCCACTACTGGGAGTACGCCTGGGATACCTCTCCGGCACAGGGGAGGAGCCGCGAGTTGCCCTACACGGTCGAGGACGAGCGGCTCGGCCTCCTCGTCCAGGTGCAGCCGACGCCATGGGGCGGCTTCTTGCGCGAGTACTGTGACCGCGAGCGTTGCCGGGTGATCCTCGAGGATCGGGAGCAGGTCGTCGACTTCGCGGTTGCCGGCGGCGTGTGGACGCTGTCCCTGGGATCGACCCTCGAGCTCTCTCGCGACGGCGAATACCTGGCCTGGTATCGCGACGGCTTGCCAGTCGAGATTGTCGAACTCGCGACCGGAAAGCGGGCGAGCTTGCCGGCTGTGGCGCGGACGATGAGCTCGACGGTCGACTTCTCCTTCGATCCTCTGGATCCGCGACGGATTGCGGTGACGATGCACCCGGACCCCAACAAGGTGACGGTGTACAGGATTGGTGGAGAGCCCTAGGAGCCTGTCCCCGTAGCGTTCAACTCGCTCCTGCGGCGTCCCCTGTTCCGGGACCCCGGAGATGACACGGATGTCGCACTGGGCACCACTGGCGTGGCGAAACTGTCGTGCGCGGCGACGGCCCTCGGTAGAACAGTGGCGAATGCTCTTGGCCCGCGACCTGCACTAAGAGCGCATCCAATGCAGGCGCCGAGAAACTTGCCCGGAGGTCGAGCGCTGCGCAAAGTGGCACCGTCCCTACACGTTTGGCTGCTCGGCCTCGCCGCCGGCACCCTCTCCGCGTGCTCCCCCTCGGCGACGCCCGAAACCGATACGGGCGCAACCGCAACCGAGTCCGGGGCCACGGAGGCGGGGGGAGCCGAGTCCGACACGGAGTCCGGGAGCGGCGGTGAATCCATGGGCAGCGAAGAGTCCTCCGGTGACCCCTGCGGCGACGCGCCGGTTCCATACTGTGGTGCGGTCGGGCCCGAGTGCGATGTGGAGTGCGTCGCGTGTTCGGAGCACGAGCACTGCCCACAGAGTGCTTGCGACATCCAGGAGGGCGAGTGCTTTCATCTCGACGACGTTCGCGTCGTGGACCCGGAGCGGTGCGGCTCCGAGGACGACATCTTCTGTGACGCGCGGGCTGCCCTCGACTCGATCCCGGCCGCAGGCGCAATCCGGCTCGAGGGTCGCGGAGACCCCGACTCAGTGACGTTTGGCGGCGACAAGAGGATCGCGTTCATCGGCGTCCCCGGGGGCGATGCGGAACTCCGAAAGATCACCGTCCTGAGCGGCGCGGCGTATGTCTCTGGCGTCGGCCTTGCCATCGAAGACCTGACTTGCCGGGGCGCCTCGATGTGGATCGACCGCGTGCAGGACATGCCGTGGCTCAGCGCAGATCAGTGCGACGCGACGCTGCGGCGCACCCACTACCTCACCTCCTACGGACACCCGGAAGATTCGACGCTGGTGTTCGAGAACTCTTTCCTGTGGGGAGACAACCCATTCGCAGGCGTTGGGAGCTCGTACGAGCTTCGATTCTCCACCGTCTACGCAACGGGGAACCTCTTCTACGAGAAGGGGCAGAGTACGTTGGACGTTCGCGTTCACGCGAGCATCGTCGTGGCCGAGGGCAGCAACTACCGGTCGCTCGAGGGCACGGCGAGCCTGAGCAACCTACCGTTGTTCACGGACGCCGACGCAAACCGCGAGGTGACCCTGGCAGACGTTCCCTTCGTCGACCGGCAGGACCTCCATCTCCTGAGCGCCGAGAGTTTGTTGGGCATCGTTGAACCTGGGGAGGGGCCGGCCGTGGACATCGACGGCGACCCGCGAGATCCAATGGCTCCGATCCCAGGGGCCGACGTCCCGGCTCCCTAAGAAACGTCGACGCGGCCACGATGGTTCGTCCATCGGGCCGCGTCGCAGTTGTCTGGGAACTACTGATCTTTTCCAGCCTCGCGGGCCCGCTTCTTGTCCCACTTGGCCTTCTTGCGCTTGATCCAGGGCTTGTATTTTCCCTCCTCGAGCAGCGGGAGGCCATCGCGTTCGCGGATGACGTTGGGGAGTTGCCCCATCACCGAGCGTCGGCAGTTCTCCGTGTACGAGATGCGCTCGTGCCCGGCGCGTTCGAGCAACTCGTCGGCGCGGTAGAACCCGTTCTTGACCACCTGCTCAGGCGTTGGAACCCGGTACCAGACCTTGATCAGGTCGACCCTGCGGGGGGCTTCACCGTCGTGTTCGCGAGCCCACTGACGACAGTGGTAGCGGGCGAACCATTTGCGGTACCAGGCGCTTGGACCCGACTCGCCACCGATGACGCGTCGGTTGATCTTGCGCATCCGGTCGTTCCAGATCCACGGCTGCGGCTTCTGCTCCTCGGCGTAGACGTCGGTCCGAAGATCCCACGACTCGCCGTCGGCGTCGGTCACCATGACCTTGAGGAACACGTTGCTGCGCGGTGGGTTGGGCGCAAACATGCCCCAGCCCTGGTCGGTCGTCGTTCGCGTCAGGTAGGTGGTGAATACTCCGCGAGCCTGGTTCCGGAAGGTGGATAGGCTGTCTTTGGCAGGCATGAGCCACGTCGCCACGGCGACGAGATGCCAGACGACCAGACCCCCGATGAGGAGTCGGCCTGCCGGACCGTAGGCCCACGGCTCACGGCCGGCGATGGAGGCATCGGCTCGGCCCCGGTTGCGGCGAGCCTGTGCGATCGCGATCCCGGTGAGGGTGACCGCGGTGGCGACCCAGACCCAACGGAAGTCCCATTCGGGTTGAACCTTGATCTGCACGACGACCCCGGTGAGCACGCCCACCAGACCGAGCAGCAGCGCGCCCATGGGCAAGCGGGCGCCGTCTCGTGGCAGTCCCGGCAACGTGACGTCCGCAGCCGGAAGCACGGGCAGCCGCTCCCGGATCGACTTCGGCATCGGGACTCCCCAGACGTGGAGGCGGTGTCCGATGTCGCGTAGTGCGGCCGCGATCTCGTGTCCGCGAATGAAGGCGAAGGTCGCCGACATCATGCCGGTTTGGAACTGCCCCACGTTCATCATCGTGAAGATGTGGCCGTGGAAGGCGAGGTGCCAAACCAGCAGCACGCGGCGGCCGAGGATCCAGGTGCATACCCACTTGCGGTCAATGATCGCGGGGGTCTCTCGCTTCCATCGACCGAAGCCGCGGAACTGGAACGGGTTGTGGCCAAGCTTGTGCCACAGCAAGTACAGGCCGACCCAAAGACCGATCCACAGGCCGGTCCACGTCTGCGCCGACACACCCTTGGGCGTGACGTGTACCGGATACGCGACGTAGATGATCGCCGCGGTGAGTCCAATGATCGAGAACCAAGTGCCGCGAATGGCCCACTGCCGCCAGCGAGCGTACGGCTCGAACTTCTGCGCGATCGACCACCGGGTGACGATCCCGAAGATGATCAGCGCGAACGACATCTGCCCCACCTTGGTCGCGTACGTCATGCCGCGGAACACCGTGGTGGCACCCAGCGAGGACAGGTACTGAGGCGGAACCCGGTAGAAGTGGTCGAGGTTGAGCGCGTAGTACATCGCATCGCCCGCCATCCACACGCTTCCGGTCTTGAGCGTGCCGGTGGTGACGTAGATGGTCGCGAGCTGAAGCATGATCAGCTTGCGGGGCCACGAGGGGATGCGGCGGTAGATGGGCTCGAGGCCTTGCGGATGCTCGTCGTCGGGGCTCAGCCCCGCGCCTTCGCCAGGTCCGCCTCGCTCGCTCAGCCGACCTTGCTTGCGCAGCTTCCGACAGCGTAGCCAGTTGTCCACGCTGTATGCGTGACCGCTGCGCGCGAGGACCAGGTAGACCAGCATCGTCCGGTAGACGATCTCGGTGCCTTCCCATCCCAGCGAGTTGCGGGTCAGGATGCTGTTCATCAAGAACCAGGTCAGCACCCCCATCAGCCGGGTGCGGAACCCGATGATGAAGCAGATCGCGACGACCTGGAACGCGAACAGATGGATCCAAAACGCGGTGGGAGAGTCCCAGAAGTAGAGCAGGGACCACTTGGGTCCCTTGAGGAACTCCCACACGGCGGCGGCGTCGAAGAAGCCGTAGGGCTCGCCTTCGACCATGCCATCTCCGAATCCGGCGAACTGCTTGCCCGCGAAGACCTGCCGCGCGACGTCGGCGGGGAAGATCCCTTCATCGGTATACAGGAACGTGAACACGTCCCACATGCCGTTGATGTTCGCGAGGACGAAGAAGCCGAAGACGATCCGGAAGAACGCAATGCCCCGGGGGTCTTCGGCGCTGAGCCACCAACGCTTCCAACGGTCGGCGTGAAGAATGAAGAAGAGGACGACTGCGAAGGCGCAGCCGAGCAGGAGCCATCCCATCGTGGGCGAGAGGGCAACCGCCTCCTCGTTCACGGTTTTGTCTGCGAGTGCGAGCAACATGCCGGACTCCGATCAGGTCGATGCGGGCGATGGCATGCCCGCGCCGAGGTCGGCGGCAGGCTCTTTGGCGACGGGCTTCGCGGGACGACCCGCGAGCGGTGCAGCGGGCGGGAAGGGAGGCTCACCGCCTTGCATGACCGGGTTTGCGCGCTCAGCCTCCGTCCGCATGGCCCAGCGCCAGACGAAGTAGATGAAGGCCGCGCCGAAGATCCAAAGGCCACCCATGGTGCCGAAGATCGCGACGTCGAGGACTTGGAGCGCAAGCAAGCTCATGCCTTCAATGGTGCCGCTGCAACAAATCCGGCGACCGGAAAGGGCTGCGTCGATGGGTTGACAACGCGCAGCAGGAATTGCGTGCGTTTGCGGAGGAATTCCGGCTGTCTCGCCGACCGCCGCGCGGAAACGACCTCCGCCGCGCAGACCTGGCGGCTTGCTCCGAAAATGCGAGTACGGGGGCTAGGTCCACACCTCAATCGCTCCAGAAGGGCCTCTACCGGTGCTTGTCGGCGATTCTGGCGTCTGTCGGTTGCGAGCTTACATATGAATACATTGCTCCTAAGCTGAGTCCCAGAGGAACCGGTATGAACGTCGCGAGAATTGCCCTGTCCGTCTGCTTGTCCGTCTTCGCCCTGGCCTGCGGAGAGTCCACAGCCGACAACACAGGGACGCCTGCGGACTCTGCCGGAGGCAAGGCCGACGGTATGGGCGGGTGTGAGGACATCGAGGCCGACTTCCTGCAGTGCAGCGACAACTCCGAGGCTGGGACATGCAACACCTACGTGCTGGAGACGTATCCCGACGCCGGCTCGTGCTGCGTCAGCGACGTTCAGCCGTACGCGATGTGCCCCGCCTATGGTGAAGCCGATTCCTGCGACGCGGTGAACGAGGAGTATCTCGGCTGCAACGCGGCGACCGACACCGCCACCTGCAACATCATTCTGCGCGACGGCTACCCGGACGCCGGCTCGTGCTGCGGCCGAGACTTCGAGGACTACGAGCTCTGTGCCGCCTACGTCACCGCCGAGACTTGCAACGAGGTTTCGGAGGACTACGCGGCCTGCAACAACAACGGCGGAGAAGCCGACTGCGACGAGTACTTGCGCGAGTACTACCCCAGCGGCGTTGGCTGCTGCGACCTCGACGGCTACCAAGACGTTTGCGGCGCATACATCGAGGTGAACGACGGCACCTGCGAGGACATTGCCGCCGACTATCAGGCATGCAACGAGAACGGCGGCGAGGCGGACTGCGATGCCTACCTGCAAGAGTTCTATCCCTGGGGCATCAACTGCTGCCTGCTCGACGCGTTCCCCGATGTCTGCGAGGCCTACGACGGCGGCGAGCCGCTCACCTGCGATGACATCAACGCGGAGTACCTGAACTGCCTCGACGTTGAGGACGAAGCGATGTGCGACATCATCATCGCCGACACCTACCCCGACGGTGGAGCCTGCTGCGGCCACGACTTCGAGGACTACGAAGTCTGCGGCGCGTACGGCTGAGCGGAGTCCGACGGCAGGGTCTTGGAAGCCGTGGAGGGTCGCTCTACGGCTTCCGTCAATTCTCGTGGAGGAGGACCTCGAAGGTCGCATCGAGGACCATCGAATCGTCCCGTACTCGCCAGCGCTGCACCCCGCGCGGCGCGTTGGTGTAGACGGTGAGTCCTGCAGGCTCGCGCCGAAGCACGAAGGGCATCGGTGCGGCGACGGGCAGCTGGCAGGCGATGTCGTGGTTGAATCCGCGGCGTGCTTCGGTGCGCTGGTCGAGGAGCACCGTGAACTTCCCCTTGTTCTCGCGCGCAACCCAGAACCACTCCGTGCGATCGCGGTCGAGTGAGAGCATCGTGCGATCGCTGGGCATTGCGATCGAGCTGATGAACGCGAAGTGCAACGTCGCGCCGTCGACATCAATGCTGAGGGTTCGGCGGGGGAGCGCTCGGCGTTTTCCCAACGCGGTGGCCCGGGCAAGGGGGTCCGGCGCGGTGCTGGTGACCTCCGTCATGAGCACTCGGTATTCGCCGTCCTCGCCGTGTTCGCACAAGGCCTTGCGGTAGTCGACGCTGAAGCTCTCGAGGACGATGTCGGGCGCGGGTGCGTTGATGGACGCAAGAAACACCGGTTGGAGCGCCGCGTCATCGAGGTCGACTTCGGTCGGTTCGAACGGCGAGGTCTTCCACGGCGTTGGATTGCCAACGGTTTCGCGATCGGTATCGAAGCTGATGTAGGCGCACGTGTCGAGCGGCGCTCTCGCCTCGCAGCCATCCAGCATGACAACGGTGAGTTCATGCTCCCAGCGAGTGCCGCCTGGAGAGATGAGATGGAGTACTTGTCCGAGCTTCGCCCAACTCGCCAGACCTGGGCCGCTTGCTGCATTGCCGACGAAGATCGGCTGGTCGTCGAAGTGACGCACGCCATCGATCTCCGGTGCTGAGGCCGGCACGTCTGCAACGGGTTCGGCGGGAGGCACCACCTCCGGTTGTTGTCGCTCTTGCGGCTGTTGTTCCTCGACGGTGGCAGCGGCGGTGGGTCGCTCGAGAGCCTGAGGTTCACGGTGGCACCCGAGCAGCCCAAGGGCGAGGAGCCCATGCATCCAGCCTCGGTTCACGCCTCGGTTCACGGTCACTCGCCCAGCTCCGTCAGGATGGCGTCCAGCGCTTCGATGTACTCCTGTGCGTCGCGGTAGCGGTCCTTCGGAGTCTTGGCGAGGCCGCGGTCGACCAGCTCGTCGATGGCCTCGGCGACCGGCAGTGGCCGGGGAACGAGTTCACTGACCAACGGCGGGGTGGTGCTCACGTGCATGGTCAACAGGGTGACCATGTCGGCGGCGCGGAAGGGCAGCTTGCCGGTCAGCATCTCGAACAGCAGGACACTGAGCGAGTAGAGGTCGGCTCGTCCGTCCACGGTCTGCGCGATCGCTTGCTCCGGGGCGATGTACGCGGGTGTTCCGAGCGTCATGCCAGCGGCGGTGAGTCGTGCGGTCTCGGGGGTGAAGGTGTCGTCGGGGAGCTTCGCGATGCCAAGGTCGATGAGCTTGACGATGGGGGCATCGTCTTCGACGACGAACAGCACGTTGTCGGATTTGACGTCGCGGTGGACGATCCTGCGCTCGTGAAGGTGGCCCAGTGCGAGGAGGATCTGTCGGGCGATCTCGAGCGCTTGCCGGGGCTCGAAGGCGCCTTCGAGCATGCGGTCGGCGAGGTTGCGGCCTTCGATCACATCAAGGGCGATCCATCGCGCTCCGGGAAGCTCGCCGTGGGCGTGGCTCCGTACGAAGTGTTTGTGATGAATCATGTTCATCGCCAAACACTCACGGTCGAACCGGGCTCGAATCCCCTCGGTGCCCGGGCCGAGGAAGACGACCTTGAGCGCAACGTCTTCGCCCGTTTGTTCGTCGTGGGCGCGGTGGACAACGCCCATCCCGCCTGCGCCGAGCCGAGGTCCGAGTCGGTAGCGGCCCCCGATGACGGCGGGCAGATCGGCCGGACTGGTGACCGCAGGAGGGACTCCATCCATCGCGGGAGGGGTGGTCCCTGCACCGGGCGCGGTCAGGAGGTCGACGAAGCGTGACCGCGCTTCTTCGAGTTGTACCTCGAAGTCGGGCAGCGGGATGCCCATGGCCTTGGCCACGTCGGCGGGATCGTTGCCCTCGAGCTCGACCAGCGTCAGCATCGTTCGCTGCTGTGAGCTCATCTGGCTCAGCGCGACCCGAACCGCATCCGCGACGACCTGCTTGCCGGCGTGGAGCGAGAGGTTGGCGGCGCTGAGCAGCTGCGGCCGCGACAGCGGAGCTACGACCCCGGCATCCACCTCGAAGTCGCCCGCGACATCCTTGGCCATGCCGATGAGCCAGGGATGGAATCCCCTGGGGTCGTGAAGCTCGTGCAAGCGATTCGCGGCCCGCACGAACAGCTTCTCGCACGCGGGCTCGGCCTGGTCGGGGTCGGAGAGGATCGCGGAGAGAATCCGGTACAGCGGGATCTGGTACCGACGCACCAGCTCGGAGTACGCGAGCGCGTCTTGTCCCTCTCGATACGCTTCGATGAGCGCCTGGTCGGTCGACTGGATGTCGACCGTATGCTGCTCTTCAATCATCGGCGTCTATCGATGCCAATCATCCAGAATCAAGGCTATGCCCGGCGCTGAAGTCCCGACAGGACGTGTCTGGCGGGTACGAAATGCTCGTTGCCCTGTGGGTCTTTGAGCATCACGCCGAGGGGGACGAACTTTTGGACGACGCCGCGGGTCTCCTCCAGTTTGACGTCGTCTCCGACGCGGACGAGTTGGCGCAGGTAGTAGTTGGCGATGATCTCCTCGGCGGGCCGTCGCATCGACCAGGCCATGAGGAACGCCACGAGGAGCAGCATCACGATCACGAACACGCTCAGGTTCGACGTGATGAACGAGACGTCCAGGCCCAGGGATTCGAGCGCGATCAGGCCGACGATGAGCATGATGCCCAGCTCGATCGGGGCCTCGAACATCTTGGTCTGGCCGCCCTTGAACTCCGAGAAGAACGCCCCGGCAAGCCGGCCTGCAGCGCTTGCCGCCACACTTCCGATGGCGATGATGAGGAGCGCCGAGATGATCCGCGGGAGGTAGCCAAGCGCGGCGAGCACGGCTGTGGACGCGGCCTCGATACCCAGAGCGTCGGCCGCGGATGTCACCGCCATGAGCAGGATGGCGAGGTAGGCCAGGTTGGCGACGGCCCACGACGGCGTCGCGTCTTCCCGGAACGCCTGGAGCATCCGGCCGAGCCGGGTCTCTGACACCACCTTGTCCAGTGGCGTCACCTGCAGCACGCGTTTGACGACGCCTCGAACCACGCGGGCCACGAGCCAGAGCGCGAGGAAGACGAAGATGGCGGAGCCCACCGACGGTGCGTACTCGGCCACGCTCGTCGAAACGGAATCCGCAAGGCGGCCCAGGGTGCTCGCCGGGTCGACGAACGCGAGAGGAAGTTCAGGATGGGTCACGATCGGACTCCGGCGTCGCGTCATCACGCAACCAGCTGAGGGGGGCAGCGAACACGAGCATCGCGATTTCGGCAACGGTGGTCATCAATGTGACCTTGGAACCGACCTTGTCGGCGAACTCGGACGAGGGAGGCGGACCCAGAGCCACGCCCAGCAGTGCGCCGATGTCCACGTCCTGCGGCCGCACGCGGTTTCGATCGGGTGGCGCCTCGCTCACGGCCCGCATGATAGCGCCCACGGGCAAAGCGATCACGGGTTGGGCTATCTGGGAAGCCAGCGACACATCGCGTCGATGGCTGTCGTGACTCGAGGACAGTGTTTTCGCAGGAATCCCTCGGTGATCGCCGCCTCGCGGGGCAGCTCGGCAACGGCATCGAGGGCGGCCTGGCCGTCGAAGTCGACGTAGGCGAGCCGGGCCGTGAGCTCAGAGGCGGGCCGGCCGAACTCGGATCCGGGGAGAATTGCGACGCCAGCTTCGTCGAGGAGCGCGCTGCAGATCCCCGCCGAATCGAACACACCCCGTCCCGCCAACGGTTGCTGAAACGCGGAGAAGTCGGGGAACAGGTAGAAACCGCCCGTGGGGGACGCGCATCGAATACCGGCGGCGGTGAGCGTGCGGTGGCACCACCGGCCGAGTGCTCCCAGGATGCGGCGCGAGCGGACGAGGTACTCCTCGATCTCGTCGCTGGGCTGAAACGCGGTGACCGCAGCGTACTGGATCGGCGCACTCGTGGATGTGTAGGTCTCGCTCGCGGCGGCTGCCATCGCATCTTGCAGCCATCGCATGTCCGGCGGAAAGAGGAAGGTTCCAAGCCGCCACCCGCCGGCGCCACACCACTTCGACAGCCCGGCTGAAACAATGGTTCCCTCGGGATAGAAGCGCGCGATCGAGACGTGTTGGCCCTTGTGGTGGAGCTCCCCATAGATCTCGTCGGAGAGCATGACCACCCGATACTTCTTCGCGACCTTGGCCAGGGCACGGAGGTCGTCGAGGCGATACGTGCCCCCGGTTGGGTTGGACGGGTAGTTGAGGATGATCAGGCGCGGGCGCTCGGGGTCCTGGGCACAGAACGCTTCGAGCCTGGCGGGGCTGAGCTGCCAGCCATCGGCCTGCGAAGTCTCGAGCAGCTCGACACGTCGACCGATGATGCGAGCTTGCGGAGCGTAGGACACCCAAGCCGGGGTCGGGATCACGAGGTCGCCGTAGTAGGTGAGCTGCAGCAAGAACATCAGCTCCTTGCTGCCCGGACCGATGAGCACGTCGTCCCCGGTCCGCTCGATGCCGTCCGTACGGTGGTGGTAGGCGGCGACCGCATCACGGAGAGCGCGCAACCCACACACGGGCAGATAGTCCTTCTCGTGCGCGTGGTCCCGCAGCGACTGCACCACCGGCGCAGCGACGGGGAAGGGCGATTGTCCGAGGCCAAGCTTGTAGACTTGGCGGCCCTCGGCGATGAGCGCGTTGGACCGCTCGTTGATCGCCACCGTCGCCGATTGCTTCATGCCACGCACATTGAGGTTGAGATGTGCGTACGGCGTGGCCTTTTGCATCCGCGTTGACCGTAACGGGTTCTGTCGTCTCATCCAAGCTCATCCTGGGTGAAACGCGGTCAAGATCTCGACGAGGACCAAGGGGAGGAGCACGTATTTCAGTCGGTACGTGTGCTGGGCTACCCCGAACGCAAAGACGGGGGCGAGCCCCTTCGTGTGCACCGTCATCGAGTGTGAACGATCGGTGAGGCTGTCTCTTATACACATCTGACGCTGCCGACGAGCGATCTAGTGTAGATC
>CAJXVA010000087.1 GCA_913061055.1 uncultured Pseudomonadota bacterium
GTAGTCGCCTGTGGCCTTTGCTGCCGCCATCTTTCGAGGGGAGCCGACGAAGGGCCGCTGACCCGCAAGGGCTTCGTACAAGGCGACACAGAACGAGAACTGGTCAGCCCGCTCCGCCGCAACCGCGCCTGCGGCAACCTCTGGGGCCATGTACGGCGGGGTGCCCCCAACGAACCGTGCCGTGCTCGACGAGGACCCAGACCCACGCGAGCCGACTTCGTCGCCCGTAGCCCCGCCGCTCGGACCCGCGAGTCCGAAGTCGCTGATCCGAGCCCGACCGTCCACTCCGATTAACACGTTCGACGGCTTGAAGTCGCGGTGGACGATTCCTCGTTGGTGTGCCGCTTCCAAGCCTCGCCCGGCTTGAACCAACATGTCCACCGTCTCGCGCCATCCTCGAGCCGACTCGAGCCATTCGCGAAGGGTGGGGCCATCGACGAGCTCCATCACCACGAATACGCCTTCCGGTGGCGATTCCGCGAGGACGCCGACTCGCTGTTCGGGCGAGAGCGCGTATCGACCGACGTCGTGGACCGCAACGACGTTTGGGTGGCTGAGCTTTGCCAACACGCGAGCCTCGTCCAGCAGAACGTCCGCGTCGGCGGAGTCCGTCGCGCGGACGAGTTTGATGGCCACGGATCGACGCAGCTCCGGGTCCCGAGCCTCGATGACGCTTCCGAAGCCACCTGCGCCCAGCAAGCCCCTTGCTTCGTAGCGTGCAAGCCGGGTCAGGTCCGCTGTTTGACCGAACAGGCCCCGCATCACGGCGCCGAAAGCAAGGCCGCCATCATTGACAGCCCGCGGATCTGGCTCGTGCAGGACTGCGGTCTTGTCGTCTTCCACGTCCGACCCCTTCGGGGCTATCATGGCACGCGGCGCACAAGTTTCGGGATCCCTTGAGCCAGGCAACGACGGAAATCGAAGACGCAGAGCTCCTTGCGCGGTGGCGCGAAGGCGATGCCTCCGCTGGTGACGCGCTGGTCAGACGCCACTTCGACTCCATTCATCGCTTCTTTTCACACCGGTGGGGAGTCGACGCCGTCGACCTCATCCAGCGCACCTTCTTGGCACTGTGTCAGTCACGCGAAGCCATCCCCGACGACATCGGCCTGCGCCCCTACTTGTTTGGCATCGCTCGCAAGACGCTGCTCATGCAGCAACGTCGCCACGCGCGAAAGGAAGGGAAGCTGGAGCGTCTCGGCAGCGTGGCCGGAGCTCACGCCACACTCAGCCGTGCAGCGGCGGAGCGCGAAGAGCAGCGCACGCTCCTGGTCGCACTTCGTCGCTTGCCCCTCGAGGTTCAGCTCACGATCGAGCTGCACTACTGGGAGGGTCTCACCACCGAGGAGATCGGGCACGTTCTGAGTGTGCCCAGCGGCACCATCAAGTCTCGACTCTCCCGCGCTCGGAAACGACTGCAGGAAGAGGTCCTCAACGTCGCGTCCAGTCAAGAAGTCGCCGCGGCAACCGTCCGCGATTTCGACGCATGGGCCAAGTCGCTGCGCAACCTCGCCCCGCTCTCCCGGTTGGACGCGGACGGAGACCAAGACGAGTAGCCCCGTCTCGACTGCGTACGTGGTCACAGGCGGGGGATGGGGGGCCCCGCCCGTGCATCGCCGCGGGAATCAGTGCCCCGCGGTTTCGCTATTCCATAGCGCCGTGCCGTCGGGGAGGTACACGACGAGGTTGCCGTCGTCCTGCAGGTAGAGTTCGGCGCCGGGTTTCCCGTAGGTATGGGTGTGCCATAGAGCGTCCCCGTCGTTGGCATAGAGCACCAGGTTTCCATCGTGCTGCATCACCACGTACGCCGCGTCCGTCCCGTAGGTGTGGGTGTGCCACAGAGCCTTGTCGTTCTCACCGTAGAGAACGAGGTTGCCGTCGTCTTGCATGACGAGATCGAAACGGCCGTCGCACGATCGGGCGCTCTGACCTCGGTGCAGCGCAGCGCCGATGTCCAGCGCGCGGGCGCAGTCGGCGAAGGCCGACCCGTACAACTCTGCGGCCCCTTCGATGTCGGAGAAGGAGAGCGCCGTGCGATTCGACTCGATCACGCTTCCGTCGATGCGCGTGATGGTCGGTTGACCCGTCGAGAAGGCGTACGAGCCGTAGTGCATGATCGAACCAACGTCATACTCCCCTACGTCTTTCCCCGCGTACCCGGACTCCTCGTAGGTGTGAAAATTGTGCTCTCTGCCCTCCATGATGTTCTCGTAGTGGACCTGCACGTGCTCATCGCGGTCGGACCGTGATTGCTCGTGCCACAGACCGATCGCGTGCCCGATCTCGTGAATGGCAGCCCCTTTGCCGCACCCCGGGCCGAGGCTCAGCTCCTGCGGGCCGTTGTTCTTGATCATGCCGACGTACGAGTAGCAGCCCTCCCCGCTGATGACCGAGACGTAGTCGTCTTCGATCGTTCGCTCCACGAACCGAAGTGCAGTCCGTGTCTCCCAATGAGCGACCGCTTCGACGAATGCCTTTCGTGCCGCATCGTCGGCTCCGTCGAGCGTGTAAGGGACGACGCCGCCGGGCCAGAGTCGGTCGGGCTTCACGGCAGCCGGAACGACGTCTTCTTCACCTCTCTCCCAGGGCGCGAGAGAATCTTCGCTTCCCAAGATGATGTCGCCCTCGAGCACGGCACGACCACCTCGGATCTCGTAGGCAAGGCGCTGCGCCCCACCGCGGACGAAGAAGAGCCCCTCTTGCTGCACTCCTGCGGGCTCCTCGGGGAACGCAAGCTCCACCCCGTCCTCGTCACGCAGGCTGTCGCCTTCCGGGCCAAAGTTGTTGTTGCCAATACCCTCCGAACAAGCCCCAAGAAGGAGGACTGCTGCGACCCACGCGCTGACTGAAGTTGCTTTTCCCATTGGTTCCAAGTCTCCGTTTGCGCAGTTGCCGGAGAGCCGCATTGGGTTGCATCACATGTCGAAGAATTTCGTCCCTTGCCCGGGGAACCGGCCACGCCTTGGGATCGAAGGGGCCCACGATGCTCGTGCATGGCGTCGAAGTTGGAGATACCAAGTCCCACGCGTCGCTCGAACCCCGTCGCCCGTAGAAAACCCTCGTCGTGACTCATCAAAGCGAGTCCGCCTCGCCAACTCTTCAGCACCGACTCCAACGCCGCGAGCCTACGAAGTCGAGGTCTCGCAGGGGAGCGGCGAGGCCTTTCGAGAGTCGGATCTGCCTCGAGGATGTGTATCAGAGCATCGGGCGCGACGAAGTCAGCTGAGCTCGACGACGGTACAAACGAGAAAGTTCGTCATTGGACGGAGGCCGTCCCGCAAGGGGCACCCGGAACCTCCGATGACGCGCGTATCGCTTATCCCTTTGCATGCTGTTCTCTCTTTGTCCGTCGTCGCCTGCGCACCCACGGACGCCGACGGCGACAAGTGGCCCGCCGGTCAGGATTGTGACGACGCGAACCCCGCGGTGAACCCCGGGGCCCCCGAACTGTGTGGAGACCAGATCGACAACAACTGCGACGGCAGCTTCAGCCTCAACTGTGCGGACGACGTCGATGGGGATGGGGCGCTCGCCGCGGAGGACTGCAATGACGCGGACCCGGATGTCTTCCCCGGGGCGTTTGAGGACTGCAACACCCCCGTGGATGACAACTGCGACGGCGTCGTCACGGAGTGTGTCGCACCGACGATGATCTACGACCCTGTGTCTGGGTCGCCCACCGCACCGTACGCGACCGCCGTCTACGCCGACCAGGTTGTGTTTGGGGAGCCCGGGGCGCCCGGAGACGGGGACGCGTACTTTTTCGAGGTCGAGCCCGGGCGCGTGAACACCAACGATGCGGTCTCCTGGGTCGCTGGTGAGGCCGGAGCCGGAGGCGCGATGGGCATCTCGTTCACTCGGGTGTCTTCGTACCTCTGCGCGGGTGCCGAGTACTTCGACAGCAACGGTCAGACCGACGTTGGGAAGACGTACTGCTTCGACGAGGCGGCGATTCGGACCGCGAACGGGAGCTTTCAGCCTTCCGATGCCGCGTTTTCGGTGGTCGGGTCGGACACCGATGGCTTCTCGCACGTGTTGGCGATCACCGACGCGGATGGTGATGCTCTCGACGACCTCATCGTCTATACGTCTCGCGGCGTACGGATCGTGGTGGGCGACGGGAGTGGGTGGTCTGGGGACTATGACCTCCTGACCGATGCCACCATCACACTGGGATCCTGCGATGCTTCCGATCCGATCTGGTGTGGCTACGGCCGCGCCGCGCTGCTCGAGAATCCCAAGGCCTTGCTCATCGCCGGGGACGGGGAGCAAGACACCTTGTCTTGGTTCGACCTCCCTCTCAGTGCCGCACCCTATCTGCCAGACGCCACGTTGACCGTGCCTCGGGCACCAGAGAACGCGTCGTCGTCCGTTCTACCGCTGTCAGGGTTTGCGGTTGGGAACACCGATGACCGGAGCGTCACCCTTGTCGACGGTTCGAGAACCGCGACAACGCTGCAGGGTGCCGGACCCTTCTTTGGTCACTGGGTGGACGAGGGGGTCGACCAAGAGGGCCACCCGCTGCTTGCGGTGTCGGATCCGTTCGAGCCCAGCGGGGCGGGGCAGGGTCGCGTCTACATCTTCGATCTGGACCTGACGCCACTGCCCACCGATGTCTCGCAGGCCCGCTACATCCTGCAGCCGCCGCAAAACTTCATCGACTGCGGGTGGCGCACCGATATCGGGACCGTCACCGACGACGAGATTGGGACTCGGACGGTGGTGTCCTCGACCTGCCTCGGGACCGGAGGTGCGGTCTACGAACTCGACCTCGTCGCTCCCGCGGCTCCGCCTCCGCCGCCGCAGAGCATTACGCAGACCGGCGCCCGTCGTTTCGAGATCGATCAGCAGGTCGTGGACACGTACATCTCCAGGCTCGAATGGATCCAGTCCTTGGCGCAGACCAAGATGGTGACTGAAGGCAACCAGATCGTCGGCTGGCAGCTCTCCGGCGTTGATACCGGATCCGTTGTCGACCGGCTTGGTCTCCGCGACGGAGACATCGTGCAGACGGTCAACGGTCAGGCACTCACCACTCGCGGTGTTGTTCGCGATGTGGCGTGGGGACTTCGGCATGACACGTTCTTCGTGCTCGACATCCTCCGCAACGGGAACGCCAAGCGGTACCGGTACTCAATCGTCCCCTAGGGCTGGCTCGCGGAGCAGGTCCGGGACTCCGGACGCTGCCGCCACAGGAAGCTCCAGCCGTCGCTCGATCCCGATCGCCCCCAGGAAGTCCTCGTCGTGACTCACCACGACGAGTCCGCCTTGCCAGTTTCGCAGCACGGACTCCAGTGCTGCGAGGCCGACGAAATCGAGGTGGTCGGTCGGCTCGTCGAGGACGAGCAGCTCGGGGACCTGCTGCTGCGCGAAGGAGCAGATCAGCGCGGCGCGCAATCGTTCCCCCGGACTGAGGTCCCGCAGCGGGCGATCGGCGAGGGCGAACGGAAACCGGTGCGCCCGGAGGATCGTCGCGACATCCTCGAACGGGGCCGCCTCGTGGAGTCGCTCAAGCACGCTGTGCTCGTCGCACCAGTTGGCGGTGTTCTGGGAGACGTAGGCGATCCGGTGCCGCTCGCATCGCGCGCGCCCGGAGATGGGGGCGAGCTCGCCGAGTAGCAGCCGGAGAAGCGTGCTCTTGCCCGCGCCGTTGGGCCCCACGATCGCGAGTCGCTCTCGCCTGAGCTCGAGGTTGACGTTCTCGAACAGCGTCCGCCGACCGCGGGGGCCGGACACACCCTCGAGCACTGCGAGCGGGCCGTTGGCCGGAGGGAGCGCAGGAAGCACGACCTCCAGCGGAAGGTTGACCGCCAGCGCTCTGCGGGTCGCCTTGGCCCAGGCGCGGGCGCCCTCGAGCCGAGCCTGCTGGATCTTGTTTCGCCGGCCCTGGCTCTCCTGTGCATAGGACCGCTTTCCATTGAGCAACGACCGGGGCGTGCAACGACCGAGTTCGCGGACGCGGCCGAGGTTCTTCTTGCGAGCCCGACGCTGCTGCGTGCGGTTGTGGGCGCGCTCGCGGCTGACGAGGTCGTTGAGGGTGCGGACGTACTTCGACTGCTCCGCGTCTGCGTGGCGCTCGAGGTCGTCGCGCAACGCCTCGAACGAGCCGTGAACATGGCGGCTCCCAGACTCCGCGATCACGAAGAAGTCCTGGAATGCGCGCAGGAGTCGTCGTTCATGAGAAACCACAAGCAGCGCGCCTTGCCATCGTCGCAGCCGCTGCGCGAGCCACTGCATGCCGTCCGCGTCGAGGTCGTGGCTGGGCTCATCGAGCAGCAAGAGATCGGGGCCGGCGGCGAGTGCAGCCTCGAGCCGGCGCCGCTGAGCCTCCCCAGGGCTGAGGTTCCCCGCGGGCCCGACGGTCTGTTGGGAGACGACCGCGCAGGTCCCGGACCGCTGAACGACGCCGGTCGTTGCGGCGACTTCGCCGGCCAGCACCCGCAGCAAGGAAGACTTTCCGACCCCGTTGCGGCCCACAAGCGCCACGCGGTCACCGGGGTCCAGTTGCAGACTCAACTCGCTGAGCAGGGGGCGGCCACCGGGCGTGTGCAACGACAGCCCTCGGACGTGGAGCAGGGGCGCAGTCATCCTTGCCTCCTTCGTGTCTTTCGCGCGATCTCGGCAACCACGTGCGCGGGGCCTTGAATGACGAACTGCGTCCCGGTCGGGGCGGCTGCCGAACGCAGGACCCGGCAGCGCGCGTAGATCCGCTCGGTGAGTTCGGGGCTGGCATACGGCACAAAAACCTCCCGGGTGGTGTGCTCGGCCCGCGATGCTTCGAGCAGCCGAGTCCGAAGGTGCTCGATGTCCGTGGGGTCGTGGGTGCTGATCGCCGCAAACGGAGCGTCGCCAGCGAGTTGGCGGAGACGTTCAGACGCGGCCTCATCGCACTCATCCAGCTTGTTGAACACCACGAAACGCGGCGTGTCTCCGGCGCCCAGCCGTCCGAGGACCTCCTGCGTCGACTCCAGGTGTCGTTCTATCTCTGGGTCCGACGCATCGAGGACCACCACCAGGAGCGACGCCTCAGCGGCCTCGGCCAGGGTGGTTTCGAAGCTGGCGTAGAGTCGGTCGGGGAGGTCGCGAATGAACCCGACCGTGTCGCTGATCAGGATGTCTCCACCGTATCGGCTCAGCGAACGCGACGTGGTGTCGAGCGTTTCGAACGGACGGTCGCGGACCGAGAGTCCGGCCGAGGTCAGCGCGTTCATCAGCGACGTCTTGCCCGCGTTCGTATAGCCGACCAGCACGAGCCGAGCGCAGTCGGATCTGCGGGTTCGCTGGGCCCGGTCCGAGACCTTGAGCCTGGCCAAGCGGCGTTGCAGCTCCGCAAGTCGGCCGTCGAGCCTTCGGGCGAACAACTCGGATGCGGTCTCGCCCGCACCCTTGCTGCCCATGATGCCGCCGGCCTGCTGGTCCATGTTCAGGCCGATGCCGCGAATGCGTGGGCGCAGGTACTGCAGGTGGGCGATCTCCACCTGAATGCGGGCGCGCGGGGTTGTGGCGTGCTGCTCGAAGACGTTGAGAATGACGGCCTCTCGATCGCAGATCGGGAGTCCGACGAGGTCCTCGAGGTTTCTCGTCTGCGACGGAGTCAGCTCGGCGTCGACCACCAACATGTCGGCACCGCACGCTTCTGCAGCCGCCGCGACACGGGTCGCCACGCCGCGACCGATGAATGTGCGCGGGTCGGCTTCCGCCAAGCGTTGGCTCTCGCGACCCACGATGCGGTCGCCTTGGGCCTCCACCAGCCCTATGATCTCTGCGAGCTGCGCCTGCGGAAGACTTCGCCGGCGGCGAACCACCGAGAGCACATAGCAGGCGTTGCCATCCTCGCTTGTGGTGCGAGGACGCTGTTGCTTGGCGTCCCAGTGGGTGGTCAGGTCCTCGAGTTGCCCCTCATCGGCGAGCGGCACCTCGACGTGTTCGTCGATCGGTTTCGAGTGGAATTTCATGCGGTAGGCCCTTTCGGGCCGCTCGGCGCGACATGCATCGCGGGCGGCCTCGAGCGCGCAACCAGGGTCGCGAGCGCTCAGGTTCGTCGTGGGTGATCGATCGCGGTTCGCGTCAAACCGCGCCAGCTCTCCAGAAAACTGGAGACGGCGGAGTCACAGGACGGACCGCAGGTCGTCTCGAAGCGGGCAATGCCGCTGAGAGACCGGGGATCGAGATCAAACGAAGCTGAAGAGCCGCATGATGTTGAAGGCGTAGCGCCGTTGCACCGGTGGCGCAAGGCGAACTTTGAAAAAGCCTCGCCGGACTCACACGCCCAGGCGCGGGGTCTCGTTCGCGTAGTGCCGCCATCGGTCGCCAAACCGATCGGCGAGCGCGGTCTCTTCGATGCGGAGTCGAGCCAGGAGCAGCGGGAGTTGAGCGCCCGCGAGAGCTCCGGCGATCAGTCCCGGCGCGGCGACGAACAGACCGACCGTCCAGCAGATCAGTCCAAGTTCGGAGGGGTGCCGCATGAGCGCGTGGATGCCGGTGGTCACCAGCCGCTCGGCGCCCGCTTCGGTGCGGAACTGGGCGCCGAGGTTGCGCATCGCCGTGGCGCGCAACCAGCCCCCGACGGCGATCAGTCCGGCGGAGACAACGGCGAGGGAGACCTCGACAGTCTGCAGCGCAGCGTAGATCGTCGCGCTCAGCAGCAGCAGGCTTGCTGCGAGCGCGAGCATTCGCAACGTGGCGTCGTTGGGGTGCGATGTCAGGGAACGCGGCGTTCGAGACGACGCCGACGCCAAGGACTCGAGCAGGATCGCGACCCCGACCCCACCCAAGACGAACAGCGTGCTCACTGTCCCGCGACGTGGGCCGCGATGGCCTGTTCGATCACGTCCGGAGGCACGCCCATCGCCGCACCGGCACGATGCAGTGTCTGGTGGTCTTGGGCCTCGACCTGACGGGTCGGAGCCAGTGTCGAGAGGATCAGACGAATCAGCAGCGACTTGCCATCGGCCGAGAAGTCCTGGGTCTGCGATTGGAACGTGGGCTCGAGCTGGGCTTGGGCTTGCTGAGCGAACTGCACGTCCTGGTGGACGACCTCTTCCGCAATGAAGTCCTGCGTGATCTCTTGGAGCGCGGCACGCAGCGCGTTCACGTTCTCTGGCTGGTAGCGGTTGGCGAACAGCATGGCCAAGACCGATAGTCGGCGTAGCCGGTCGAACATCTCGGCTCGCTCCGCCGCGGGATCATGGTTGAGCGCCTCCATGTCGAAGGTGCCAGCGCACGCGTCGCACTCCAGGTACTCCCCGGCGGTTCCCAGTGGGATGACCGGGATGAAGTAGAGCGTGAACCAGCGCTTCTGCTTCTTGTGGGTGTAGGGCTTCTGCGGGCCGCAGCGCGGGCAGTTGAACAGGCCCTGTCCTGCCGTGGGGTTGGTCGTCCGGGTGCCGAAGATGATCATGGCCGGCCCGGACTGTACCGCACCCCGGCGTGCGAGACTTGGGCATGGCTGATGAGGACGCCACCCGCTGGGATGCGAAGTATCGCGGGCGAGCCTTGCCGACCCCTGGCCCGAGTGTGGCGCTGCGGTCGGTGATGTCGTGGATTCCGAGCCAGGGGCGGTTGTTGGACCTGGCAGGGGGCGATGGCGCACAGGCCCTCTGGCTCGCGGGACGAGGCCTGGAGGTCACGCTTTGCGACGTGTCCGAGGTGGCACTCGAGCGAGCGAGCCAAGTTGCGGCGGCCACGGAGGTGCCCTTGACGACGCGGTGTGTCGATCTCGAAACGGCGCCGCTTCCCAAAGGCCCTTGGTCGGCGGTGCTGTGTTCGAACTACCTCCAGCCTTCGCTTTGGTCCGCGGTTGCCGATGCGTTGGGACCCGGCGGGACGGCGATCTGGATCCATCCCACGATCACCAACCTGACCCGGCACGAAAAACCGAGTCGGAGATTCCTGCTCGAACTCGGACAGGCTCGAACCGTGTTCGAAGCGGCGGGACTTGCGGTCGACTTCGCCTCGGAGGACTGGGTGGCGGGTCGACATCTCTCGCGGGTTGTTGGGCACGAGCCACATGCGTGAAGCTCTCGCCGCGACGCTTCTTCTTGCGGTGGGCTGCGCGCGCGAACCAGCGCCGCCGCCGGTCGACGAGGTCGTGCCGGTGGAGCCTCAGCCGGTTGTCGAACCCCCGAAGAAACGCCCTCCGACCCCGGCGGTGGTTCGAGCGCCGCCGTCGGGCTTCGTCGTCCTGCCGGAGGCGGTCTCGGGCGTGGTGCTTGATGTTCGATACGCGGGCGCCGACAACTTCACCGAAGCCCCGCTCCCCGGCTACGCCCCGGGAGTGTTGTGGGTTCATCGGAGTACCGCGGCTGCATTGCGCCGCGTGCAGGCGTCCCTCGCCGACTCCGGGCTCCGGTTGCGGGTCTACGACGCATACCGCCCGGCCCGGGCCAGCGAAGCGATGGTCGCCTGGGCGGAGGCATCGGGTCGTGAGGAGCTCCTGCGCGGAGGCTACGCCGCGCGCCACAGCAATCACGCTCGCGGAAACACCGTCGATGTGACGCTCGAATCGGCGGATGGGACGCCGCTCGACATGGGCAGCGCATGGGACACATTCTCCCCACAGAGCCACTACGCTGCGGCCCGCGGAGACGCGATGGTGCACCGAAAGACGCTGCGAGCTGCGATGACGCGAGTGGGGTTCAAGCCCTACGCCCGAGAGTGGTGGCACTTCACCCTGCCCGAACCCGCAGGCCTGCCTCGGCTCGACACTCCGTACACGATCCCTTGAAGGCGCCGCGACTATTCTTCAACCGCAAGCACGACGACTTCGTCGACCGGCTCGACGTGGCATCCGCCCTCTTCCAACACCACCGCATAGGAACGCTCGAGTTGTTCGTGGCCGTCGGCACCGATCTGAACCTCGAACGTCCCGGCTTCTTCGTAGGCAAGCACGAACTCTCCATCACCGACGTGTTCCGCGGCGCGCACCGGCCCGTCATCCAGCGTGAACGACACCTCGGCGTCGGGGAGCGGCCGCGCGCCATCTCCGCTCTCGACCTGGAGGGAGACCGAGGCGACGGCGATCTCGGTGCAAGCCTCGTCGCATCCGGAGGCGAGGGCGACGAGCATCAAGCTAAGAAAGATACGCATGCCCGGTTGTTGTCCGCGGCGAGGTGTCGTCGTGAAGACGACCTCAGCCGAACTGAACCGCACTGACGTGCGCCATCATCAGCTGCGTCTGCAACCCGATCGTGGCCGGGTCTTCTTCGGCAGCGCCCGCCGCGACCATGAGCGGGAGCAGGTGTTCCTCGCGCGGGTGGCAAGCTCGGGCGGCGGGGGCTTGCGACCACTCGGCCAGTCGCTGGGCCCGTTCCGACGGCGCGGCCAGAGCCGATTCGACCATCCAGTCGTCGAACGCTTTCGAGTCTTCCGCGACTTGCCGCCGACCCGCCCCTCCCTGGCGCGCGGCGCCGAATCCCCGCATGTTGTGATAGCTCATTCCGCTACCCACGATCAGGATGCCCTGTTTCCGTAGCGGGGCCAGTGCACGACCCATCGCCAGGTGCTGTTGCGGGTCGAGCGATCCCAACAGGGACACTTGGAAGGTTGGGATGTTCGCCTCGGGGAAGGGGACCATCAAGGGCACGAACGCACCGTGGTCGAAGCCGCGGCGGTCGTCGGCCGCGGTGTCGAAACCGGCGCTGCCCAGGTGGTCCCGGACGAGGGCCGCCGCCTCAGGATCGCCCGGTGCATTCCACTGGTAGGTATAGGCCTCGGCGGGGAATCCCCCGTAGTCGTAGAGCATCGGCGGGCGTGGTGCCGATTGCACGGTCGGAACACTCTGCTCCCAGTGCGCAGAGACGCAGAGAATCGCGCGAGGGGGGCGCGGGAGGTCGTCCGCCATCGTCGCGAGGTAGGCGCGCAGTGGGGCATAGGCGTCGCGCATGCCCATGTCGACGATGGTCCATGGACCACCACCGTGTGGGATGAAGAGCGTGGGCAGGACGATGTCGGACATGGCTTGGTGCTGCTCTTTGGGGCGGGCACAGCCGCCGAGCGTGAGACTCGCTGCTCCGCGGAGGAAGCTTCGGCGGTGGTGCACGACCCCAAGCGTAGCGCCCCTGGGTACCGGCGGGTGGGAACGGTCCGTTGCCCGTCAGGAAACTGTGGTGCGGTTGTCGGGGTCCTGAATGAAAGAGGGGCGACCCGCAGCTGCAGGCCGCCCCTTGTTGTGTCAGCGGATGCGGGTCACGAGGCCCGCGCCCACCGTCTTGCCGCCCTCGCGCATCGCGAAGCGCATCCCGACTTCGACCGCCACCGCGTGTTGCAGCTCGAAGTCCACGGTCGCGCGGTCGCCGGGGTGGACCAGGTCGCCTCCGGTTTGGAGTGCGGCCGAAACGTCCGTCACGCCGAAGAAGAGCTGCGGCGTGTACCCGGTGCCGAACGGGGTATGGCGTCCGCCTTCGTCCTTGCGAAGCACGAAGACCTCCGCCGTGCCCCGGCGGTGTGGCGCAATGCTGCCGGGAAGGGCGAGCACGGAGCCACGGGCGATCTGATCCCGCTTCACACCACGAAGCAGCAAACCGACGTTGAGGCCGGCGCGGGCTTCGGGGATGTCGCGATGGAACGCCTGGATGCCGGTGACCACGTGCTCATCGCTGTGCTCTCCGACGACCTCGACCGTTCCGCCCCGAGGCAGGATGCCGCGCGACACCCGACCGGTGACCACGGTCCCGCGACCTTCGATCGTGTGCACGTTCTCCACGGGCATGAGGAATGCGCCCTCGAAGTCCCGCTCGGGCTCGACCACGTGCTCATCGACGGCACGGACCAATCCCTGCACGGCAAGGATCGCCGGGTCATCCCAGCGGCCCTCGGTCGCGGCCTGCATCGCTTGCAGGGCCGAACCTCGAACGATCGGCGTGTCCTCGAAGCCGTTGGCCTCGAGCAACTCGGCGGTCTCCAGCTCGACGAGCTCGAGCAGCTCTTCGTTGCTGAGGTCAACTTTGTTCACGAACACCACCAGGTGCTTCACACCCACCTGACGGGCCAGCAACACGTGCTCACGGGTCTGGGGCTCGGGGCCCTGCGATCCGTCGACGAGCAAGATGGCGCCATCCATTTGAGCCGCACCGGTGATCATGTTCTTCACGTAGTCGGCGTGGCCCGGGCAGTCGATGTGCGCGTAGTGCCGCGTCTGTGAGTCGTATTGCACGTGCGCGGTGTTGATCGTGATGCCACGCTCGCGTTCCTCGGGGGCGTTGTCGATCTGCTCGAACCCCTTGGCGGTGCCGCCGAAGTCGTGCGCGCACACCAGGCTCAATGCCGCGGTGAGGGTGGTCTTGCCGTGATCGACGTGGCCGATCGTGCCGATGTTGACGTGGGTTTTGGTGACCATCTTCTCGTTCCTTGGAGCGTTGCTCCCTCAAAGTCCCGAAGCTTGAACCGGCTGGATGCGTCAGGACGGGCCGCATCTGGCCGTAGGCCCGCAGGGGTGCGGGCGGTCTCGGTGGCCCGCGCGCTTCGTTGGAAGACGCAAAAAAGCCCCGTGCGCTGCTGCGTACGGGGCCTTTTGGGGGGACGTCCGGGAGGTTAGTCCGCGGTGTCGTCGTTCCCCACCATCGGGATGGCGGGGGAGGTCCGTGCACAGCATGCGCGCATGCGTTCGGCTGTCGCTGTGTCCGCGAGGACCAGAGCCAGTCGGCAGGCGCGTTCAGCTGTGCAGAAGCGGACCATCGTAGGCGAGCAACATGACACCGCCGGGACGAACGTCAAGGGCTTTTAGAAATAGGCCTGCGTTTGCAGGAAGATCACCAGCGGCGAGGCGCCGAACTCGCTGCGCAGGGCGGTCGGGGTGAGGGAGGCGCCCCACGGCACGTAGGCGCCCAGCGCCAGGTCGGCTTCGTCCGCGAGGCTGTAGCTCAGGAACGCGCCCGCCGTCCCCGAACCGTCGGCCGCGTTGACGATCGCGACCGCGACTCCTCGCAACAGCGGGGTGAACTCGGCACCCGTGTTGGCACCGACGTAGTGCTGCCCCAGGTAGGGGAGGTCGTCGGGGAACCGCTCGCCGAAGTGGGCGAGGTAGCCCGAAGGGGTTTGGGCACCATCGGAGAGGTACGCGTACTCGAGCGCGATGGTGGAGCTGCGCCACGCGAAGTTGAGATTCGGCCCCGCCGCCACCCGGCCATGCAGCGGCTCCGCTTGGTCATGCCCGTCGCCATCGCGGTCCGGAACGCCCAGATGACCCTCCGCCCTGATCCCGACCCGGCCCAGGTCGCCCTGCAGGCCGCCGCCGACGATCCACCGCTCGGCCACCTTGCCGCCGATGGCGGACCACTCGAACTCCAATGCCACGACGCTGGGACGCAGCAGCATCGCGCTGCGGCCCCAGGCGACCCGCCCATGTTCGTCCGTACCCAGCACGGCGGTTCCCTCGAGTGCGCCGTTGCGGCCGATCGATCCGCCCGCCCGTACCGCATCGACCCCCGGCTTGAACGCTCGGTTGATCGCGGTGGCGGAGAACGGAGCGAACACGTCGTTGACGGTGAACAGGGTGGTGGTGGCGTAGTTGACCGGGAATCGCCCAACGTCCAGCGCGACCGGTCCTGCATCGACGTGGACGCGAGCACGGTCGATCCCGACTTGGCCTTGCAGTCCGTTGCCGTCCCACAGCGCAAACGTCAGTCCCGGAGCGCGGTATGGGGTTTCGAACGAGCCCGTCGTCGCGAAGGTTCCGCCCAGGTTCGAGGGCGCACGGGAGAGATCGACGAACGCGTTGAACTCAAACTCCACCCGTTCGGAGACTTCCTGCGTCGCGATGATGCGGCCGACCACGGCCAGCAATCCGTCATCTTCCACGCCAAGCTCGCGAACATCGGGACGTTGACGCAAGAACGCGCCGACCAGTCGAATGGCGCCGGTGACCGTGCCGGTGCGTTCGGGGGGCACCGGTTCCTCCCGCGCCGCCGGCACTTCAGATGGCTCGGGCTCCCCGTCGGCCTGAGGGTCCCAGGTCTCGACGTCCTCCAGCCATGACGGCGGCGCGTCGTCCCCTTCGGGGAGTGGCGTTGGCTCAGGGCTCGGCTCTTGGCTTGGGGGCGCTTCGTCCCAGCTCTCAACCCCTTCGAGCCACGCCGGCTTCTCCCCAACTTCGTCGGAGTCGGGCGCGGCCGGGCCGAGCGCGAGTGCGACGAGGAGGGCCGCGGTCATGGGGTTCGGCGCTCGTCGCTATCGACCCGGCCATCGACCAGCCGAACAACCCGCTTCGCACGCTCCATCACCCGCGGGTCGTGAGTGGAGAACAAGAAGGTGGCCCCGCGTTCCTCGTTGAGCTTCTGCATCAGGTCGAGCAGGGTGTCCGCCGTTCCCGAGTCCACGTTGGCGGTCGGCTCGTCGGCGAGCACGATCGCAGGCTGGGTCGCGAGTGCGCGTGCGATCGCGACGCGCTGTTGCTGTCCCCCCGAGAGCTCGTCTGGCCGGCGGTCCTCCAGCCCCTCCAGGCCCACGTCCGCGAGGAGCTTGTTCACGCGCGCGGTCCGTTCCTCTTCTGAGACGCCCTGCAGCCGGACCACCATCTCCGCGTTCTCGAAGGCGGTGAACACCGGGATCAGGTTGTAGGCCTGGAAGACGAAGCCGATCCGGTCTCGACGAATGTGGCTGCGGGCACTTCGGCCCATCGAGGCGAGGTCTTTGCCTTCGAGTTCAACCCGGCCGGAGGTCGGGGTGTCGAGGGCTCCGATGAGGTTGAGCAGCGTGGTCTTACCCGACCCGGACGGGCCGGTGAACGCGAGAAATTCCCCCGCGTGGATCTCGACGCTCACCCCGTCGAGGGCGCGGACTTCGATCTTGCCCTGGGTGAACACGCGGCTGACGTCATGGGTGGCGACGATGGGGGTCTCGGACATGGCGACTCACAGCTCCTTGATCGCGATTGCGGGCTGAACCCGGCCGGCTCGCCACGCCGGGTACAGGCCCGCGACGAGGGTGGCGAGCACGATGATGACGACCATTGCGGCCACCGACTCGGGGTAGATGCGGCAGTAGATCACCGCATCCATACCCACGCCCGCGACTTCGACCCCGCCCTCATACATCTGCGCGGTGTCGATCCCGGTGGTGGACAGGTGGTAGTAGGGCGCCGCGGTGACGACCACGGCCGCGAGCAGCCCTGACACCGCGAGGAACAGGCTCTCCCACATCACCAGCGCAAACAGCTGGGCGGTGGTGAAGCCGATGGCGAGCATGATGCCAAACTCGCGCAGGCGCTCCATCACACTCACGAACAGGCTGTTGAAGATGCCCGCGGCCAGCAACAGCATGATGATGGCTTCGAGAATCAGAGTTCCGTTGACCTTCATGTCGATGAAGGCCCGGAGTTGGGGCTGGCTCTCTTTCCACGTGAGCACGGCGGGCCCACCCTCCTGCGTGGTGCCGAGCTTGGCGGCAAGCGCCGCCGCCGTTGCATCCGATTGCCGGTTGTCCTCGACGAACACGGCGACCGTCGTGGCCTCGGCCGGCCCGTAGCCGAGCGTCTCCCGAACGGTGTCCAGGGGCAGATAACACAGCGACGCGTCGACCGACCGGATGCCGGTGCGGACGATGCCGCGCACGCGCGCCAGGCCCGAGACGATCTCGCCCTGCTTGTCGGTCACCGTGTAGACGACGCGCTTGCCGAGTTTGGCGCCCAGGTTCTCCGCCAATGCCTCGCCGAGCACGATGCCACCACCGCTCGCGGTGGGGAACATCTCGCCGTCCACCACCTGCTCGAGCGTCTCGAGGGTTGCCGGCGTCTCCTGCTCCGGGTCGATGCCGATGTAGTAGGTGCCGGAGCTTTGGCGCGCCGTGGCGAGCATCACCGAGCCCTGTTGTCGGACGACCGCGGCCCGGACCTGCGGCAGCGATCGCGCCTCGGCGGCGGCGGCCTCGGCATTCTCGACCGTCTTGGTCGCGCTGGGGAGGTCGACGAACTCCGGGTGCTGAACGGTCACGTGACCGCTCGACATCTCGGCTGCCCGGTCGATCATCGAGGCGTAGCTGGAGTCGCCGATGCCCGTGGCGAGCACGGCGAGCATCGAACCGAACGCGATCCCAAACAGCGTGATGAGGGTGCGGCGACGGTTCCGCCACAGGTTTCGCCAGGCCAGCGCGATGAGCTTGCGGTCGAACATGGGTCCTCAGCGATGCCGGAGCGCTTCGAGCGGCTCCAGGCGAGCGGCACGAATCGCGGGGTAGAGGGTCGCCGCAAAGACGACCACGACCAGGGTGACGATGGGGTTCACGAAGGCGCCTGGATGCACCACGGCGACCCACTGCGAGTCGATGGCCAAGCCGGCGAAGTCGACGTTGCTGCCGATGTCGAGTCCCACCGAGGACAGGTACCAAAGCGCTGGAATACTCAGCAGGAGTCCGAGCGCGAGGGCGCACAACGTCATCAGCAGCGTCTCAGCAAAGATCAGCCGCAGGACGCCGCCGGGCTCGACACCCAGCGCCTTGAGGATGCCAAACTCCCGGATCCGCTCGAAGACCGCCATGAGCATCGCGTTGAGCAGGACGATCCCGATGGCGGTGTAGACGATCAGCATCATGACCGCCGAGCTCACCTCGGCGTTGTCGAGCATCTGGGCGACGGTGGGCATCAAGTCGCGCCTGGTCACGACGTCGAGGCCCGGGGCGAGCTTGACCACGCGTTCGGCAGTCACCGCGAGAGACTCCCCGTCGGAGCGGCGCACGATCAGCTGGTGGGCGCCTTCGTCGACAACGAAGAACTCGCGGAAGGCGGCTTGGGTGAGGAAGACGCCGCCTCGGTCGACGGCCTCGGTGCTGCTGCCGAGCACGCCGCGGACGGTGAACAAGGCATTGGCGGTCGAGCCGTCTGCGGCTTGGCTGAGCAGGACGACTTCGTCTCCGACATCCGCATTCAGGATCTTGGCGAGGCGATAGCCGACGACGACGCCCTCGATGTCCTCGGGCTGTAGCCACGAGCCTCGGACGACCCGCTCGCCGATCTTGCTCACTCGGGCGTCGCGGAGCACATCGATGCCGCGCAGATTGGCGCCGGCGGAGTTTTGCTCGAACGCGATCAACCCCGAGCCGAGCAGCCTTGATGCGACCGGCATGCCCGCCTCCTCGAGTGCCCCGATCACCGCCGCGTCGTTCTCGACCCGCTCATACAGTGACGGTTTGTCTCGGTACTCGAGCGCGAACGCCTGCACGTCGCCGACCTCGAGGTCGAGCAGGGAGGCCTCGCTCTTCTTGAGCATGCCTTCGGAGAGCGTGCCGTAGGCGAGCATCGTGAGCAGCGCGAACGCCATCGCCGCGATGGTGACGCCGCTGCGTCGAGAGTTGCGCCACACGTTGCGCCATGCGAGGGAGAACGCGTTCACTACAGGGCCTTGAGGCGTTGCACGCTGAAGAAGTCGTCGTCGAGGTCAACGTCGAACTCGAGCGAGTGGTACGTGAACTTGGTGTACTCGCCGGGGGCGTCCAGCGGCTTCATGGTGAGCGTCGTGGGGAGCAGGCGGCCGCCGACGATTCGGTGGCCACCAAAGATCAGCTCGCGCACGCGCTCGCCTTCTTCATCGTAGAAGGCTTGTCTCAGCGGCATGAGGTCGCTCTGCCGGATGACGGTCTCGATTTTTCCCCAGACGACCGGCGTGTCGGGCTTGGGCGTCAACGTGAACACGTAGATCGGCTCGTCCGCGACGGTGCCTTTGTAGGTGAGCGCGAGCTCGTAGTCTTCGGAGAGCCGGGTCTCGCGAACGAGGTCGTCGTTGTCGAAGTGGCTCCCCATCCACGACGCGCCCAACATGCCGCCGGTGATCTTGATCGTGCGCCCGGTCTTGTTCAGATACGAGAACAGGTCGTTGCCGGCCTTGAGCGTGGCCATGCCGGCCTCCTTCTTGGGGCTGAGGATCCGGATCAGGGAGTACTCGGTGCCCTTCGACCACGCTTCCATCTCCAGGGTCCGCGTGAAGTGCTCCGTCTTCACTTCCATGCTCGAGCGCCCGTGGCTCGACTTTCCTCGGAAGAGGTCATCGAGGCGGTTCATCACGTAGACGGCAAAACCCGGGTCGCTGTCGGCGGGCGGCTCGGCCCACGCTGCGCCCGGAAGCAAAGAGGTGGCGGCGATGCCCAGCAGGAGGGCGAGCGTGTGGCGACGATGCAGCGCGGTCATGAGGTCCTCACGGGGGCGGTCAATCCATCGAGCAGAAGCTCGGTCAGCTCTTCGGAGAGTGTGTCCGGGGCGGGGCCACGGATCGCGGCCATGGCGTGCAGCTGGGGTCCGGTCATGAGCGTGACCGACAACGCTCGGACCCTGGCGGCAATCACTGCGCGAGGAAGCTCGTGGGGCGCAGCGGCTTCCGTGACGAGCTCCGCCAACATCGCCTCACCCTCGGCATGTTGGCTCTCGAGGAATGCCGCAGGAGCATCGGCGAAGACCGCCGCGAGTTCACGATCGCCGCAGAGGAGGCGAGCGCTGAGCGGTGCGATGGACGCGATGGTCAGTGCGCCAAAGATCCAGGTCTGAAGGCGCGTCCGCGCGGGCAGATCGTTGTCGAACAACGCCGCAAACCGACCCAGGAACTCCAGTTTCTCCATCGCCACCGCGGCGAAGAGCAGATCCGTCTTCGTCTTGTAGTAGAGGTAGACCGTCCCTTTGGCGACACCGGAGGCGGTCGCCACCTCAGCGACGGACGTCTTGCGGTAGCCCTGGGCGACGAACAACTCCGTGGCCGCACGGAGGATCTGGCGCCGCTTCCGGACTTGTGGCCCATCGCCGTGGAGGTCGCCGATCAGCGCCTCGAGCTTGGCGACGACCTCGTCGTGCTGTGGACCGGACACCACAATGACCAAATAGCCTGAAGTGGTCAGTTTGACAAATTGCGTGTTGGGCGCAGCCCACCGTGGCCGTGGTATCCAGCAATCGCATGCAGTTCTTGGCTGTCGTCAATCCTGCGGCCGGTGGTGGTCGATGTGGCAAAGAATACCCCGCAGCCATCAAGCGGCTCGAGGATGCAGGGCTGGAGATCGAGGTCGTCACGACGTCGGGACCTGGCGAAGCCGTGGAGCTCGTGCAGAAGGCGTGGTCGCAGGGGCAGCGACGCTTCCTCGCGGTTGGGGGTGACGGAACCGGCTACGAGCTGGTCAACGGGATGTTCCCGTTGGCGCTCGAGGACGACGGCGATCCGGCGCAGCTGGGCTTCCTTCCCCTCGGCACCGGCAACTCGTTCCTTCGGGACTTCATGAAGCCCGGGGACAAGGATGGGGCGGGACACGCCCTTGGGGCGTTGCTGGAGAAGCGCACCCGAACGGTCGATGTCGTGCGCATCGAGCACGACAAGGGCGAGAACTTCTACATCAACCTGTTCGCGATCGGGTTCGCCGCGGACGTCAACTCCCGCGCGGCTCGTTACAAGAACTGGGGCGAGTTCGGCTACATCGGTAGCGTCATCGCGGAGACCTTGGGTCTGGCACCGAACCTCTATCCGATCCGCGAAGACGGCGGGGAGTGGAACCGAGACCCGGCTGCGTTCATCGCGATCTGCAACAGCAAGTTCACGGGCGGCACCATGATGATGGCGCCCGATGCTGACACGGCCGACGGCAAGGTCGACGTGGTGCACGTGGGCGCGTTGGGGCGCATTGGGTTGCTGCGGGCGTTCCCGAAGTTGTTCGAGGGCAAGCACCTCTCCCTGGATGCCGTTCGCGGGAGCCAGCCCAGCCGAGTCGAGTTTGAGCTCGAGGGCCCTACGAACGTGATGCTCGACGGGGAGGTGCTGTACGTGCAGCCCAGGGTCATCGAGGTGCTGCCAGGCGCGTTGCAGGTCTACGCCTGAGGGGCACGGCACTCGTGCCGCCGCCCGCTGCCCCTCGCGGCCGGGCGCAGCGCTTGCCGCCCCGGCCGGATCGCGGCGCGCTATGGTGTCCGCGATGAAGGGAACTGGGAAGTGTCTGTGCGGGGCTGTCTCGTATTCTGCGGAGACCAGCACCGAGGTGAGCGCCTGTCACTGCGGAATGTGCCGGCGGTGGACCGGTGGGCCGTTACTCGGAATCTCCGCCAAGGAGGTGGACTGGTCGGGCGAAGACAAGATCCGAACCTACACCTCGTCGCCGTGGGCCGAACGAGGCTTCTGCTCGGAGTGCGGAACCGGGCTCTTCTATCGAATCACTGCGCCCGGACCGGCGCAGGGATCGCTGAGCCTTCTGTTTGGCACGCTGGAGGACCAGGCGGGGTTCGAGCTGGTCCAGGAATGGTTCATCGACAAGAAGCCCGACACATACACTTTGGCCGGCGAGCGGAAGACACTCACCGAAGCCGAGGTCATGGCGATGTTCGGCGGCTCGGACTGAAGCGTCTGCGCCGGCTCGGCTACGCACGGGTTTAGCCACGTTGCCGGCTTCGAGCTTGGTGGCTGCGGGAATCGGAGTGCACGTGGAGGCGCTCGCCTTCTTCGCCTCCAGTGGTCTCGCGCTGCTGATGGCTGGTGCGCTCGTCCAACACGCGAAGCTCCGCCATCCGGTGGGCAAGAGCATCCCCGCGGCCGTGGTGCTGCTCGGTGGAGTGTGACCGATGCTCCGTGCGCCCGGGCTGAGCAACGCGGAGCATCGGGCCGAGGCTGGACCGGCTTCAGTCGGCCTGCCGAGCGGCGGTCTGGGCCTGGACGACGGTCAGTGCGGTCATGAACACGATGTTGTCCACGTCGCAGTCGCGCTCGAGAACCGTCACCGGTTTTGCCATGCCCAACAGCACTGGGCCGACCGCCGTGACCCCGTCGAGCTCGCGCATGAGCTTGTAGGCGATGTTGCCGGCCTCGAGGTTGGGAAAGATCAGCACGTTGGCCGGGCCCTCGAGGGTCGAGAACGGGAACGAGCGCTTTTGCAGGTCGTAGTTCACCGCGTAGTTCGCTTGCAGTTCGCCCTCGACCATGAGGTCGGGGCGACGGGCACGGAGCGTGGCCGTCGCCTTGGCGACCTTGTGGGCAGCTGGGTGATCGACCGAGCCGAAGTTGGACATGCTGAGCATGGCAATCCGAGGATCGGCGTCGAACGTGACGGCGGCATCGGCCACCATCTCGGCGATGTCCGCCAACGTGTCCGAATCGGGAGCGACGTTGACTGTGGTGTCGCCGAAGAACAGCGTGCCTCGCTTGTGCAGGATCAGATACATGCCCGCGATGCGCTTGGTCTTATCCGCGGGTCCGACGATCTGCAGCGCGGGCCGAAGGGCGTCGGGGTAGTGCATGTCGTGTCCGGCAACGATGCCGTCGGCCCGTCCCGCGTCCACCATCATCAGGGCGTAGTCCAGCGGTGACTCGAGCCGGCGGGCGGTGGCGCGGCGTCCCTCTCCCCGGCGTTGGCGCTTCTCATACAGGCGGGCGTGGTAGTCGGCCGCTTTGTCGTCAGTCGCAGGATCGACGATCTCGATCTTGCTGAGGTCGAGGTCGAGTTCGTGCTCCCGCACGACGGCTTCGACTTCAGCTCGGTTACCGACCAGGACCGGGGTCGCGAAGCCTTCGTCCACGATGACGGAGACGGCCTGAAGCACGGCAGGCTTGGTCGCTTCGGGGAACACGATGCTCTTGGGCTCGCTCGCCGCCTGCTTGAGGAAGCGGCGCATGACCGCGGCAGACTGTCCGAGAAGCCCCTTGAGGTGCTCCCGGTAGGCCGCTTCGTCGTAGGGGCGCGTGGCGACGCCGGAGCTCACGGCCGCTTCGGCGACGGCGGGCGCAACCCAGTGAAGCACCCGAGGATCGAAGGGCTTGGGAATGATGTAGTCGGGCCCGAAGGTGTAGTCCTGCCCGTAGGCAAGAGAGACCACCTGGGGGACGTCTCTGCGTGCCAGCTCGGCGAGCGCTTTGGCGGCCGCGACCTTCATCTCCTCGTTGATCGTCGTCGCGGAGACGTCGAGCGCACCGCGAAAGATGAACGGAAAGCCAAGGACGTTGTTGACCTGGTTGTGGGTATCGCTTCGCCCCGTCGCCACGATCGCGTCGGGCCGGGCTTCTTTGGCGTCGTCGTACGGGATCTCTGGATCGGGGTTGGCCAGCGCGAACACGATCGGGCGCTCGGCCATCGTCTTGACGACCTCCTTGCTGAGCAGCCCTCCAGCGGAGAGGCCCAGGAACACGTCGGCTCCTTTCACCGCATCCGCCAGCGTGCGGGCGTCGGTTTCGACCGCGACCTGCTCCTTGGAGCTGTTCATGCGCTCGGTTCGGCCTTTGTAGATGACACCGGTCGAGTCGCACATGATGACGTTCTTCCGCTGAACGCCCAGGCTGACGAAGAAGCGCGCACACGCAACGGCGGATGCTCCGGCTCCGCTGACCGCGACCTTGAGATCGGGGAGTTCCTTCTTCTGAAGGAACGCCGCGTTGATCAGCGCCGCCCCCGAGATGATCGCGGTGCCGTGCTGGTCGTCGTGAAACACCGGGATGTTCATGCGCTCCCGGAGTTTCTCCTCGATGTAGAACGACTCCGGGGCCTTGATGTCTTCGAGGTTGATGCCACCGAACGTGGGCTCGAGCGCGGCCACGCACTCGATGAACTGATCAGGGTCGTTCGCATCGAGCTCGAGGTCGAACACATCGATGTCGGCGAACTTCTTGAACAGCACGCCCTTTCCCTCCATCACTGGCTTCGACGCGAGCGGACCGATGTTGCCAAGCCCAAGCACCGCGGTGCCGTTGGTGATCACCGCGACCAGGTTGCCGCGGGCGGTGTACTTGTAGACATCGGCCGGGTTGTCCTTGATCGCGAGGCATGGTTCGGCGACGCCCGGCGAGTACGCCAAGGAGAGGTCGAGCTGGCTGTTGAGCGCCTTGGTGGCGACCACCTCGATCTTTCCGGGGCGTCCGGTGGTGTGGTACTCGAGCGCGTCGCGGCGGCGGACCTTTCGCATGGCGCGGAGGGTATCGCGTTCAGAAGCGGCCTTCGATGGAGACTCCACCGACGCCCGGGCCGCCGAATGGGGCGACCGAAAGCGTGTCGGCGCGGCGTTCCAGGGTGTGCGAACGGTTGCGCGCCCCGGCGGCGAGCCCGAGGAGAGCCCCTGCGCCAACGGCCAGTCCGACGCCCACGAAACCCGCCGTACGGCGGCTAGATTTGTATCTGTCGATGTCGGAGTCCAGCTCGGCGACTCGCTGCGCAGCCCGCTGCCGCTCCGCATCGTTGGCGAAGAAAGGGTCATCCTCGTCCGCAGTCCTGGCCTCCAGGTCCCGGTCAAACTCGGCAGATGCGATCTGAGCGGACCGCACCACGACGAACACCACCGCGCCGAGAGCACCGGCCGCGGTGAGCCCCGTCCCAATCCGGGACCCTCGTCGGACCCCTTGCCAGCGCTGTGATGCCTCGCGCAGCGCCTGAGCTTCCGTCGCGTCTCGAGCATCCGCATCGGAGATCAAAGCTCCGCCTGCGCCGAGCGGTGCGAGCTCCACCCGCAGCAGGGCCCCACACTGGGCGGGGGGCTGGGTATCAGCCGGCATCGCTGCGCTGCACCGTGCGAGGTCTCCATCACTGCGCAAGGTCTCGGTGGAGCGAGCGAGTTGCCCGCCGCCCCCAGCACCTTGGGCGGATGCCTGGACGTCACCTTGAATCGCCCGGCCCGTGTACAAGGAGAACGCGCCCACGGTCATCGCTGTGACGACATGCGTGGCCCCACCGCATGCGGCCCCGTTCCCGACCGCGCGTGCCTGAGCGACGTTGGCCTCACGTTGGCCGACGACCATCATGTCGACGTTGAGCTGTCCGTCGCGAGACAAGGCTGCCTCCAGGCGGGCCGCGCCGAGGGGGATCTTGGCCCACAACGCATCGCGATCACGGATGCGCAGCTCGTCCCGCTTCTGCGTGAGCGCGTGATAGTCGTACCCGCCTTCGAGTTCGCAGCGCGACAGGATCTGCATCTGGCAGCCGTCGTAGCGAACGGCGACGAGGCCTTGTCCCGCGGCCGCTTCCAGTTGGGCCCGGTCCGCGGCTGGCCACTCCACCAGGAGCGGCCGAGTCTCGCCCTCGGTTCCGTGGCAGGACCCCGGACTGGCGAGGGCCGAGGATGCGTTCGGAACCGAGGTGGCAGGCGTCGCTCCCCGGCAACCCGAGGCAAGAAACAGGCTCGTGATCGCGAGAGCGCAGGTCCGCACAGGAGGACTGACGCGTCGCTCGTCGGTTCGATGTAACTGTATTGGACTCGGTTCCCCGCCTGCGGGGACTCGCCCTGATCAGCTCGAGGGTTTTCCCGGGGCCGGGTGTGGAGGACGGGGTGGAAGCACCAGGCTGATGCGGGCTCCGGCGCTGCTGTCGATCTTCAGGTGCCCGCCGTGCATGTCGACGATCTTGTGGGCGATCGCCATGCCGAGCCCAGTCCCGGTTTCTTTGGTCGTGAAGAAGGGCTCGAAGATCCGCAGGGCGACCGCTTCGTCGATGCCGGGACCGTTGTCGGCGACGACGATTCGAGCGCCGGCTCCGTCTTGATGGACGGAGAGCTCGACCCGGCCTTCGTCTTCGTCGCGTACGGCCTCGAGTGCGTTGCGGAGCAAGTTGAGCAGGACTTGTTCGATCCGTTGCCGGTCGACCTCGACCGGGATGTCGCGGGTCTCGCAGACGGTGATGAGCGTGATGCCGATCTCGTTGGCGACCGGGCGCTCGAGGCTTGCGACGTGCTCGATCAGCTCGCAGAGGTTGGTGGGGCGAGCGTTGATGGCCGTGGGACGGGCGAAGGTGAGGAAGTCCGACACCAACGCACCGAGCCGTAGGATCTCCTGTCTCTTATACACATCTCCGAGCCCACGAGACCTCTCTACATCTCGT